>JAPLNA010000306.1:0-4557 GCA_026693065.1 Planctomycetota bacterium
CACCGAGACGCTCTTCCGCAAGTACCGCACGGCCTCCGACTACGCCCGCGCCCGCCAGGCGACCTTCGAGAATGACATCCGCTCGACCGGGTTCTACCGCAACAAAGCCAATAACATCCGCGCCGCTGCGGCGATGATCGTCGAAAAGTTCGGCGGGCGGGTGCCCGAAACGATGGACGAACTGCTCACCCTCCCCGGCGTCGCCCGCAAGACCGCCAACTGCGTGCTCGAGAGCGCCTTCGGCATCTGCGTGGGGGTCACCGTCGACACCCACGTCATCCGTCTGTCCAGGCGGCTGGGGTTCTCGAAACAGACCAACCCCGTCAAGATCGAACAAGACCTGATGGGAACGGGACCTGATGGCCCTGGTCCCCAAGAATCAGTGGGCCGACGTCTCCCACCTGCTCATCCTTCACGGGCGGGCCGTCTGCTCCGCCCGCAAGCCCGACTGCGACGGCTGCGTCGTCAGCAAGCTCTGCCCGTCGGCCTTCAAGGCCTGATCGCCAACGAGGTATTCCCCCCGCCACGCCGCCCGCTGGGCCGGCGGCAGGTCCCCGCAGGCGACGACCCGGTTGCGACCGGTCTGCTTGGCCTGAAGTAACGCGCGGTCGGAGAACCAGACCAGCATGCCGGTGTCCGTGATCTCCACGTCGGTGGGAAACGTCGCCGCCCCGATCGACACGGTGACGCGGATCGCCTGCCCGTACACGATAAACTCCCGGGCCGCGGTCTGCGCCCGGATGCGCTCGGCGAAGGCCTGGGCCTGTCGGGCGTCGGCCTCCGGCAGGATGACGCTGAACTCCTCTCCCCCGGTCCGGCAGACCACGTCGGACTCCCGCACCGAGTGCAGGAAGATCTGCGCCAGCTCCTTGAGCACGTAGTCGCCGCTGGGGTGCCCGTGCACGTCGTTGACGGTCTTGAAGAAGTCCACGTCCAGCGTCAGCAGGCTCAGATGATGGGCGTACCGCTTGGCCGTGCGGAACTGGTGGGCCAGAATGTCCTGGAAACTCCGTTGATTCTGCACGTGGGTGAGGGCGTCGGTGGTGGCCAGGCGCTGGAGTTGTTCGTTGTCGTGCCGCAACTGCCTCAGCAGCTTGCGCTCGCGGGAGAGCGATTGTTGCAGGGCCTCGTGACTGGCCGAGAGCTGGTCGTGGAGGCGTTTGATGCGGAGCAGCGCGCCGGCCCGGGCGACCACCTCCGCCGGGCCCGTCGAGACGCACACGACGTCGTCGGCCCCGCTGTGGAGGAAGCGGCAGCGCTGTTCCTCCGCCGGGCCCGAGGCCATGATCATCACCGGCAAGTACGAGCCCGGGTACACCCGCCGAAGGACGTTGGGCAGGTCTTCCGAGACCATCTCCTCGACGGGCAGGGACAGGAGCACAAGATCGATCGGCTCGTTTCGGACGGCGGTGAGGGCCTCGACTTCATCCCCGGCCGTCTGCACGTGCCAACCGGCCTGGCCGAGGCTCGACGTCAGGGCGGGGGAGGCTTCTCCCATCAGAAGGATCCACACCGTCGTATCCAGATCTTCCACGTCCGCATTGCCTCCAGGGCAAGAGTTCTGATGGTCCCAATCCGTTGACCCCGCCGCGCAGGGACATCCCGCGCCGTGGGCTTCGCTACCGGAACCCTACGATTCATCTCCGCCCGTTGCCACCGGAGGCCCGGCGGGTATAATGCCCCCGTTCGGGCGGGAGGCCCGGAAAGGCGTCATCATGAACAGACCCAAGGGCAAGGCCCTCGTCGCCCAGTCGGGCGGCCCGACGGCCGTCATCAACGCCAGCGCCTGCGGAGTGATCCAGGCGGCCCTGGCTCACGGCGACGCGTTCACGGGCGTGTACGGCGCCCTCAACGGCATCCTCGGCGTGCTCCAGGAACAGTTGATGGACCTGGAGCGGGAGGACCCCGCCCAGATCGACCGGCTGAAGCGCACCCCCAGCGCCGCTTTGGGTTCCTGCCGCCACAAACTGCGCTCCCTCGACAAGGACCGCCGCGACTACGAGCGGATCCTCGAAGTCTTCCGCGCCCACGATATCCGCTACTTCTTCTACATCGGCGGCAACGACTCGATGGACACCGCCGCCAAACTCGGACGACTGGCGCGCGAGGTCGACTACGAGATGGTCGCCATCGGCGTGCCCAAGACCATCGACAACGACCTGGCCTACACCGACCACTGCCCCGGGTACGGGTCGGTGGCGAAGTTCAACGCCGCCGCCGTCATGGAGGCCGGGCTGGACACCGAGGCCCTTTCCACCCACGACACCTGTACCGTCCACGAGGTGATGGGGCGCAACGCCGGGTGGATCGCCGCGGCGACCGGGCTGGCCCGCCGGGATGAGGACGACGCCCCGCACATCATCCTCCTGCCGGAAGTGCCCTTCGTGATCGACACCTTCGTCTGGCAGGTGAAGGACTGCCTCGCCCGGCGCCAGCGGTGTTTTGTGGTCTGCGGCGAGGGGGTCAAGACGCCCGAGGGACAGTATCTCGGCCAGGCCGGCGGCGACTTTGCCAAGGACGCCTTCGGGCATTCGCAATTGGGCGGCGCGGGCGAGGCCGTCAGAGCCCTCATCGAGAGCCGCGTCGGCGTCAAGGCCAGGACGAACCGCGCGGGCACCGCCCAACGCAACGCGATGCACTTTGCCTCGCGGACGGACGTGGAAGAGGCCTATCGCGTGGGGCGCTCGGCGGTCGAGGCCGCCCTGGCGGGCGTCAACGGCATGATGGTGACGCTCGAACGCCACCCCGGCGGGGCCTATCGGTGCGGCACGGGGCTGGTCGAGTTGGAGACCGTCGCCAACGGCGAGAAGAAGCTGCCCCCCGAGTTCATCGGCCCCGACGGCGTGAGCGTCACGGACGCCTTCCGCGACTACGCCGGGCCTTTGATCCTGGGCGAGGCCGACCTGGAGATCGCCCCGGACGGCCTGCCGGTCTACGCCAGGCTGGGCAAACACCTTGTGGCACGACGGACGACCGGAAGCTACAATGTTCGCTGATCGTCCAGCCACGCGAGGCCGGGGAAGGGTTCGGCCCGCCGGGAGAGACTCCGGACACGATGTTGAAGTTTAGCGTATACGATCGAGGCAAGCCCGCCGACCAGATCGATCTGGCCGGAGCGTACGTGTTCGGACAGGACGGCATCCCCGTGCGGGCGGACCTGGCCGCCGGACACGGGCAGGTCACCTGCATGAAACGCGTGCCCGGGGCGTGCGGGCTGGCGCTCGTCTGGCAGGCCGCCGAGAGCGGCAAGCTCCTCCTGCCCACCACCCGCCTGCCCGAGCGGACGGAGCCCTACAACCTGAACGTGGAACTCGCCCGCGCCCGGCTGATGCGGATCATCCAGAAGTGCGAGGACTGGGGGCTGTTCGATTTCGCCGACGCCGAGGGGCTCAACGAGGAGTTCGGCGCGATTCGCGACACCTTCATCTCCTCGCTGAAGACGACCGATCCGGCGGAGGCCTCCGCCCTGGCCGACGACACCCTCGCCCGGAGCGTGACGCTGGGGGAGAAGTACGCCCTGTTCCACGCGGACCTTTTCCTGGCCCGCCGCAAGGCCCTGCCCGGCGGCGTGGGGCGGACGATCTTCGGGGTCGTGTCCGACCTGCGGGCCACCGCCGACAACTTCAAGGAACGCGTCCGCGAAACCTTCGACTTCGTCTCCGTGCCCACCCCGTGGAAGCACACCGAGCCCCGGGAAAACCAGCACCACTACACCCAGGTCGACGCCTGGGTCAATTGGGCCACCCGCACCCGCAAGCCCGTCCAGGCCGGCCCGCTGCTGTCGTTCGAGCCGACCCAACTGCCCGAGTGGCTCTACATCTGGGAGCACGACTACGAAACCCTGCGCGACCTGGTGTACGAGCACGTGCAGCGGGTGGTCGAGCGGTACAAGAACCACGTGCGGGTCTGGAACGTCGTCAGCGGCATCCACGCCTGCAACAGCTTCAACCTGAGTTTCGAACGCCTGATGGAACTGACGCGGATGTGCTGCCTGCAGGTCAAGAAGATCGCCCCGCGGGCGCAGGTGATGATCGAACTGGCCATGCCCTGGGGGGAATACTACGCCCGCAACCAGCGTACGATCCCGCCGATGCTGTACGCGGACATGGCCGTCCAGAGCGGCATCAAGTTCGACGCGTTCGGCATCCAGTTGTACATGGGCGCCCCGGTGGACGGGCACTACGTGCGCGACCTGCTGCAGATATCCACGATGCTGGATGAGTTTCTCTCCTTCGGCAAGACCGTCCACATCACCGCCTGCCAGGTGCCCTCGGCCAACACGCCCGACCCCGGCGACGCCTGGGAAGGCGAGGTCGACCCCGCCAAGGCGGGCCAGTGGCACTCCGCCTGGTCGCCCCGCCTCCAGGCCGAGTGGCTCCAGGCGTTCTGCCGCGTCGCCATCTCCAAACCCTTCGTGGAATCCATCTGCTGGCGCGACCTGGCGGACTACCAGGACCACTACCTGCCCCACGGCGGGCTGTGCGAGGCCGACATGACGCCCAAGACGGCCTATCGCGAACTTCGGAATTTCAAGATCCAGTTGATCACCGGCGTGGA
>JAPLNA010000306.1:4604-30338 GCA_026693065.1 Planctomycetota bacterium
GCAGGAGGCAGCGGATCGCACCCTATGGGTGATAGTCTGGGCGGCGGCGATGGTGACGCTCCTGGCGATCGCCGGGACCGCCCTGGCCGCCCGCGCGATCCTGTGCCCGCCCTGGCCCGGGTGCTCGGCGAGCGAACAGGCCCTTCGCCAGGGGCGCGCCGCCGAAGCCATCGACCTCAACGCCGACCCGGTCGGTTCGCTCATCCGCCTGCCGGAGATCGGCCCGAAGCGGGCGCAGGCGATCGTCGAATATCGAACCCGCCCCGGGCATCGGCCCTTCCGGCGGCTGGAAGACCTCGAAAACGTCAGCGGCATCGGCGAGGGCATCGTCCGCGAGGTCGCCCGCGACCAGGCATTCATCCGTTTCTCCTCCTCGCCCCAGACGCCCTGAGCCCTCTCCCAGACGTGCGTCGGACGGTCGCGTCTTGCGGGCGGCGGGGCGGGCGGACATAATCCCCGCATGGCTAGAAGATCCGCACGATCGACAATGGAACTGGAGACGTACTGGACGCTGACCAAGCGCCCTTTGTTGTCGTTGTGGTTCATCCTGCCGCCGCTGCTGGCGTATCACCTGGGGGCCTTGTTCCTGCCGGCGCCGATGGGCCTGCGGGCCAACTACGACCTGCTACGGTTCCTCCGGTATTTCGGTGCGGCCTCGGCCGTGTTGCCCCCGCTGCTCGTCCTGTTCGTGCTGGGCGTTGGGGCCTACGTCCGCCGCGACCGGTTCGAGTTCCGCCCGCGGGTGCTCGGCGTGATGGTTGTCGAGAGCCTCGTCTGGGCCGGCCCGCTGATGATCCTGGGGCACTTCAACGCCGCCGACAGGGTTCTTCACGGCGGGAGGGAACTGCTGGCCTCCGCCCTGCAATCCGTCGGCGCGGGCGTCTACGAGGAATTCCTCTTCCGCATGGTCTTCCTCACGGCGTTCACGGCCTTCTTCGTGGACCTGCTCAAGTGGCGGCGGGACGCGTTCGTAACCGCGGGCGTCGTGATCGGGGCGGTCCTCTTCGCCCTCTACCACTTCCTGCCCGGAGGCAATACGTTCAACTGGGGGAGCTTCATCTTCCTGACGGCGGCGGGGCTGCTCTGGGGTCTGGCCTACATGACACGCGGCTTCGGCATTGCCGTCGGCTCGCACATCGCGTGGGACATCTACTGCGTCATCCGGATGGCCGGATGATGGAGAGGGGGCCTCAGCGGCCCAGAGACAGGACGAGGGTGTGGAAGTCGTGGGCCTGGAACTTCGCGCCCGGACGAGGGGTGTTCGTCAATTCGCGGTAGAGATACACGCGATCGTGGTTGATGTTGCAGATGGTCTGTAGTTCCCGCACGAGCCCGGCCAAGGCGTCCATCTGCGCCTCCGTCGGGGCGTGCAGGTCGAAGTCGCCCGCCAGCGAGATGCCGATCCCGTCGGCGTTGTAGTCATGCCCGGGCACGTTGGAGTACCGCCCGGCCTGCTGGCTCCGCCACAGCGGCGTGGGCCGCACCTGCACCTGGCCGCGGGCATCCGTCTCAATAACGAAATGGCTCTGCTGCCAGACGCCGGCGGCTTCGGGCAGGTGAGACCCCACCACGATGTGACGCCACTTCTCGACCTGGAGCGGAATCGCCAAATGGTCCAGCACCAACTGGTGGTACGGCGGGAGGGGTTCCGACGACAACGCCGCGGGAGTTTCCACCCGGATCGGGGCGGTGTTCATCATAAGAAGCAGGACCGCGCCGAGGAACATGGCGGCCGCCAGAAACGCCAGCGTTCGGATTGCCCTGGATTGAAACATTCGTTCTTTCGTTCCGCCGACAGGACACGTTCGATCATGCACAGGCCAACGGACTTGTGTATTCTAGAGGTGTGATCGGCCAGGGGCAAGCGGTTACATGAAAAAAACTCAGGGCCCGGGGCTCTCGGAGGGCTCGTCCATGACGCCCAGGGCGACCAGGGCGACCAGGGCGGCCTTCTGCTCGGCGTCCTTCTTGGTCATGCCCCAGGCGCTGGGGAAGCATTTTCCCGCGATGCTGACGGCGACCTCGAAGCACTTGTTGTGGTCGGGCCCCTTCTCGTCCAGAAGCTGATACGTCGGCGGAACCCCCCACTTCCGCTGGGCGTGCTGCTGCAACGCCGACTTGTAGTTCTTCTGGTGCTCGTCCTGAAGGGCGGTGGCAATGTAGGGCCTCATGTGGGTCAGGATGAAATCCCCCGCCGGCCCCAGCCCGCCGTCCAGGTAGATCGCCCCGACGATCGACTCGAAGACCGCCGCCGAGATCGACCGCGGCAGGTCGCCGCCGGAGGCCATGCCCTTCTCCAGGTGCAGGGCCTCCTGGATACCCAGGTCTTCGGCGATGTCGGCGCAGGTCTGGCGGCTGACGACGGCGGACTTGATCTTGGTCATCTGCCCTTCGAGCAGTTCCTGGTCGCGCTGGTAGAGCTCCTGGCAGATCACCAGGTCCAGGACAGCGTCCCCGAGGAACTCCATGCGCTCGTTGCTCATCGCGCGCGTGGGGGCCACCGATGCGTGCGTCAACGCCAGCCGAAGCAACGCCGGGTCGATGAACCGATACCCGATGATCCGCTGGCACCGCTCGACCCATTCCTCTTGTGACCCGGGCGCCTCCGGGTGCGACGTGTCTTGATCCACGGGAACGTCCTGCTCTGGAGGATCCCCTGACACCCGCACTCCGCTCACGGCCCGACCGTGCCCGGAGCCCGCGTGCCAGCGGACCGACCGGCTGATCCTCGAAACACAACGCGGATATCCTACCATTTGCCCCTGAAATTGTCCAGCGATTACGATTCGACGGAAGAGGGATACGCCACAAAGGACCCGGCGCGGCNNNNAGGACCCGGCGCGGCCGAGAACCGAAGGTTCGAGGCCGCGCCGGGTCCTTTGTGGCGTATCCCCTCTCCCGGCCTTGACCTGTCTCTTTCGCCGTGCGAAGCGGGGCGCGGCGCGATATACTCACGCGAGGCGGCCCCGGCGACGAGCCGGAGGCCGTCGCGAGAAATCCTCTTTTTCAGGGAACCTTGTGGACCACGAGGCGTCAAAAGCAGTGGCAGGGACAAGCAGCGGCGGCGAAGAGGCCGTCTCCCCCGGGCCGATTGCATTCGAAGACGCGGTGCTGGTCACTCGCTTCCGCCAGGGCGACATGCAGGCCTTCGGCGCGCTGGTGGCCAAGTACCAGGACCGGATCTTCACGATGGTCCTGCGGATGTGTCCCAACCGCGCCGAGGCCGAGGAACTGGCCCAGGAAGCGTTCCTCCGCGCGATGGAGCGCATCGACCAGTTCCGCGGGCAGAGCCGGTTCTACACCTGGCTGTTCCGGATCGCGGCGAACCTGACGCTGTCGCACCGCCGCCGGGCCGGGCGGGTGAAGTTCCGCTCGATGGACCTGCTGGACGAGAGCGGCGGTTCCCAGGCGGCGAACCTCGCCGACGAAGCCGCCGGGCGGCACGTTGTCCGCCCGGACGAGGCCGCCATGGCTCTGGAAACCCGGCACCGCGTGCTGGGCGCGATGGACGAGTTGGACGACGAGTTCCGAATCGTCCTGGTGCTGCGAGATATTGAAGAGATGGACTACGATCAGATCGCTCAGGTGCTCGACCTGCCTGCCGGCACGGTCAAGAGCCGTTTGCACCGGGCGCGATGTGCGCTGAAGGAAAAGTTGGCGGACCTGGTTGGTGAAGCATGATCAAGCGTAACAAGACAAGCGAGCAGCTATCGGCCTACCTGGACGGCGAGCTTTCGCCGGCGGAGGCGGCCGCCCTGGAGACGGCGCTGGCGAATGAGCCGGCCCTGGCCCGGGAGCTGGACGGGCTGCGAGCCACCAGGGCCCTCGTGCGGCGGCTGCCCCGGGAGCACGCCCCGGACGACTTTGCCCGTCGGGTGGTGGCCCGGCTGGAGCGGCGGTCGCTTCTGGAGCCGGGGCTTCATGAGGCCCCCTCGCCCTCGCGGCGGTGGCTCTGGTTGGCGGCGGCGGCCGCCGCGGTCTTCCTCGCCGCCGGTGTCGCGACCTACGTGGCCCTGCTGATGTTTCCGCACGGGACGCCCCCCGTCGCCCACGCACCCCAGTCCTCCACAGCCGATCAGCCCATCGCCCTGGCCAAGGCCCACGAGGCCCCCCCGCGGGAGTTGTTCCCGGTTGCTGCCGGAGGGGACGGCGGCGAGGGCCCGGGCAGGTCCGCCCCCGGGCACGCGGCGGCCAAGGCCGGCTGAGGCCCCGCCCCCGCCAAGCCGGGCGGCCCCGCCGCCAAGCAGAGCGAATCGCCCGAGGCGGAAACCCTCTACGTGCCCGTCAACGCCGGCGACCTTACGCTGGCCCGGCGCGGACTCGAGCAGGCGCTCTTCGACATGGAGATCGCCCCGACGACCGACGAGCCCGCCCCCACCGCCTCGCCCGGCCGCCCGGGCAACCTCGTCTACCGCACCGTCGGGGCCGCACCCGGACAGGTCAAGTACGTCGTCGCCAACGTCCCCCGGTCGCAGTTGCCCGCGCTGGTCCGCAAGCTCGAGGAGTTCCGCCACAAGCAGGATCTGAAGCAGGACTCGCTGGAGTCGGCCCAGACACGGCTCGCGATGGTCGACACGCCCACCGAACCCAACAGCAAGCAGGAAATAAACCAGGCGGCCTGGCTGGGCCGGGGCGCGCTGCTCCGCGAGGTGCTGGCCGAGAGCGAGCGGGCGAAGAAGCCCGCGGCGACCCAGGCCGTCGAGGGCACGGCCGGCGAGTCGATCGCCTCTGCCGAGCCGACAGGCCACGCCAAGAACGTCAAGTCCAACGCCGAGTACACCCAGAAGGCCCGCGACTTCCAAGGCGGTCTCCGCGCCGGGCCGGGCCCCTATGACGAAGCGGGCGCGGCGCCCAAAGGCCTCGCCCCCGGCGGCGGGCCCAATCCGTCAGCCGCCGCACCGGCCGAGGAGCAGATGAAGAAGTCCGCCGCGGGCAAGGGGACCGGTGTTGTGGCCCCGGTGGATTCGGTCGCCAAAGAGGCCCCCGCCCCGCCGGTGGTCGCCAAGAGCGACCGGGCCCCCGTCATTCCCTCGCCCTTACCGGGCGTCGCTCCGGCCACGCGGAAGAGCGAAGACGACAAGGCCGCCCAGTTCGCCGCCGGGGCCGGTGCCGCCGATCGCGCACTCGTCGCCAAGGACAAGAGCGTCGCCGACCGAGCAGACCTTCGCGTGGACAACAAGGCCGACGCGGGACTCGAACTGGCCAAGAGGCAGGAAAGAACAGCTATCACAGAAACGCCGCAGACGGTCGCCCAGGCGCCGGCCACCCAGCCTGCCCTCGCCGGTAAGTACGAGCGAGAACAGGCCACGCCACCCCAGGCGGCGGAGAAGGCCGCTCCGGACGCCCACGGCGAAGGACGGGCGCGGGATGCCCGCCGGTCGGGCGAGGCCCACTACAATCTCTGCATCATTCTCAACGCCCCCGCGCCCGCCCCGGACGCCAAAGTCGAGCCCTCGGACAGTCAGCCGATGGACGACAAGGACGCAGACCCCGGCCAGGAGTAGGCCGATCCTGTGCCCGTAAGGGCATTCCGGCGGCGGGCGTCACTTGGTGCGGGGGGCGGAATCGCCTGGCGAGCCCGTCGCGGGGGTTTGGGCCGGCTGGGTCGAGGGGGCCGCCGGTTGGGACTCGGGGGCGGCGGGGGCCAGTTCGCCCCAGCTCTTGCGGGAAACGCGCCCGTCCACGAAGTCGATCACAACGCGGGGGTTGAAGATCCCCGGCTCGTAGACCCACTCCTTGGCGTCGTAGGCCTTGGGGGCCCCCAGGACATGGTAGACCTGCTCCTGCAGCATGCCGGTGTACACCTGCTCGAACCCCGCGCGGGAGGGTTCACAGCCGCCCAGGCATCCCAGGGCCGATACGAACGCCGCCGCCAGAACTAGTCGTCGGGTCATGGAGTTTCTCCTTGCTGAGGGGGCCCGCGCCCGCGGGCGAAGCGATCAGGGCCTGGCCACGAAGACTCGTTCCGTGAACATCCGATCGCTGTACGGGCTGTCAAAGGCCGCCACCAGCACGTACTTCGTGTTCATCGTCAGCGGTTGATCGCACTCGAGTTTGAACTCGTACAGCATCAGCGTGTTCTGCCAATGCTGCTTGTTGGCCGCCACGTCCAGAAGGTCCACCACCCACCAGCGGATCAGGTCGCCGGCCTTGTTGGCCTCGGCGGGCACGAACTGGCGGAGTTCGAACCGGAACCGCCCGAAGGCCTTGGTGCGGCTGCCGAACCCGTCGGTGCACTGGAGGCGCACGTTGACGCCCTGCTTGGCGGCGGAGAACTTCTCGACGGAGGTGAACTCGTGGATCTGGATGGCCCGCGGCAACAGTTCGTTGAGCGGGCTGGGCACGTTCACGTGCTGATACGGGTTCTCTTTGGAGACCTCGCCGGGCATCGTGCCCTGGGCGCCGGAGCGTCGCATCGCGTTCAACGAATCGTCGCAGCCGGCGAGGGCACACACGCCCGCCAGGGCCCACGCCGCCGTTTGTCTGGATATACGACCTGTCACGGTACACTCCCGGGCCCGCGGGCCCGATCTGGAACGGACGTTGGTTTGGCCGCCGTCAGGGGCGGCGTTGACTATATCGGCCCGGGTCGGGCGTTCCGTACAGCGTTTCACAGGGGGCCGACAGAAGCTCGGCGACGGCGCCCGCGATCGTCTGGGCCGCCGGAAGGTACATCGCCCGGCACCGCCCGGCCATGCCCGCGCGAAGGGCCTCGTCGCCCAGCAGCCGCCCGACGCAGGCGACCGTATCGGCGGCGTTTCGCGCCGTCACCGCCGCCCCGCCTTCCGTCAGCACCCGCGCGTTGCCGGCCTCCTGGCCCGGCACGGGTTTGATCAGCACCATGGGCAGGGCTTTGGCGAGGCACTCCGCCGTCGTGATGCCCCCGGGCTTGGTGACCATGACGGCGGCGACGCCGGCCAGTTCGTGGAGCTTGTCCGTGAAGGACACCGGGCGAACGCGGTGGTCGGGATACCCCATCCCCGCGACGGCGGCGGCGAGTTCCTTGCTCCGCCCGGCGAGCACGACCACGCAGGCCTCCGGGCGGCTCTCGACGATGCCGCGGGCGATCTTCACGACGGGCCCGCAGGTGAAGTCCGCCCCGGCCGACAGCAGCACGATCTTCCGGTCGGCCGGCAGGCGCCACTGGGCCAGGACGGTCGCGGCGTCCATCGGGTCGAGCCATTTCGGGTGCACGGGGATACCGCTGCACGTGACGGCCGAGCCGGGCATACCCCAGCGGTGCAGGACGGAGGCGCACTGGGGGTTGGGCACGAACCAGCGGTCGACGTCCAGGCAATGCCAGGAGCGGTGGATGACGTTGTCGGTCACGACGACGATTTCCTGGCAGTCCAGTTCGCCGTGGCGGCGCATCCAGGCCACCAGCGGGGGGGCCAGGAAGTGCGTGTTGACGATCACGCGAGGGCGACGGGCGCGAAGGTAGGTTCGCAGGCGGCGAAGGACGGTTCGCGTCGCCCAGACGTACCCTCGCTCCACTGCGCCCAGCCCCACCCGCTGCGGGCGGTCGGCCAGCCAGTACCCCACGCCGTAGAGCTTGGGCAGGTACGAGACCCCGAAGGCGTATCCGCGGGCGTAGAAGGCGCGGAAGGCTCGGCTGGTGAAGTCCAGGACATCGACGTATTCGATCTCGCCGCCGCCGGCGCGGCGGTAGGCCTCCGCAATGGCGCGGGCGGCGGAGTTGTGCCCGGGCCCGACGGAAGCCGTCAGGACCATCACGTTCGCGTCGGATGCCATTTCGTTGGTTGCCATACGCAGTTCCGTTTCGCCGCCGGCGATCGTCCGTTCAAGGCCCCACGGGCCTGGTGGCCGGGGCGGTCGCCGCCGGGGGCAAGGCGGAGGTGTCGGGCTCGTCGTCGTCCTCGCCCGGCTCGGGCCCGACCTCCGGCGCCACCAGGCGGCCTCGCAGTTCCGACAGCCGCCGCGGGGCGTCGGCCTCGCAGGGATTGGCCTCGAGATACTCCTTGAGTTCCCGCGCCCGCTCGACCCGGTTGCGTTCGATCAGCGAGATGAGCTTGGCGGCCTCGAAGTGGGCGCCCAGACAGTAGTCCGCCGCCGGCACGCCCAGGCGGATCGTGCCCAGGGGGTTCCGCCGCCCCTCTTGCCGGGCCGCCGCGGCCAGCAGCCCAGGCAACGCCTGCATCGACGTCTCCAGGGCCTGATCGAAGTCTCCCCGCCGGGCCGCCAGTTGCCCCAGCCGCCATCGCGCCACGGCCGCGCCCACCGACTGCGGGTATTGTTCGATCAGCCGCCCCCAGCAGGCCTCCGAGGCCGCCAGGGGCCAGGTCGCGCTGTACTCGATGAGGCCCTTGTCCCGGTCCACCTTATGCCGCACGAGTTGGGTGCTGCGGGCCTGGCCCTCGACCCAGAGCACTTCGGGCACGCGCTTGCTCGCGGGGAAGGCCCCGACGAATCCCTCGCACTGCCGCACCATCCGCTCACGCCGCAGGTCCAGTTCGTCTTTGATCTGGTTAATCAGGGCCTCGCCCGAGAGCCCCTGGTTGCCCGTGCGGTCCTTCCACGCCCGCAGGGCTTCCTCCGGCAGGAGGGAATCGCCCGGGCCCAGCGAGCGGACGATGACGGCGTACTGCAGTTCATCCGCCCCGACGCGCTGATAGAAGATCACCACGGGCGCCGCCAGCAGAGCCGCCAGCACGGGCCAGACCACCCCCGGGAGGTTGCCCATCTGCCGTGTCAGCCACAGCACGATCGCCGAGGCCACCACCGCCAGCGCGATCGCCCCCAGGAACGGCACGGCGTAGAGCAACTGGAGCATGGGCTTCATCGTCACGAGCTTCACGCCCGCAAAGGCAACGAAGGAGAAGTGGAGTTCGACGGGGATCAGCCCGACGAGGATGGCCACGAAGGGCAGGTCGCTGCGAAGGGGAGTGACGGCCGTCAGAACGCACCCGGCGGCGATCGCCAGGGCCAGCCCGGGGCAGTGACCCACCACCGCCACCACCGCGATAAACACCGCGGCCACCGCGCCGGGGTACATCACCGAGACGATCAGCGGAACGAAGATCATCCCGGCCAGAAGTCCCGCCGTCACCGCGATCATCCACGGGTACATGTCCACCGGGAGCGGGTATTGCAGGCTGGCCCCCAGCGGCGTCGACAGATCCGCCCGGTACGCCGCCATCGAGAAGTCACCCCACCGCCCCGTCGCCAGGTAATGCCGGAACGCATTCACCGCCACGAATACCAGAAGGTTCACCACCAGGAACGTCACCCCGCGCCACGAAAACCCCCGCCCCAGAAGCGGGGCCTTGCCCGGGTGCCGCGGGCGGCGTTTGTCGGTGGCCGTGCTCACTTCTTCTCTTCTTCCACGCCCGGCGAGAGGGGGGCTTTTTCCGGCGTGGCCTTATGGTTGCGGATCCACGCCTGGTCGATCGGGTTATAGACGATGCCGATGGAATCCTTCGGCCCGGGGTAGGAGACCTCTTCGTCGTGCAACTGTCCGCCCTCGATCCGGGCCTTGATCTTCAGGATCGGCAGCCGTCCCAGTTGCGTGCGGTGGTTGAACTCCGCCGACTGAACCGGAACGTTCAGGATCAGCCCCATCTCGTACACCCCGATGTGGTCGGCGTCCGTCTTGCCGATGATATACAGGTCGTAATTCTTGCCGTCGAAGACCATGTCGCTGTTGGTCGATCCGTCGGCGAGGTGGTCGCTGAAACTCGTCATGGTGCGGTAGTGGTACTCGGCGAGGTTGAGCCCGGGGAATATTTTCGTGACGGACTCCGGCGCCGCCCGCCCCCGCGTGACCCCCCGCACCGTGTGCGTCCTGCTCTTGCCCACCGGATACACCGGATACCGGGGCTCGATCGCGTTGGCCACGTAGTCCCGCAGCGGCACATCCAGTTCCGCCGTCTGGTTGAACAGCCCCTCCACCGTGTTGCCCGGGAAGTACCGCGCCAACTGCGGCTGGACGTTTTCCTTGGCCATCACGTCCCGCACCGACTTGTCGATCCGGATCTTCGCCTCCGGCTCGAGCAGGTTCACCTTGCACCGCGCCGTCAGCACCCCCCCGTTGAGCCCCGTGGTATACCCGCCCGTCACACGCCCCTCCGCCACCTCCAGCCGAAGGTCCACGCTGCGAACCTGGTAGTACACCGACACGTCGTTGTCCCAGGTCCGGTAGTCGTCAATGCTCGCCTGCACCTTCAGCTTCGCCTTCTGGGCATACGGGCGGATCTGCCGGTCGATCATCCGAACGGCCCGCGCCCGCAGCGTCTCGATCTCCCCGGGCGTCAGGGGCCTGGCCTCCGGCGCCGCCGGCGGCGGCGGGTTGATCCAGTCCTTGATGTCCTTGTCGTCGAGCGAATCGGCCACCAACTGCACCGTGCCCGCGGCGGCCGAGGGAATGTCCGACACCTCCGCCACCACGTACCCGTGATTCTTCCCCAGGGCGAACTCCAGCGAGTCGGTCTTGACGGAGCCCAGGGCCATCGTCCCGCCGGCGGGCAGCTCGATCTGCGTGCCCTTCAGGGCCCCCTCCAGCCGCACGGCTTTGCCCCCCACCTGCCCCCGAAGCCCACGGCACTCGATCTTGGCCTGACCGGCTCGCCGGGGGCAAAGCGAGAGCCCCGAGGCCTCCACCCGCACCGTCCCCGCCGGTTCGTACACCCCCAGGGCGGGGCAGACTTTCAACAACGACTCGGCCCGTTCGACCACGAGGGAGACCTGTTCGATCGCCTCGCCCGCCGGGGCGCCCTCCCACTGCCCGTTCCGGCGGACCAGCTTCACCGTACCCGTGAACGTGCCCTTCGCGTCGGCCACCGATACGCTGCCCCGCTCCAGCGCCGCCGACAACCCGTCCCGCGAGGCCTGCCCTTCCAACTCGCCGACGGCCTCCATGTCGCCCGGCTTGGTCAGGAACCAACCCTTCGCCCCCAGGTCCACGCGCCCGATCGCCAGGTGCCCGGCGTCGACCTGCACGACGAATCCCACCCGGTCGGGCTGCACCTCCACCTGCCCCTTCACCTCCGCCTGCCCGGCCAGCCCGTACCGATCGATCCATTCGAGGGCCTCGGGCAGCAGGTCCGTCAGGGCCGGCTCGATCGTCAGGTTCACCGCCCCCTTCGCCTTGCCGGCGACCCGGCCGGCGGCCTGGGCTTCCTCCAGCGCGATCCGGGTGGCACCCAGTTGCATCGTGCCGTTGGCGAACCGCACCGTCCAACCCCCGCCCCCGACGTCCCCCCGCACGTACAGGTCCACCGTCGCCGGCACGTCGCGCCGCTTGCTCCGCCGCTGGCCCGCCAGAACGCCCTCGAAGTCCAACCCCCCCGCGTCCGCGACGATCCGCCCCGCCGTCGGCTGGCCCGTCTTCCACTGCACCGTCAGCGGATCGATCTTCGCCCCGCCGCTCACGTGCCCCTTGCCCAGCCACGTGCCGAATCCCGGCAGCAGGAGCGGGAGCCTTTCAGCCTCGAGGACCATCACCTTCGCCGCCACCTGGCCTTCCTGCCAGGAGCCGACGGCAGGTGGTACCGCATCCCCTCCGGGGCGGCCTCTCGCGAAAGATCCATGGTTGCCGATGCGTTGTCCCGGGCCTTCTTGAAGAGAACCCCCGGCAGGTCCAGCAGAGCCTCGGAGGCGTCGACGTGCACCTCCGCGCCGCGGAGCACGTCCTGAAGCCGCCGCCCGGGTCCGAACACCACCCACGCCTGCCCGCGGAGGTCGCCCTGGATCCGCGCCTTGCCCGGCAGCGGATGAACCAGGCAGGCCAGCAGGTCCTCCACCCGCTGGGCATCGAAACTGCCCCCCACGCGCTGCAGGCCCTCGCCCTCCTGGCGAACGGAGAGCCCCCTGAGTCCCAGCCGCCCGGCCCCGGCGGTCAACTCGACATCGCCCCCCCGCAGCCCGGCGCCGTTGTCTTCGATCTGGGTGCGCACCATCAGCGACGCGGCCTTGCCGGCGGCCTTCTGCACCTGCCCGCCCAGGCTCAATGACGTTTCTTCCGGCAGGTGAACCGTCACCTCGCCCAGGGGCTGTTCGTCCAACCCGGGTTTGATCGAGGCCCGCCCGCTGATGGCGCCCCGGATGACCCAGTCGCCCGCCAGCGGGGGCAGCCCGGTCAGCTCCAGCAGCGAGGGCAGATCGGCGACGGTCCATGAGCCCGTCCAGTTGACCCCGACGGCCTCCTGGCGGATCCGCGCCAGCGTCAGGGGCGACTTCGCGCCCGACAGCCGCCCCAGCCGTTCTTCCAGCGAACCCAGGAACCCCCACCCGCGAAACTCATTGGCCCCCACCGTTACCTTCAGTTGCCCATCCTCCGGCACGTCACACCGCCACGTCCGGTCGTCCAGGTTGGCCTTGACTGACGCGGCCAGCGGGCGTCCGTCCGGCTTGATCACCGCCCCCCCCCGGCGCAGCGTGGCCCCGCGGGCGTCGAAGGCCCAGGCCACCCGCATGGTCGGCCCCGCGTGCTCCACGCTGGCCTCCACCGCCACAGGCCCCTCCACCGTCAGCCCCCACGGCAGCGTCACGTCCCCCGGCAGCAGTGCCGCCAGCTCGGCCGGTTGGACCGTTCCCTTCACGTGCGCGTTCTCGATCGCCTGCCAGTTGCGGTCGAACACGTCCAGATACACCACGCCGTCGGCGTCGGCCTGCAACCCCGGCACGCGGACGCGCAGCGACTGCACCTTCAGCTTGCCGGCGTACGAGTCGATGCTGGCGGCCAGGTCGATGCCCGCCTCGGCGGCCGTCACCGGCGGACCCGACGCCGCTCGGACCGACAGGCCCGCGACCTTCAACTGGCAGGTCAGGTGGTCGACCACCCCCTCCGGGTTGTACCGCAGATTCAGTTCCCCGCTGCATCGCCCGCTCAGCTCCCGCACGGGCAGGTCGACCAGCTCCCGCACCCGGGCCAGGTCCACGTCGGTGAAACTGAAACTCGCCGAGACGTCGTTGGGCCGACCCCTTGGCCGAACCGGCGTTCTCCTGCAGCATCGCCGCCGACACCGTCACCTGCCCCACCTGATGCTTGCCCCCCGGCGTCCAGACGAGCTCTCCCACCGAGACCACCAGCACCTGCTCGCCGGCCGGCTGGGTCGCCGCCGCCGGGGCCGTCGACCGCGTCGCCTGGGGGAACCGCAGCACGACCTTGGCCTCGTGAACGTTCACGCGATCGGGGGCCGGTTCGTCCTTGAGCCGCCGCAGCGGGGCCAGATTCTCCCCCGCCCGGTCCACCTGTACGAACACCGTCGCCCGGTCCACCTCCAGCCAGTCCAGCGGGCGATTGAACAGAAACGACAGCGGGGCGAACTCCGTACGAAGCGTCTCGATGTGCAGCAACTTGCGGGCCGGGTCGAACGTCGTGGGCGGGTCGAACTCCACGTCCTTGGCTTCCACCCCAGACCAGCTCAGTGACAGCGAGCCGATCCGCACGCCCACGCCGGCCTTGGCCGATAGGTCCCGGGCAATTCGCTCGGCGACGAGGCCTTCGGGCAGCCACATCGGCAGGCTGGCGTAGGCGGCGCCGAGAACGGCGGCCAGCACGAGCGCAGCGGCCCGCCCCCGCACCCACCAGCGGCGTTTGCGCCGTGCGATCTTGCGCTTCTCGTGCTCGCTCACCTGCGCCACCTTGTCAGACGTTGAATCGGAAATTGATCACGTCGCCGTCGGCGACCGGGTACGTCTTGCCCTCCAGCCGGATCCTGCCGTGCGCCTTGGCGCCCTTCATGTCTCCGGCGGCCTGCAGGTCGGCGAAGGCGACGGTCTCGGCCCGGATGAACCCGCGGGCGATGTCGCTGTGGATTTCCTCCGCCGCCACCACCGCCGTCGTTCCGGCCGGGATCGTCCAGGCGCGGCATTCGTCTTCGCCGGCCGTCAGGAAACTCACAAGGTTCAACTGCTGGTAGCACCCGCGGATCAACCGGTCTCTCGCCGGGGAGACAATGCCCAGGTCGGCCAGGAACACCTCGCGTTCGGCCGGGTCGAGCTGGGCAAGCTCCTGCTCGATCCTCGCCGAGAGGCGCATCACCGGTCGGGCCCCCGCCGACGCCGGAGCCGGGCCCTCCAGGGCGTTCTCGGCGCAGTTGACCACCACCAGCGTCGGCTTGAGCGAAAGGAACTGGAAGCTCCGAAGCAACTTCTCCTCCGCCGCGGTGGTCACCGCTTCGGCCATGGGCTTCTCGGCCTCCAGGGCCGCCAGAAGCCGCTCCATCAACGCCATCTCGTGAGCGTATTCGTCCTTCTTGGACGTGGGCTTCTTCATCGCCGCCCGCAGTTTCTCCAGCCGGCTGGAGACCTGGTCCATGTCGGCGAAGACCATCTCGGCGACCATCTCGTCGATGTCCCCGGCGGCGTTGATCCGCCCCCGGTAGGCCGGCACGGTATCCCCCGGGAAGTCCCGCACGACCAGCACGATCATGTCGCTCTGTCGCATGGCGGACCAGTGGGTTCTGGCCCGGGACCGTCCGGCCTCCTCCGACAGGTCAAACCCGGGCAGGTCGAGGAACTCCAGTTCCGCCGGGGTGAACTTCTTGGGTTTGTAATGATCGGCCAGCCAGACCAGCCGTTCATCCGGCACCTTCACGACGGCCAGGTGGGCCTGGTCAGGCCTGGACAAGTCCACGCCCGACCCGCCGGCCTGGGCGACGGCGGCGAACAGGCTGCTCTTGCCCGACTGCGGCGGACCCACGAGCGCTACGCGCATCGGACACCTCGCCTTCTATTAATTCCCTGGAGCATAACCAAGAGATAATACCCGAAACCCCCGCCGCTTTCCACCCTATCGCGTCACTGGGAGCGCGGTCCCCGGGCCAGTTGGTCGACGAGCCGTTCGGCGGCGGCCAGTTGGGCGGGCAGGCCGGGCGGGTCGCCGGGCGGGCCCCAGCGGAGGCGGTAGTAGAGGTCCACCAGGCCCGTCAAGGCGGGCGCGGGCCAGCCCAGGGCGGCGGAAGCACGCCGGAGGAGGTCTCGCGGGGTCTCGCCCGGGCGGCGGACGAGCCGGCGGCGGCGAAGCAGGGCCAGCAGGCGCGTCATGAATCGCAGGTCTCGCAGCGGGCGGCCCAGTCGCCGGTGGACCCGCCGGGCCGTCGCCGTCCGACGCCACAACGCCCGGGCCACGATCAACGCCGCCACGGCCGCCGCCAGCACGGCCGCCGCAACGCCCAGCCAGAGGACCGCCCGCGTCACCTGGCCTCGAGCGGTCAGTTCGACAAGCCCGTCCCCGACGGCCGACAGGGCTTCCGAGGCCGCGGCGCGGACATCGCTCCACCGGTCGTAGATCCACTCCCGCAGGCGGGCCTGGGCAGCGGGGTCGAGGCCCCAAAGCCCCTCCTGCCAGTCGAACCGCCACCCTTGCCACCGATCGGCCCACTGCGACCACCAGGAGGCCTCCGCGGCGTCGCCGGCGCCGGGAGTGGCGTCGACGACGACCCAGCGGCCGTCGTTGGTATACACTTCCGTCCATGCGTGAGCGTGCCGTCCCCGCACGAGAATATCGCCCCCGCGGGCCTCCTCCAGCGGCACGGCGAACCCGGTGGCCAGCCGGGCGCGAATCGACAGCGACCGGCACATTACCGTCAGGGCGGAGGCGAAATACTCGCAGTGCCCCCGCTTCATGGCGAACAGGAAGTCCTCCACGCCGTCGCGGGCGGGGTCGGCGTCGGTCAGGTCGGTGGAGTAGCGGCATCGTTCGGTCAGCCGCTCCCGAAGGCGTTGGGCCACCGCCAGTGGATCGCCCCAGGCCTCGCCCGGCTGGGCGGGCGTTCGCAGAAGGTCCTGGCACCATTGGCGTGCCAGTTGGGCCACCAGAGGCGTAGCGGCGACCGAGTATTGCGGATCGGCCAGCACGGCGGCGACGGCGTCGGCCTGGGGTTTCGAGAGCCTGCCCGGCGTGCCCTGGAACGCGCGAAGCGGCCCGAGGGGCTCGTCGGTCCCAATGGCCCGCACCTGCGCGGGCGTCAGGGCCGGCGCCATCGCCTGCTTCTCCCGGTCCGACGCGTTCTGACGAAGGTACGCCCACGGCGATGACATCCGCCCGAGCCGGGCGGCGATCTCCTCCCGCCTCAGCGGGCGGACGAGCCGCCCGAGATCGTAGGCCCCCACCGGCTCGGGCAGAAACCACGCACAATAGTGGACGTGGGGGGCGTTGGCTTGGATACTCTCGGGGGGCAAGCCCCACTCGCCCCCGCTCTTCCCGAGGGCCTGCCCGCGGGCCACGCCCAGGGCGATCGTGGTCGCCGGCGCGTAGGCCCGGGGAGCCAGTCCGGCGGCCATCCAGACCTCGACGCTGCGTGGCCCCCGGGGCGCCGGCAGGCCCGGCGCCGGCTGACTGGTGAAGCCCTCCGGGCCGGTCTCGCGGGGCCCGGCGTGCCAACGCGATCGCTCGTAGACGTCGAAAACCCGCCCTCGCAGGTACGCCGGCACGGGCGACCCGGCCCCCGGGCGAACGCGGAGCAGGACTTCGTTGGAGAGTTTCAGCCGTTCGGGGCTGTCGAGGCTGACGGTTTCGCCCGGCCCGCTGATGGCGTGCGGGACGGCGCCCAGCCCGCCGCCCCCGCCGGCGCGGGGGGCCAGCACAAGGGCCGTCGCCCCGAAGGCCCCCAGCACGAGCGCCGCCGCGGCGGTCCGCTTCAGGAGCAGCCCGCGGGGCCAGCGATGGATCGCGTTCCAGGCTACCCGTTGGGGCGGGGGCGGGGCCGGCTCCGTCACCAGCCGCCTGGCCAGCACGGCGTCCAACCCGCGCTTGATCGTGAAGGCCATCGCCGAATACGCCCCCAGCGCCAGATACGCCACCAGCAGCGGCAGCAGCCACGCCTGGCGGCACTCCAGCGTTACCGACACCACCAGCAGCACACTGGTGGTCATCAGGTGGACGTAATCGCGGTTGCCCTTCTGCTGGAACAGCTTGCACAGTTGAATGACCACCAGGTATCGCTGCAGGCTCAGGAGGGTGGCCTCCCCGGCGTTGCTGAGGACCGTCTCGGCGATCAGTTGGATCGTCGCCACGATCACCGCCGCCGTCACGATCGACCGGTGCAGGTAGACCTCTTTCTGCCGCCGCATGACGGCCAGGTTCACCCCGACGGCCAGGGCGGCGCACACAAAATGCACCAGGCTCCCCGTGGCCAGGCAGAAGGCCGCGATCCCCAGCGACACCATGCCCAGCAGGGGCCTCTCCAGCCGCCCGCGGGCCTGCGTGACCACCTGGGCCGGGGTGTAGGCTTCTACGGGCATGGCCCCTCCCCTGCGGCGGCGGGGTCGTCCTGGAAGGCCCGCCCCATCGCGTCGGCGTCGATCAGGGTCAGCCCCGTCACTCGCGGCAGCGCCCCCCGGGCCGACGACGCCTCGCCGGAAATCACCACCACCTGCGCCTCGCTGAGCCGCCGACGTCTCAGGAGCTCGAGCGTTTGCCCCAGCCCGCCGCCGGCGCCCGCCTCGTACTGGGCCAGAGCGTCCAGCACCTCCGCCCGCCGCCCCCGCCCGGGCCCGGGCGCTAACAGCTTAACGCCCCCGCGCCCGGCCATCGCCAGCCCCACCCGATACCCGCGCGCGAAGGCGTGGTCGGCCAGCGTCGCGGCGAATCGCAACATCGTCTCGCCCGGGGCGCCCGGGTGGGCGTCCAGCACGATCCAGAGCACCTCCGGGCGCGCGCGGGCCAGTTCCCGCACCACCAGCGTTCCGGAACTCGCCGACCGCTTCCAGTGGATCCATCGCGGATTGTCGTCGCGACGGTACTCGCGGAGGCCGAAGAATTCATCCTGCCCGCCGCTGGCGCGGCTGGGGGCGGCCGACGAGGTCTGGGCCGCTCCGCGCGCCAGCAGGGGCCGACGCAGCGAGCCCCGCGCCGGCCAGATCACGATCGTCGCCGCCGCCGGCACGCGGCGGACGCCGCAGACCAGGCCGAAGGGGAACCGCGTCCGCAGTTCGATCCCGGGCAGTTCGATCCGCCCTCGCCGCCTCGCCACCAGCCGCCCGCCCGCCCGGAACCCCCCGCCGGCGGGAATACTCACGCCATACCCCGCCGCCGTCTCGACGCCCGCCGGGGCGATCTCCGCCACCTCCAGCCCCAGCACCGACCCGCGCCCGCGATTGTGCAGGTAGTACCCCACGTGAATCGTCCGGTACTGCCAGTCCCGCTCGGGCAGCTCGCGGTGGACCTCGACCTTCCGCAGCATCCGCCAGGCCGATATCGCCGAATACGCCACCGCTCCGATCAGGCAGCCGAACATCCCGAACATCAGGACGGCCCCGTTCCGCCCGGCGGCGAAGCCGAGCAACAGCACGACCGCCACGTACACCCACCCGGGCCTGGTCAGGTGCAGACGGATGCGGTCTTTGACGCGAGCGGGCATGAAGGGCTCCCCTCACTCCGGCGTGGGCACGACCTTGAGGATGTTGCGGAGGATTTCCTCCGCCGCCGACGAGCCTCCGCCGTCGGTGAGCCCCTTGGCCAGCAGCCGGTGGGCGCACACGCACAGGGCCAGATCCTTCACGTCGTCGGGCACGACGTACTCCCGCCCGGCCAGCAACGCCGCCGCCCGCGCCGCCTGCGCCAGCGCCAGCGACCCGCGCGGCGAAAGCCCCACCGCCAGCTCCTCGTTCCGCCGCGTGGCCTCGGCGATCGCGAGGATGTATTCCAGAATCCCCTCGTCCATCCGCACGGCCTGCACCGCCTGCTGGAGCGACAGGAGTTGATCGATCGACATCACGGGCTGGAGCGCCCCCAACCGCTCCTGGGCGGGCCTGGCCAGGAGGACCTCTCGCTCGGCCTGACGGTCGGGGTAGCCCATCCGCAGGCGCATCATGAACCGGTCGAGCTGGTTTTCCGGCAGGAAGTAGGTGCCCTCGAACTCGTAGGGGTTCTGGGTGGCCACCACCATGAACGGCGGGCCCAGCGGGTACGTGTGCCCGTCGGCGGTGACCTGGCACTCGTTCATCGCCTCGAGCATCGCGCTCTGCGTGCGCGGGGTGGTGCGGTTGATCTCGTCGACGAGCACGATATGGGCGAAGATGGGCCCGCGGCTGAAGACGAAAACCCCCTTGCCCTGGTCGTACACGCTCACGCCCAGGATGTCGCTGGGCAGCAGGTCGGGGGTCAGCTGGATGCGGCTGAACGTGCAGTCGATGCTCCGCGCCAGCGCCCTGGCCAGCACGGTCTTGCCCACGCCGGGCACGTCCTCCAGCAGCACGTGCCCTCGGGCCAGGAGAGCCGTCACCACCCGGGCGATGACGTCGTCCTTGCCATACAGCACCGAGGCCATATTCGCCGCCAGCGCCGCCAGTGGTTCGTGATACTCCATCGTCGCTCCCATCGTTCCGGGCGAGTGGGCCGTCCTGTCGGTATTATACCCGGTTTCGGCGGGGACGAAACGGGAAGGTCGGCGGCGAGAAGTTGGCCAGTCGGCATTCGCGAGGAAGAGATGGGGAGTAGGGGATTCTAGAGATGGGAGAGAAAAGGGATTGGGAGAGAGCGACAGAGAGAATGAATCGGGGACGAGTGGCCGGGCGGGCGGCGTCGGGGACGTAGCCCAGGCGGCGGGCGTGTTCCCGCCCGGCCCGGGAGCGTTATACCCTCACGCGCCCGCGGCGGCAAGTTTCCCATGGCGAAGCGGCCGTTTCTCGCCTAGCATGATGGCGTGTTCACTGGCATTGTCCAACACGTCGGCGTTGTTCGCGCCGCCCGCACCACCGGCGGCGGGGCGAGGTTGACCATTGACCTGGGCCCGCTGGCCGAGGGGCTGGCGCTGGGGGCGAGCGTCGCGGTGAATGGCGCGTGCCTGACGGCCGCGGCCATCGCGGGGGCCCTCGCGGAGTTCGACGTGATGGCCGAGACCCTCAAGGCCACCACCCTGGGCGCCCTGCGGGGGGGCGAGGCGGTGAACCTCGAACGGGCAATGACCGCCGAGGGCCGTTTCGACGGGCACATCGTCCAGGGGCACGTCGACGCCGTCGCCAAGGTCGCCCGCATCGACCGCGATCGCGGGTGGGTGGTTCACCTGGCCGGCGGAGCGGAGCTGGCCGCCCAGATCGTCCGCAAGGGCTCCGTCGCCGTCGACGGCGTGTCACTGACCGTCGTGGACGTGCAGGCAGGGGAGTTCTCCGTCGCCCTGATCCCCACCACTCTCGAAGCCACCACGCTGGGCAAGCTGCGGACGGGGCAGGCGGTCAATATCGAGACCGACGTGATCGGCAAGTACGTGCAACGGTATCTCCAGCAGCTCGCCGCGCCCGGCGGTTCGGGCCGGGGACTGTCCATCGAAACTCTGCGGGACGCGGGATTCGCCTGAGCCATGGACGATCGGCCTGTCATCGGAATCTCCATGGGCGACCCGTGCGGCATCGGGGCGGAGGTGATCGTCAAGGCCCTGGCCGATCCGGGCGTGCGGGCGCGGGCGACGTACGTGATCTTCGGCTTCAGCGAGCAGTTGGCCTACACCGCCGACCAGCTCGAGTTGGAGTTTCGCTTCTATCGCGACCAACCCGATAACCTCCGCCGCTACGGCATGGACCTGGTGGTGCTGGACCACGACGAGATCGCCGTGCCGGCCACGATGGTGCCCGGCCCCAGCCGCCTGGGGGGCGAGGCCTCGATGGCCTTCTGCGAGGGCGCCATCGCCGCCGCCGCCAAGGGCCTCGTCGACGCCATCGTCACCGCCCCCATCTCCAAGAGCTCCTGGCAACTGGCCGGGTACGTCAAATACCCGGGCCAGACCGAACTGCTGGCCAAATCCCTCAACGTCAAGGATGTCGCGATGATGTTCGTCAGCCCGCCGCTGAAGGTCGTGCTGGCGACGACGCACCTGGCCCTGCTGGACATCCGCAACCACTTCACGATCGGGTGCGTGTTCAACCCGATCGACCTGGCCGACCAGGCCCTGCGGAACTGGTTCGGCATCGCCAAGCCGCGAATCGCCGTCGCCGCCCTCAACCCCCACGCCGGCGAAGACGGCAAGTTCGGGGATGAAGAGAACCGCATCATCGCCCCGGCGATCCTGCTGGCCGGCGAGACGGGCATCAACGTCACGGGCCCCTACCCCGCCGACACCCTCTTCGCACGGGCCGTCAAGGGCGAGTTCGACTGCGTCATCGCCATGTACCACGACCAGGCCCTCATCCCCATCAAGCTGCTGGCCTGGAAAGACGCCGTCAACGTCACCCTGGGCCTGCCCATCATCCGCACCAGCCCCGACCACGGGACGGCCTTCGACATCGTCGGCAAGAACCTCGCCGACCCCTCCAGCATGATCGCCGCCATCAACCTAGCCGTCGACCTGGCCATCAAACGCCGCGCCTAGAGCGGCCGGGCGCGACCTTCACTCTGAGATTTGAAATTCGAAATCTGAGATTTGAAATTCGAGATCTGAAATTTGAAATCTGAGATTCGAGATTTGAAATCTGGGATCTGAGATTCCTTTTCAGGAGTCCCGCCATGACTGACAACTGCCAAAGAAAACCCCTCTCCCCCTCCGACGCTGCCTTCCGCGAAACCGTCATCGCCGAGATGCGATCGGTGTTCGGCCCCGATACCCGCCGCATCGACCACGCCCTCGGCGTGCTGGAGGCCGCCGAAACCCTCCTGGCCCAACTGGGCGGCGACGCCCGGGTCGTGCTCGCCGCGGCCATCCTCCACGACATCGGCATCACGACGGCCGAGCGGGTCCACGGCTCCTCCGCGGCGAAGTTCCAGGAGCTCGAAGGCCCGCCCATCGCCCGCAAGATCCTCGAGAAACTCCGGCTGGACCCGGCCCGGATCGACCACATCTGCGACATCATCGCCAACCACCACTCGGCCGGCGGCCGCGACACGATCGAGTTCCGCATCCTCTGGGACGCCGACATGATCATCAACCTCATGCCCGAGAGCCCCGTCCGCGGCGAGGCCCTGGACAAACTCCTGGGCGCCCACTTCCGCACCGCCCCCGGCCGCGCCCTCGCGGCGGAGCGATTCGGCGGGGTTCGGTAGCCCCTAAGCAGGCCAGTCGTAGTTCGAAGGAAAGAGACAGGGATTAGGGGATTATTGGATTAGGGGATTACGGAAAGAGAAGAGAAGGAGCAGGACGGGCCAGGAAGGCGGACAACCCCGACGGCCCGTGTGGGAACGCGCGTTTCTGACGAACCTCCCTGCCGTTCTTCTTGGCCATTCTCATCTGTTTCCCAATCCCTTTTCTCTCCCCTCCTTGAATCCCCTAATCCCCGTCTCTTTGCCCCGGCCTACGAACCGGCCGCGTACGACGAGGAGTTTCCTTTGACCCCTCCCGGGCGGCGCGGTATTTTCCGTGCGGATATGGCTCTCAAGACACCCAAACACGTGACGATCATCGGCGTCGGCCTGCTGGGCGGGTCGGCGGGGCTGGCTATCAAGGCCCACGACCCGCGGATCCGCGTCGCCGGCGTGGGGCGGCGCATCGAGAGCCTCGAGGCCGCCCTCAAGGCCGGCGCTATCGACACCGCCCACCTGACGTGCCAGGAACCCGTCGCCCAATCGGACCTCGTGATCCTGGCCACGCCGGTGGGGGCCTTCTCGCGGCACATGCGGGCGATCGCCCCCGTGCTGCGGCCCGGGGCGGTCGTCACCGACGTCGGCTCGACGAAGGCCCGCGTCGTCGCCGCCGCCGCCCGGGTGTTCGGGCCGGGCGGGCCCTTCGTCGGCAGCCATCCGATGGCCGGCAGCGAGCAGAAGGGCGTCCCCTTCGCCCGGGCCGACCTCTTCCACGGCGCCACCTGCATCCTCACCCCCACACCCCACACCCCGCCGGCCCTCGTCGCCCGCGTCGAGGCCTTCTGGCGGCTGCTGGGCATGCACACCGTCCGCATGGCCCCGGGCGATCACGACCGCACCGTCGCCCGCGTCAGCCACCTGCCCCACGCCCTGGCCGCCCTGCTCATGCTCCTGCCCGCCGACGCCGACCTGGCCGTCTCGGCCAGCGGCTTCCGCGACGCCACGCGCCTGGCCGGCGGAGACCCGGAAATGTGGCGCGACATCTTCACCACCAACCGCCCGGCCGTCCTGGCCGCCCTGAAGGCCTTCGCCAACTCGCTCGATCGCTTCGCCGACCTGCTGGCCCGCGACGACGCGAAGGCCCTCGAACGCCTCCTCACCCTCGCCAAACGCCGACGCGAAACCACCATCCTCGCCGCCCTCGCCGACCGACGCATCGCCGCCGAATGATCCGGTTGTGGTGCAGGCATCTTGCCTGCGTCCCGTCGGGTGAAATGGCAGGTAAGATGCCTGCACCACAATGCCGCTGACTCATCCCCAGTTTGCATTCCGAAGGCCATCGGAGGGCGCCTTTCCGACTGGACGCGGTTCTTGGCGGCCCGACGGTCACGCCGAAACGTCTGCGGTAATCGGGGCAAAGAGACGGGGATTAGGGGATTTCTGGATTGGGGGATGGAAAAATGGATGGAACAGCAGAAGAAGGAAGGCACGCAGGGCAACCAGGGGCCGGTATCCATCTGGGTCTTTCTTCTGCCTGCGGTTCAATCCCCCAATCCAGGAATCCCTGAATCCCCGTCTCTTCGCCACAAACACCGACGTGGTTGCTGCCGCATCGCAGGCCACGGCGTCAAGGCCTCCGCTGAAACTGGGGAAGAGTAGGCGACGCCCGCCCTTGACTGGCCACCCCCCCCACGGGTATGTATACGCCCATTCCCATCCGTCGCACTCGAGGGCGAAACCATGAAGTCGATCTACGTGCTGGAAGAAACGCTGCCGCTGGCCTGGGAGAAGGCCGTCCTGGCCTGCTGGGAGCAGGGCGAGAGCTTTCCCACCGAGTACGACAAGGCCGGCGACCCGCACAGCCGCGACGTCAGCGCCCTCATCCACGTGACCGCCCCCTTCTCCGAGCCCCGCATCCACCGCGCGTTCCCCGGCGGGCTGGACGACCTGGAAAAGTACCGGGCCGAGGTGCTCTACGGCGTACACGACCACTGGATCGACCCGGCCGCGGGCAAGTGGGAGTACACCTACCACGAACGCCTGACGGCCTACCGCGTGCCCAACGTGGGCGTGTTCGACCAGATCGCCGGCGTGATCGAGAAGCTCAAGCAGGTGCCCTTCACCCGCCGCGCCCAGGCCGTCACCTGGCAGGTGTGGAACGACATGAACGTCGACGACCCCACCTGCCTCCAACGGCTGTGGTTCCGCATCGCCGACGGCCAACTGCACATGAACTGCCACATCCGCTCGAACGACGCCTTCAAAGCCGCCTTCATGAACATGTACGCCTTCACCGAGCTCCAGGCGATGGTCGCCTCCGCCGTGGGCGTCCAGCCGGGCCAGTACATGCACTTCGCCGACTCGTTCCACATCTACGGCAGTTACTTCGACGAGTTCGACGGCTTCCGCCAGACCGTCTCCGCCCGCACCCCCTCCGACCGCGTTTTCACCACCGACTTCGCCCTCCCCTTCTTCCTCGAAGGCTGCGACGCCCTCCTGGCCGAACCCGACATGCCCGAGCCCAAAAAACAACAAGTCCGCCAGCGCAAGGCGGAACTGGAAGCACGGGCCTGACGGAAAGAGATTCCCCCCCGGAAGTGCCTCAACTACCAGACCCCAGCCGAGGCGTTCCATCAACGCCCTGTTGCGCTTCGGATGCGAATTCGCCTGCCGAGATACTAACGCCTGCTCATCCGAGCGGGGGTGATTCCCTTGTTGTCGCCCCCGGGCCCGTGCCGTACAATGGGGCCATCCAGACCGGCAACGGCCCATTGAGGGTCCGTAGGGGCTGGAAAGCGGCACTTGGTTGGTGAAACGATGGGCACTTGGGCGCATGGACATCGGAAGACGCGCAGCGACTGTAGGGAATCCCCCCGCGCCACGGTTTCCCGCCCGTCCCCGAGCGGCCCGGGGAACAGTATGCTGAGTCCACAGATTCCAGTTGCCGGAACAAAGCAGCAACTCCGCAACCAAAACGTTTTCAAGAGGTGACGTATGGCAGTGTTAATGGGGTTCTTCCTCGTCTTGGCGATTGGCGGCCTGGCATACGTTGGGTATGTCGCCTTTAGGTTGCACATCAAGGTTATTCGTATGGAGGCCGAGCGAGGCGCTCAGGAGACGCAATGGAACGAGAACTGCACAACTCTGAAAGGTCAGATACGGAGCCTTGTCAACAAGTACAACGAAGATTCCAAACGTTGGCACGATCACTCCGCGACCTTGAAGGCGGAGGTCCAGCGACTGTCAAAATGGAAGGACGTCGCGGATGCCGAAGCCAGCGCTTCTGCAATGGTCAGGGAGGGGCAGGCGGCATTAGAGCAGGCTAAGGTCGAAGCTGGGGAACTGGTTTCCACCGCCCGCCAGCAGGCAACCGCGATTGCGGTTGACTCCGACCAGAAAGCGGGAGTCGCACTGGCAGGTGCAAATGACACTGCCGCAGCGCTTGTGGCCGAGGCCAAGGACACTGCGAAGAATTTGAAGGCAGAGGCGCAGGCTCTTTTCGATTCCGCATCTGTTCAGGCCGCCAAGATCATCGAGGCCGCAAATAGGAAGGCAGAGGAAGTAGCTGGCAGCGCCTATGAAGCAATGAAGAACGCGGCTCTTTACGAACAGACCGAGAGAGCTATCAGGAATACCATCGAAGGATATGGTGACCAGTACATTATCCCGCAACAGAGCCTATTGTGTCACCGGGCGGGTTAAAACCGGCCAGTGGTGGGCGGGTCAAAACCGGCCAGTAGTTCTTTCTGCTGTATAGCTCATTTCTCCGGTTCCTGACAAGCTTCTTGTTCCGGCGTATTCTTCCCGGGACGGGTCTTGGCCGG
>JAPLNA010000307.1 GCA_026693065.1 Planctomycetota bacterium
AAGAAAACCCAAGCGAAGAAGACCCAGAAGCAGCCGAAGAAGACCAGGGGTTGGCTCCCCTATGAAGAAAACCCAGCCGAAGAAGCCCCACCTTTTCGGATCGTCTGATTCCCTACGCTTTCAAAACGCCGCTGACAGACGCCAACCCCTCCGTTCTGAAAGGGCTCCGGCAGATGGTCCTCAACCAGTTCATCCAGGGCGAATTGTTGCACGCCTATCTCGAGACCAACAAGGCCGCCTGCACTCCCGAGGATATCGATAAGGTCAAGAAAGAGATCGAGAAGGCCGCCGGCGAGAAGAAGATGACCTTCGACGACTGGATGACGGCCACCGGCATGACGATGGCCCGCCTGACGGATCTGGTGCGCGCCCAGAAGCTCATCGAGGCCGCCACCACCGACGCCCAGGCCGACGAGTACATCAAGGCCCATCCGGCGTACTTCAACGGCACGAAGGTTCGCGCCAGCCACATCCTCATCTCGTGCAACCCGCTGGCTTCGACGGAGGAGCAGAAGGCGGCGATCAAGAAGCTCGAGGGCCTGGCGGCGGATATCAATTCGGGCAAGCTGACGTTCGCGATGGCCGCCACCCTGCACTCCAGTTGCCCCTCCAAGGCCAAGGGCGGCGACCTGGGCGATTTCACCTTCGAGAAGATGGTCCAGCCGTTCGCGAAGGCCGCCTTCGACGCCCAGGCCGGCTCGCTGACGGGCGTGGTCCGGACGCAGTTCGGCTTCCACCTGATCAAAGTCATGGAGAAGACCGAAGCCAAGGACGCCCCCAAGCCCCAAGCCCGCATGATCGCCAAGGCCGCCATTCAGTCGGGAATCGAGAACCAGATCCTCGACCTGAGCCTCACGTCCTGCCCGATCGTGCTCCACGGGAAGTCCTGATCGCCGCGGGCTAGCCCTTCAGCCCGGTGGTCTTGATGCCCTGGATGAAGGTCTTCTGCGTGAAAAAGAACAGGACGAGGATGGGGACGACCATCAGCGTCGCGACGGCCATCATCTGACCGTACTCGCTGCCGTACTGCGTGCGGTACATCGCCAGCCCCAGGCTGAGGGTGTATTTGCTCTCGTCGGCGAGGTAGATCAACGGCCCCAGGAAGTCGTTCCACGCGCCCAGGAAGCTGAACAGGGCCACCGTGGCGATCACGGGCAGCGAGAGGGGCATGACGAGGCGCGACCAGATCCGCAGTTCGGAGGCCCCGTCGACCCGGGCGGCCTCGATGAGCTCGCGCGGCACGGTGAGAAAGAACTGGCGGAACAGGAACACGTAGAACGGCGTGCCCAGGAACGCCGGAATCACCAGCGGGGCGTAGGTATCCACCAGCCCCAGGCGGCGCCAGATCGTGAAGACCGGGATCATCGTCACCTGGCCCGGGAGCATCATCGTCGCGAGCATGAGGAAGAAGATCGCGTTCCGCCCCCGCCACCGCAGCACGCCGAACCCGTAGGCCACCAGCGAACTGGACAGGCACGTGCCGAGCACCGTCAAGGTACACACCAGCAGGGTGTTGCGGAAGAACATAAGGATCGGCACGCGGGTGAGGCCCTTTTCGTAATGCTCCAGCGTGGGCTGGTACACCAGGTGCATGCCGGTGGCGTCCTCGACCTTCTGCCCCAACGCCGCCGGGCCGGGCAGGAAGGCGGGCGTCGCCCGCGCCTGCTCCGAGCCGCTCTGGAGCGAGGTCGTCACCAGCCACGCGAAGGGCATGACGAACGCGAAGCTCAACACGACGAGCGTCGCGTGGGCGCCCAGACGGCGGAGTGTCCCGGGCCCCGTCATACGTTGTCCCCTTCGTAGTAAACGAATCGCCGCGTCGAGCGGAAGACCAGCACGGTGGCCAGCACGATGACGACGAAGAGGATCCAGGCCTGGGCGGAGGCGTAGCCCATGCGGAGGTAGAGGAAGGCGTTCTGGAAAAGGTAGAGGGCGTAGAACAGGGCGCTGTCGCCCGGGGCGCCGTTGGGCCACATCACCAGCGGCTGGGCGAAGAACTGGAACGAGCCGATGAGCCCCATGATCAGCGTGAAGAAGAGTACGGGGGAGATCATCGGCAGGGTGATGTGAAGGGTCTTCTTCCATGCGCCGGCGCCGTCGAGTTCGGCGGCTTCGTACATCTGTCGCGGCACGTCGCCCAGGCCGGCCAGGCACAGGATCATGCTGCCCCCGACGCCCCAGGCGGCCACCAGGATCAGGGCGGGCTTGGTGCAGGCGGGGTTGGTCAGCCAGCCCGGGGGCGTCAGTTGCGTGCCCAGAAGGCCGTTGAGCCCGGCCAGCAGCGGCTGCAGGAGAAGGTTCACCAGCCCGTGGTCGGTGTTGAACAGCCACAGCCACAACACGCTGGAGGCCACCACCGGAACGATGCTGGGTAGGAAGAAGATCGTGCGATAGACCGCCTGCCCGCGGAGTTTGAGGTTCAGAAGGAACGCCAGGAGCAGGGCGGTCAGCATCGTCACGGGCACGGCGAAGACGGTGTAGACGAGGGTGTTCCAGAGGCCCTGGAGGAAGAGGGGGTCGCTCAGCAGCGTGCGGAAGTTCGCCAACCCGACGAACTCCGGAGGCCGGAGCAGATCGTACTTGCAGAAACTGTAGTACAGCGAGGCCAGCACCGGATAGACGGTGAAGACCGCAAAACCCACCAGAAACGGGCTGATGAACAGCAGGCCGAGTCGGCGTTCCTTTCGCGGGGTCATGGCTGTCCTCCCTGTTCGGCGAGGACTTCGTCGAGGCGTTCCTGTGTCGCCCGCGAGGCCCGGCCCAGTGCTTGGGCGGGGGTCAACTCGCCGCGAATGGCCTTGTCGACGGCGCGCCCGAGCTGGTCCATGTAGAAGGCCTGGGCGGGCATGACCGGTCGCTGGTGGCGGGAAGAACGGAGGATGTCGATGAACTGGGCGAGTCGTGGATCCTTGGCGGCCTCGGGGAAGAAGGGGGCGTCTTTCCAGGCGGGGAAGCAGCGATTGGTCCTGGCCGCCAGGGTCGTGCCCTCGGGTTGGCGGCAGTTCCACAGGATATAACGAAGGGCCGCCCGGCGACGGGCCGGATCGGTGATCGTCGCGGGAATCGCCATGGTCCACCCGCCCACCCAGGCCGCCGCGTTCAGCCCGCCGGGGCCCTGCGGAATCGGGCAGACGCCGTAGTCTCGCCCGTACTCCAGCTTGCCCTCGCCCTCGGAGGCGAAGCGGTCGATGTCGGCGATCATCGACATGTGGGCCAGGTTCAGCATCTGCTGGCCGAGGAAGAACGGATTGCGGGCCTCCGACTGGAACGTGGAGGCGAGATTGGAAATCCGCTCGTAGTCGTACTCGCGGGCATGACGGACCATCCACTCCAAGGCCTCGACGATGCGGGGATCGTCGGCGGTCACCTTGCCCGTGGCCGGGTCGTAGAACTGCCCGCCGAACGCCCAGCCCCAGGTGAAGATGCTGTTGGCGTTGCCGTACACGCCCCAGGGCACCAGGCCGATGCGTTCGAGCCGGTCGCCGGTGGCCGTCTTGACGCGGCGCGTGACGAGGGCGTTCCAGCGATCGAGTTGGGCCAGGGTGGCCGGAGGTTTGTCCACGTCCAGGGCGCCCGCGGGGATCTCGCCGCGTTCGATCGCCTGGCGGATCATCTTCTTGTTCCAGACGAAACAAAAGTTCGGGTCGGCGGAATAGGTGATGGCATACACCTTCCCGCGATAGAGTCCCTGTTCCCAGCAGGGGGCGAAAAAGTCGTTCTTCAAGCCCGCCACGTCTACGCCTTCCGCGGCCAGGAGGTCGTCCAGAGGCAGCAGCAGGCCGCGATGCGCCCACTCGGCCACCTGCGGGCCGTCCACGAAGATCACGTCCGGCGCGCAGTCGCCGATGACGGATGTGAAAAACTTCTGGCTGGCCGACAGGTCGTTGGGCACGTAGAGAGTTTTGCAGGCGAGGTCGGGGTGACTTTTCTCAAAGACGTTGACGCTGTTCTGGAAGGTCTCGAGGGTGGCCCCGCCCCAGGGGTGCCAGATGGTCACGACGAGCCTGCGGCCCTGCAGGGAGAGATCGGGCGGGCGGACCAGGAGCAGCACCGTCGCGACGGCCACGCCTACAAGGCTCAGCGAGATGATCCTGGCGGTGGCGGATTGGCGGGGCATAGGGCTCCGGGAGGTATTCCTTATCGCGGGGCGTCGGGCCTGGCCGGAGGCGGCGGGGGCGCCGCGGGGAGAGTCGCCGGCTCGCAGGCGACCGTCAGGGTGAGGTCCTTGAAGGCCGTCTTGCCGTGCACGCGGACGAACCACATGCCCTCGGCGGGATCGAGAATCTCACTGACGGCCGCCGGGGCGGGGCCGGTACGGCTGGCCAGGTCGGTGAATCGCTGGGGCAGGGGGGGCAGGCCGTAATGCACGTACAGGTCGCAGTCGCCCTGTCCGCCCTCGAGGGCCACGCGAAGACGGGTAGCGCCCGGGGGTACGGCGAAGCGGAAGGTGAACCCCTCGCCGGCCGCCCCGGCCAGGGGGCCTGCGTGCTGACCGTTGGTCAGCAGGGGGATGGCTTCAAGGGGCACAGGAGGCGGGGTGGTCGCGGTCGGGGGAGGCGGCGGGGGAGGCGGCGTCACGGCGGGCTGGGGGACCGACGGCATTCGCGGGGAGGGCGGGCCGATCGCAGGTTCCGGCGCCGGCGGCTGCGACGTGGGCCCCGGAGTGACCGACGCCGGGGGCGCTACCATCGGGGCGGGCACCTGCACCGGCTGAGAGGCCACCGGCGGGGGGGCGACCTGTGCCGGCTGGGTCTGGGCGGGGGCAGGCTGTGGGGCCGGTGTGGGCACAGGCGGCTCCACTGCCTCCAGGCCGCGGATTGTTACGCGGATAGACGCCCCGGTGAACGAGGCCCGGGCGTACAGCCCGATGTACCACGTGCCGTCGGCGGGGTTGGGAATAACCGCCCGCTCGGTATTCGTCGGGGAGGCGCTCTGGTAGTCGAAGTGTTTCCCGTCGGGGACTTTGCCGTGACGGACGAACAGGTCCAGGTTTCCCTGCCCGCCCCAGACCTCGATCACCATGCCGTCGAGCCCACCGGGGACGTCCAGGCGGAGGAGAGTCAATTGCCCCTCGTTGCCGCTCAAGTCGCCGAAGGTCTTGCCCTGCTCAATGACTCTCTCCTGCGCCCCGGCCGACGCCGCCAGGGCCAGTGTGGCCGCCAGTATCGCGGCCATGTTCCGGTTAAGTGTATGCATAATCGCACTGCCTTTCTTCGCCCGCCTCGGAACCCCGCGGGCCCGAGGGCGGGTACTCTCGCATAGTGTCCCGCGGGCCGGGCGAGGTTACTCACCGGCCGGGGGCTTCACGGGCGGATGGACACGTACCAGGGGGCAGCCGTCAGGACGTGTTCGCTGGCGAAGAGGTCGGTGAGGGTCAGGAGGTATCCCGCGCCCTCGGCGAGGCCGCCGAGGCGGCCGAGGAGGTGTTCGGCGGCCGTCGCCGACAGCGGCGAGCGGATCTCGGCGTCGTCGTCCTCGTCGGCCAGCATGTCCACGATGCGCTTGGGCCTGGGCAGGACGAGGACGTCGCAGGCGGGCAGATTGGCGAGTTTCTTAGCGAGGGCCAGGGCCTCCTTCAGCCCGCCGACCTCGTCGACGAGCCCGACGCCCTTGGCCTGCGAGGCCGTGAAAAGCCGCCCCTGGGCCACATCATCGATCTTGGTGACGCGGGCGCCGCGACCGGTCCGCACCCGGTCGACGAACTGATCATAGATCGTCTGGGCCTGCTTGCGGACGATCTCCAGTTCCCGCTCGTCCCACGGCCGCATGAGGGCCATTCCGGCGTTTCGGCCGCGGGTGATGGAGTGGGTGGTGATCCCGAGCTTGTCCTCGAGGAAGCCCTTGAGGTTCAGTTTTCCGCTGACGACCCCGATGCTGCCGACGATCGCGCCCGGATCGGCGAAAACCGTATCGCCGCCCACGGCGAGGTAGTATCCGCCACTGGCGGCCATGTCGCCCACGCTGACGACGACAGGCTTGGCCTTGCCGCACCGCTTGAGAGCCTGGTAGATCAGCTCGCTGGCCAGGGCCGAGCCGCCCGGGGAGTTGATCCGCAGCACGACGGCCCGGACCTTGTCGTCCTCTCGCATCTCGTCGATGGTTTTGACGAGGGTTCGCGCGCCGGCGAGTTTCTGCCCGAAGAGGGCGGTTCCGCCGGCCCCGCCGACGATGGTGCCTTCGACGTGCACGATGGCGACGGTGGGCCCGCGGAGGGGCGCCCGCGTCGAACCGGCCAGCAGGATCCGCATGAGGGCGAAGGGGTTGGAGAAGTCCGGCGCGGGCTTGTCCGCTCGCCCGTAGGAGTACTTCCACACCAGCCGCTCCCGCCCGGTCCGTTTGAACGTCTGGCGTTCGACGTGCTTGCTCCAGTCGATCTGGCTGGCCAGGCGGTCGACGAGCTTGGCGTGGAGGGCCTCGGGGGCGGTGAAGGGCCCCTCGTCGAGGGCGGCCTGCGCCTGGGCGCGTTTAATCCCGCGGTAGCCGGCCAGCCGCTGGCAGACGTCGTCGTAGAGCCCGTCGAAGAGCTTGTCCATCTCGCCCTCGAACTCCCGCGAGGGTCGGCTCTGGGCAAAAGGCTCGCTGGCGCCCTTGAACTTGCCGATCTGCACGAACTGCACGCCGATCCCCAGCTTGTCCAACGCGCCGCGGAAATACATCATCTCCCCGGCCAGGCCGTAGATGCCCAATTCACCCGCCGGTTCCATCGTCACCTCGGTGCCCGCCGCCGCGATCAGGTACGCCGGCAGGCCCCCTGTGGTGAGGTGGACGTAGACGGGCTTGACGGCGGCCACACGCCGGACGGCATGGGCCAGTTCCGCCGCGCGGGCCCAACTGATGACCGGCGCGCCGATCTCCAACGCCACCGCGTCGACGGCGTTGTCATCGGCGGCCGCGTCCAGCCGATTGACCCACTCTCGCAGCGTGGCCGGGGCTGCCCCCATCGCCGCGACCCACGAAAAGTCCGGCGGGCGCTCGGCGATCGTTCCCGTCAGGCGCATCTGCGCCACCCCGGCCTTGAGCGGCTGACCCGGCTGGGACGCCGGCCTCGATGCCGGGGCGGTCTGAGAATTCGCCGTCGAACCCAACCCCAGAGCCGCCGCTACGATCACCGCGATCCACGCTTTCTTCGTCATGTTCTGCTCCTGCCAAATTTGACCCCAGGCAGGTACCGTACCATCTCCCGGGTCTGGCCGCAACAGGGCAATTGTCCCTCGAGGGTGCGGAATCGCCTTGACCCGGTCGCATGGCGCGCATAGACTTAACTGAAGGAAGTGGTTGATGACCCATCCTCATTTCGATAGTCCGGAGAGGAATATGCGTTACGCATTGGCCCCATGGGAGATACGGGGCGGCCTCCGGAGGGGCCCAACCAGGCGGATGGCCCCGACAGGTGCAGACCGGTCCGCCGATAGCCGATGTCTATGGTGGGTGGACAGTTCCGACCCCGGTCGCTTTCCAACCCGAGCCCCCGGGCGGGGGGAGTGGGAGGCGGAGACAGAATGTCCGCCGCGGGCGTAAGACCGCGGCCTAAGTCAAAGGAGTGCCTAGAGTGAATATCGTTGTCAAATCCCGGCACATGGAGTCAACGGAACCTCTCAAGCAATACGTGGCGGCCAAGGCGGAACGGTTGCCTCGGTACTACGATAACGTGCTGTCTGTGGAAGTGACCCTGGACATGGAGGCCGACAAGCCCACCGTGGAAATGCTCGTTCAGGCCAAGCGGAAGATGACATTCGTCGCCCGCGCGCGGAACGACGACATGTACGCCTGCATCGACCAGTGCCTGGACAAAATCACCCAGCAACTCCGGCGGCACAAAGACCGGGTGCGGGACCGCCAGGGCGTCTCGGCCAGCGGGGTGGCCCAGGCCGAAGAAGAATAACCCCCGGGGCGGGGTAAGGAAATGTAAAGAGTTGCTGGCGTAAGGGGAATGGGGCGCTGTACACTGATCGGGTGTGCGAGGCCGCGCCGGGCGGCGTCAGTGGCAGCATTGCAGGAGCGAGGCATGAAGTTAGCGGACATCATGGTTGCCGAGGCGATGGTTCCCAACCTCGCGGCAGCCACGCGTGACGAGGCCATTGCGGAACTGGTCGGGGCCTTGGTCGAAGCCGGGGCCTTGCCCAAACGGCGCATCGATGAGGCCATCAAGGCCATTCTTACCCGCGAGGGCCAGGCCACCACGGGCATCGGCAAGGGCATCGCCCTGCCCCACGCCCGGCTGGGTTCGCTCAAGAAGCCCATCGCGACGATCGGGCGGGCGCCCGAGGGCATCGAGTTCAGCGCCCTGGACTCCAAGCCGGTCTACTCGGTGATCCTGCTGCTGACAAGCAACGACAACCCCGACGAACACCTTCAGGCGATGGAGGCCATCTTCAAGCAGGTGCAGCGGGATATCTTCCGCAAGTTCCTCCGTCAGAGCGACACGAAGAAGGCCATCGCGGACCTGATCCTCGAGGCCGACAGAGACGAATTGGTGTAGGCCCGTCCTTCGCGGGTCAGCCCGGGAACAGTGTTTTGACAACTGCACAGCAAGAAGTCCGGATCGTGAATAAGTACGGGTTGCACGCCCGGCCGGCGATGCAGTTGGTGCAACTGGCCAACCGGTACACCTGCACGATCGAAGTGTCCAACGGCACGATGACAGTCGACAGCAAGAGTATCATGTCGGTGATGCGTCTGGGGGCGGCCAAGGGCGCGACACTGACCTTCGCCGCCGACGGCGAGGACGCGCAGGCCGCCGTCGAGGCGATGGCCGCCCTTGTCGCCGCCGGCTTCGGCGAAATGGAAGGGACGTCTTGAGGGGCTGACCGGGCCCACGCCCGACCCTTCGTCAGAGAAACCATGGAACCAGGATGATCGTCAAGAAAGGCATAGGGGTCTCGCCGGGTGTAGGCATCGGGCCAGCCTTCGTGCTGGAAAATGAGGAATTTGACGTGCCCGAACGGCACGTGCCCCCGGAACGTTCCCCCGCCGAACTGGCGCGACTCAAGCAGGCCATCGTCGTGGCCAAGAAGGACGTCCGCAGCCTGCAGCACGAGACGGCCAGCCGGATCGGCAAGGAAACGGCGGCGATCTTCGATTTCCACGCGGGGTTATTGAGCGACACGGCCCTGATCGCGAAGTTTACCGAGCAGATCATGAAGGCTCACGTGACGGCGGAATTCGCCGTCGCCGACGTCCTGCGGAATTACGCCCGCGAGTTTCTGGGGATGCCCGAGTACCTCGCCGACCGCGTCAAGGACGTGTACGACATCGAGAAACGGCTGCTGCGGAACCTGATCGGGCAGCAGCAGCAGACGCTGCACCACCTGACGAGCGACCGTTGCATTCTCGCGCACGACCTGACGCCCTCCCAGACGGCCGGGGCCGACCGAACGCACGTGCGGGGGCTGGCCATCGACGCCGGCGGGCGGACCAGCCACACCGCCATTCTCGCCCGCACGCTGGGGATTCCCGCGGTGGTGGGGCTCAACGACGTGACCGCCGCCGCCCAGAGCGGCATGACCGTCATCATCGACGGCAACCGCGGCGTGGTCGTGCTCGACCCCGACGCCAAGACGATCGCCCAGTACCAGTCGTACCAGCAGCGGCAGGTGGCGTACATCCACAGTCTGGACGAGCTGAAAGACCTGCCCGCCACGACGCGCGACGGGCACGACGTGGTGCTGCTGGGCAACATCGAGTTCCCCGAGGAGACGGAGGTCGTGCTGGCCAAGGGAGGGCAGGGCATCGGGCTCTATCGCACCGAGTTCCTCTACCTGGGCTCCAACATCGTGCCCTCGGAGGAAGACCAGTACCGCGCGTACCGCCACGTGCTGGAAAGCTGCGCCAACCGCCCCGTGGTCATCCGCACGCTGGACCTCGGGGCCGACAAGCTCACCCAGAGCCGCGCCCGCGTCCCCGAGCGCAACCCGTTCCTGGGCCTGCGGAGCATCCGTCTGAGCCTCCAGGACATCCCGATGTTCAAGACGCAGCTCCGGGCGATCCTCCGCGCCAGCGTCGAAGGCCAGGCCTCCGTGATGTTCCCGCTGGTGACCAGCCTGCTGGAGCTCCGCCAGGCCAAGGCCATCGTCCGCGACGTCGCCGAAGACCTCGAGGAGGAAGGCCTGCCCCACAAGGCCGACATCCCCATCGGCGTGATGATCGAAACTCCCGCGGCCGCCCTCCAGTGCCAGCAGTTCGCCAAGGAGGTCGACTTCTTCTCCATCGGCTCCAACGACCTGGCGCAGTACACCCTCGCGGTGGACCGGGGCAACGAGCGGGTGGCCAGCCTGTTCACGATGGCCCACCCGTCCATCATCCGCCTGCTCAAGCAGATCATCCGGGCCGGGCAGCGGTACGACGTCCGCGTGAGCCTCTGCGGCGAAATGGCCGGCGAGCCGCAGTACACCATGCTCCTGCTGGGGCTGGGGCTGCGGGTGTTCAGCTGCGCCCCGGGCGCCATCCCGGAGATCAAGAAACTCATCCGCTCCGTTACGATGGCGCACGCCGACCAGGTGGCGCGTCGCGTGCTGACGTTCGAGAGCGAGACCGAGATTATCAGCTACCTCCGCGCGGAGACCCGCAAGGTCCTCCCGGAGGTGATATCCGATTAGTCTTACCCGAGCCCGCCGGTCCGAAGTCCGGCCCCAGACAACGAAACACCGAAAGGATCCGTACCAACTTGGCGTCGCGATGGGCAGTGCGTTTTGCCGTCACGGGCGACCTGCGGTTCTGTTCGCACAAGGACATGATGCGAGCGATTGAGCGAACCGCCGTCCGGGCCGGGCTGGACCTCCACTACAGCCAGGGCTTCAACCCCCACGCTGTGATGTCGCTTCCCTGTCCGCGCCCGGTGGGCGTGGCCAGCGACGGCGACATTCTCGTGCTGGCGTTGAACGAGCCGTGCGTGGAAACGCCCTCGTCGCTGGCGGCGAAACTGACCGGCTCGGCCCCGCGCGGCATGCGGTTCGACAGGGCGCAGCCACTGCCCACCGCCCGGGCCCCGCAGGTCCGTACCGTCCACTACCGCCTGTGGCTTTCCCCCGCCCGCGCTGCCGCCGCCGCCGCGCGAATCGACGAACTTTCCCGGGCCGACGTTTGGCCCGTCACACGCGAGGAAAAAGATACTACCGAACACCCCGGCCGACCGAAGTCGGCCCGGACCATAGACCTCAAGCCGCTCGTGGCCGATCTGGCCGCGGCGCCCGACGGACTCGTGTTCGTCCTGGGCGCTGGAGGCGGCGCGTCGGCCAGGCCGGCGGAACTACTACACCTGGTGGGCATGGACGCCCACGAACTCTCGCGACTGCAGCGGACGGCCGTCGAAACCGACCTGCCGCCGGCGCCGTAGGCGCGAACGAAGGAAACCGTATGTCGAAGGAAATGTTGATCAACAATGTCGAAGGCCTCGAGTGCCGCATCGCCATCGTGGAAAACGGCGTGCTCGAGGAACTCTACGTCGAGCGGGCCAGCAGCCAGAGCCACGTCGGGAACGTATACAAGGGCCGCGTGCTGAACGTGGAGGCCTCCATCCAGGCGGCCTTCGTGGACTTCGGGCTGCCCAAGAACGGCTTTCTGCACATTTCGGACGTTCACCCGCAGCACTTCCCCAAGAACCGCGGCTGGGCGGCCTCCGAGCCGGTCGGGCACAAGTGCCCCCACCGCGAACGCCCGCCCATCCAGGAATGCCTCCGCCGAGGGCAGGAAGTCGTCGTCCAGGTGACCAAGGAAGGCATCGGCACCAAGGGGCCTACCCTCACCACGTACGTCTCCATCCCCGGGCGCATGCTCGTCATCATGCCCGGCATGAACAAACTGGGCATCAGCCGCAAGATCGAAACCGACGAAGGCCGCGCCCAGGCCCGCACCGCCATGGCCGAACTGACCTTCCCTCCCGAGTACGGCTTCATCCTCCGCACCGCCGGGCTGGGGCGGAACAAACGCGACCTGCAACGCGACTTGAACTATCTCGTGCGGCTGTGGAAGACGGTGGACGAGCGGATCCGCACCGCCGTCACCCCCTGCGAGATCTACCGCGAGAGCGACCTGGTGATCCGCACGATCCGGGACGTGTACGGCACCGACATCGACCGCGTGGTCTGCGACGACCCGGAGGTCGCCCGCAAGGTCAGTGAGTTCATCGCGGTGGCCATGCCGCGGAGCAAGCACGTCGTCGAGCAGTATACCGGGCGGGACGGGCTCTTCCATGATGCCGGGCTCGAGGACGAGATCGAGAAGATCTACGCCCGCAAGGTCGAACTGCCCGGGGGCGGCTACCTCGTCGTCGATCAGACCGAGGCCCTGGTGGCCATCGACGTCAACAGCGGGCGCTATCGCGAGCACTCCGACGCCGAGACCACCGCCAGCAAGATCAACCTCGCCGCCGCCCGCGAGATCGGGCGACAACTCCGCCTGCGCGACCTGGGCGGGATGATCCTGATCGACTTCATTGACATGCGGGAAGCCCGCAACTGCCGCGCGGTGGAGAAGACCCTGCGGACGGCCTTGGTCAACGACCGGGCCAAGAGCAAGATTCTCAAGATGAGCGCCTTCGGCATCGTGGAGATGACCCGCCAGCGGCTGGGCCCGTCGCTGCGGCACAGCGTCTACTGCGTCTGCTCGCACTGCGACGGCATGGGGCTGATCAAGAGCCCGGAAAGCCAGGCCCTTCAGGCCCTGCGAATACTCCGCCGCGCCATCGCCAACGAAGACGTCATTCGCGTCGAGGTCACCGTGACGATCCCCGTCGAGCACGAACTGGCCAACCGCCACCGGGCGGCCCTGGCGGCCCTCGAAGCCGCGGCGGGCAAACGGATCCTCCTGACGGCCTCCGATGACCTCAAGGGCGAGGAGATCCGCATCAATTGCCTGAACACCCGTGGGACGGAAGTGGCCTGGGAACTCAGACGGAAGTGGCGTGGGAACTCGCTGAACACCGCCCGGCCCGGTCGGCGCTGACCACCGTCGGTATCGACGAAGTCCCCATCCTCGACGACGAAACCACCGATGACGAGCAGCCCGAGGAACACGGCGGCGCGATCGAAAGCACCGGCCCCGAGGCCGAGGACGAGCCCATCGAGGCCGCTCCTTCCGAAAGGCCCGAGCCCCCGCAGCAAGGCGAGACCGGCCGGCGGCGCCGTGGACGCCGCCGTCGCGGCGGCGGCGCCGGCGAGGGCCAACGCCCGCCCCAAGGCCAGAACGACCAGCGAGGCCGGGGCCGCGAGAATCGCCCCCAGGACCAGCGCCCGCCACAGGGCCGTCAACAACAACAGCCGCGCCCCCCGCAAGGCCCCAAGCCCTCCGGCCAGCCGCAGCCGGCGCAGCCCAAGCCCCCGCAGCAGCAACGGCCCCCGCAGCAGCCTAAGCCCCCGCAACAACCGCCGCAACCGGCGGGGGACCAGGGCGGGGGCGCCCCGGGCACGGGAACGAAGTCGCGTCGGCGTGGCCGCCGTGGCGGACGAAAGCACCGCCGCAAAGGAGACGCCAACGACCAGCCCAACGGCGGGCAGACCCCCGGGCAGGCGCCCGTGGAGCAGGTTTCCGACGGCGGCATGCCGGCCCCCCAGGCGAACGTGTCTGCCCCCGAGCCGGCGCCGGCCCCCGCGCCGGTAGTGCAGGCGCCTCCGGCGTCCCGGCCCGAGCCGGTCGTCCCGCCGGCCGCTCCGGTCAGCGAACCGAGCAGCCCCGCCCCGGCGTGGAACCTTACGGCTGAACCGGCCACCGCGGCCTCGGCGTCCAAGGGCGATGCCCCCGAGGCCAAGCCCGCCCCGGCCGCCAAACGCGCCGCCAAACCGCGCCGCCGGGCCGTCGCCAAGAAGCGGTCTCCCAAGAAGGCTTCCCTGCCCGATCCCAACGCCATCCCGGAAGACACCCTCGGCGACGATTCCTTCTCGGACGACGTCTGAGAGCCCGCCGCCGCACGAGCGGAACCGGCGCGTTGACAGGAACGGGTGCCGTGGTTTGCGGCCCCGCGGCAACCACGTCCCGGAGTCCGTTGGGCGTCCTGTTGACGTGGTTGCGGCTGCGCCGCGAACCACGGCACCCAGCGCGGGGGGTGGCACGACAATGGGATAGTCGCGATGGGCGCGAGCCTACCGGATGGGCTTGAGGACGATCCCGGTGGCCAGCTTCGGGTAGAAGTAGGTGCTCTTGTGGGGCATGGTGGCCCCGGCGCGGGCGATCGTCTCGACCGCCGACAGCGGCGTGCCCTGGAGGCAGAAGGCCAGGCGGGCCTCTCCGCTTCGCACGGCCGCGGCGGCCTTCCGCCCGTCGGGGGTGTACGTCACGGTGAAGTCCGCACCCTTCCAGGCCGACAGCCCGCGATCGATCACCAGTTCCTGCAGGATCGACACGTCCAGCGCCCGCCAGGCGTCGCACTCATTGGGGGCGACGGCCTTCATGGCCGCCGGATCGGTCAGCCGCAGCGCCCAGACGTCTTTGCCGTCCAGGACGGCCATCGCCGCCGGGCCGAAGGGCTTGAGGAACGCGTCGGCGTCCGAGAGATCCGCCTTGCCCGCGTCGATCGGCTGGGCCTCGAACGAGTTGCCCAGCGCCGCTCGCAGCCCGGCGAAAGTGAACTCCCGCGTCAGTCCCGCCACGAGGCGGTGTGTGGGCAAGATCAGCAGCCCGGGGTCCGTCCGGGCCACCAGGGCGAACATCACGAAGTTCGTCTCGTGGTCTTCGTCGATCGCCCCGGCCTGGCGGAGGGCCTTGGCGTAGTTCATGGCCGTCGTGTACCGATGGTGCCCGTCGGCGATGAAGACCGGTTCGTTCTTGAGGGCCGCTGTCAACGTCGCCAGGGCCGCCGGGTCGTCGAGAACCCAGAGTTTCTCCTGCACGCCGGCGAGGGTCGCCGTGGCCGCGGGCGCCCCACCGGCCGCCCGAGCCAGCACCTCGCCCACCTGCCCGCGCGGGTCGTTGTAGAAACCGAAGATCGGCGAGAGTTGCATGCCCGTGCACTCGGTGAGCTTGAGCCGGTCGGCCTTGGGGCCGGCGAACGTGTGCTCGTGCGGGATCACGTCCTTGCCGAAGTCCGTCGCCCGTACGCCGGCCAGCATCGCCCTCCGACAGTACGTCTTGCCCGCCCACGTGTACGACTGCTCGTACACATAGACGGCCGGGCGGGCGTCCTGACGCATCACGCCCGTGGACTTCCACCGCGCCAACAGGGCCGCGGCGGCTTCGTATTTCTCGGCCGGACCCAACTCCTTGGGCGGAACGTGCGGCAGGTCCGCCGCCACGATGTTGTTGCCCGAGCGGGCGAGCAGGGCGGCCTTGTCGGCGGCGTCGAGAATGTCGTACGGCGGGGCAATGAAGGGGCTGATGTCGCCGGGCGTGTATCGCCAGCCGCGGAACGGGCGGATTTCCATGATCTCGTCTCCTGGGTTCAGGGCACTACGATACGGCTTTCGGCTCCAGATTCAAGGGGCCCGGGGAGTTTCCTAACCGCCACGGTACGGACTAGAATGATAGCGGAAGCCCGGCGCGGGCCCGACAAGGAGACGAACCGATGGCCAGACTATGTGAACTGACGTGCAAGGCCTGCCGGGGCGAGGCCGATCGCCTCTCCGCCGAACAGGCCCGCCAACTGCTGGGGCAATTGAAGGGGTGGGAGTTGATCGAGGGCGACCGGTTGCGGAAGGCGTTCAAGTTCCCCGACTTCGCCTCGGCCCTGGCGTTCGTCAACCGGGTGGGGGCCCTCGCCGAGAGTCAGCAGCATCACCCGGACATCTTCCTGGCCTGGGGGCGCGTGCGGATCGAACTGTTCACCCACAAAGTCAAAGGGCTTACCGAAAGCGATTTCGTGCTCGCGGCGAAACTGGACGAACTGTAGCCCCCGCGCCCGGCCCGGGCTACTTCCGGGCCGCCAGCAATTCGGCCACCTTTGCCTTCAGCGATGGGGCGTCGATGGGCTTGCGGAGGAAGGCGTCCACGGGCAGATAGTCCCCGCTCTTGCCCGGCTCGATCTTCTCCCCGAGCCGGTCCTCGATGCTCGTCAGCATGATGATCGGCGTGCCCTTGAACTTCGGATCCTTCCGGATGTCGTAGGAAAGATGGAACCCGGCCGTGTCGGTCTCCATCATGACGTCGAGCAGGACGAGGTCGGCGCCGGCGGCCTGGAGCTTTTGCATGGCTTCCTCCGCCGAGGCGGCGAAAGAGACTCTGTACCCGGCCGAGGTGAGCACCATTTCGGCAGCCTGGCGGATATCGGCGTCATCGTCCACGACAAGGATGTGCTTGGCCATTCGACGTCTCCTTCCAATGCCATCAGCCCGACAGGGTGTCGAACCCAACACCACAGGTATACCGGGGTGGCGGGGGTTTGGCAACGGAAATCCGGGCTCAGGGCCTGAACGTGCCCCCGCCGCGTTGAAGGCGACCCTGGACCCGGAGGAGGCTCTCGCGGGCCTTGTCGTTGCGGGGTTTCAGAAGCAGGACTTCCTGAAATTGCTCCACGGCGGCCGAGTACTTCCCCTGGCGTTCCAGGACCGTCCCCCAGATGTAGTGCGCGTCGGCGCTCTTGGGCCTGATCTGCAGAACCTTCCGGCAGCACTCGATCGCCTCGTCGTAACGCTTCAGATCCACCAGAACGAGGCTCAGGTTTCCGAGGGCGTCGGCGTCCTTGGGCTTGATCCGCAACGCGTCCTTGTACTCCTCCACCGCCTCCTCCAGCCTGCCTTCCTTCCGCCCCAGCTTGTAGAGCGCGTTGCCCAGGTCATAGTGGGCATCGGCGAAGTCAGGCTGGAGCCGTATGGCCTCGCGGAATTGCTCGACGGCTTGGGGGAACTTCTCCGTGTCCGCCAGGGCGTTGCCCAGGTTGTTGCGGGCGCGAGCGTTCTGGGGCCTGCTCTCCACAACGGTCCGCCAGATGGCCTCCGCCGTGCGATAATCGTAATTCCGCGCGTGCGTCCTCGCCGCCAGGGTCAGGGCCGCCAGGGCCGCCGCGGCGATCGGCACGGCCGCGGGCAACCGAGAGGGCAGGGCACGCAACAACACCCACGCGCCCATGACCACGAGGGCCACCACCCCCGCCAGCGCCAGGTACATCCGCTGCTCGAAGGCCGGGTCCTTGATCGGCACCACGCTCGACGTCACCGCCAGCGTCAGGAAGAACCACGCGGCCAGGAATCCCGCGGCGGGCTTTCGCCACAAGGCCCACGCCGTCGCGGCGAGCATCGCGACGACAACGGCCGCCGGAAGGGCCGCCCCGGGCCACGAGGCCAGCGGCCAGCCGTAGTCCAGCACCAGCACGTCCGGCCAGAACGCCAGGCGGAGGTAGTGGAGGATCACGCCGGCCTCCGTCAGGGCGTACTGCCACGCCGTCACGCCGATGGCGAAGCCGGCCGTGTCGTTCCGCCCGCCCGCCGAGTGGATCAGCCACCCCAGCGGCGCCCAGCAGGCCGCCAGGAGCAGATACACCGCCCATCGCCGCCGCAGCGCCCCGCGGAAGGAACCGGCCAGGAACGTGCGGTCGTAGAGCAGCGCGACGACCGGCAGCGGGGCCATGGTTTCCTTGGTGAACGCCGCGGCCAGGCAGGCCGCCCACGCCGCCGCGTACCACGCCCACGCCCGCCCGCCCGTCGCGCCGCGCAGGAGGGCGTAGAGCGTCAGCAGGAAGAACAACGCCGCCATGGACTCGGCCCGCTGGACGATGTAGGTGACGGCCATCGTCTGGAGCGGATGCACCGCCCAGAGAAGAGCGATCGCCCCGGCCAGCGGCACGGCGGCGTTACCGAACCGGCCCGCCAGCGCCGGACGCTGGAGTGTTCGGCGGACGATCCCGAACAACGTCAGGGCCGCCAGAATGTGGATGCACAAGTTGACCGCGTGATAACCGAACACGCTCCGTTCGGAGACGGCGTAGTTGACGGCGAAGGAGAGGTTCAGGAGCGGGCGGCCGTACGTCGAGCTGATCACCGGCGGCGTCAGCGGGCCCGAGAGGGGCCAGATCTGGCGAATCGTTGCGTTCTTGGGAATGGACGGTGTGTCGTCGAAGAGGAAGGGCACGCGGAAGCTGTTGCCGTACGCCCAGATTGTGACGGCAGCGATCACCGCCGCATACGCCCAGACTCGTCCGTCCGACGAAGGTTGGGTTTCGCGGGCAAGGCCTGTCTCTGTTGTGGCGGCGTTCTGGGACATTGTCAACTCGCTTCGCCTGGGTTCGGCGGGCCGTCCAGGCAACGGAGGCCGGCCTCGACGAGAACGCGCTCCGCGCCGGGGAGAATCGCCGGTCGGTCGTAGTAGTAGTTCGACGCGTCGGGTTCATACCCGCCCTCGGCGAGGGCCTGATCCGTGCAGACGTAGCCATGCCCACCGTTGCAGTACGCGGCGACCCAGAGGGCCTCCCGGGCGGCGCGGTCTTGTATCTGTCGCCCGATCGCGTACAGCACCTCGCCCGAGAGTGCGACGATCTCCACCGGGCCAATCGCCAGGTGCTGGAGGCAGACCGGCATGGCGGTTTCCCCGCCCGGGGCGGGGCGGTCATACGGTAGAGAGACTATACGTTCGTCGGCGGCCAGATGGGTTTCGCTCGACGGACGAAGGTGGGCCAGGGCGGCGGCAGCGGCCTGGGCGGCGCGGGTCACGGCGGCGTTCAGGCCTGCCAGGCCACCCCTGTACTGGTCGCGGGGGTCTATGTCGCCCGTGCAGCCGTTGAGGAAGATGGCCACGCCCCCCGTGCCGAGGCCTTGCTCCAGTGTGCGGCACAGGCCTCCGGGCCAGTCGCCGCTGATGAGCCGATTGTCTCCCGCCAGGCAGACGCCGTGGCAGGCGTAGTTGAGGAGGGTGCAGACGGTCCGGCCGGCGTCATCCGTCGCCGCCAGGACGCGCAGGGCGGTGTCGGCCTCGGTGTGGCCCCGGCGGTTGCCCCCGATGTCCAGCGGCGCCGACGACCATGCCAGGCGTACCGGGCGAATCTGTCCGGCCGCGGCCTGGACGACCTGGCTTGTCTTCGCGTGCAGGTCTTCCACGAATCGCTCCGACACGCTGCCGCATTCCTTCAGCGAGTAGGCCGCCGGTGCCGCGTGGGTGTGCGTGCAGGCGAGGCAGACGTGGTCGGGGGTCGTTCCGGCGAGTTGCGCGGCGAGGCGCCGGAGGTCGTCGGCGATGGCGCGGGGGAGTTCGAGAATGTCCAGTCCGACGATCACCACGCGGTGGCAGCCGTTGTCGAATACGGCGGCCCGGACGTAAATTCGGTCCAGCACGCCGATGGCGGGGTTGCGGGGACAGGCATACCCCGTGAGATCGACCGGGTAGGCGGGCGTGATGTCGACCCGGGCCGCTCCGCATGTCAGCGAATCAGTCACCGTCGTGTCCTCTTTGTGGGTCGGCCGCGAACGCCCGCTGGACCTTGGCGACGGCGGCGACGATATCGTTCATGTCCGGTTCATCGGCCAGAAGCAGGTTCTGGCCGAACCACAACGAATGATCGCAGATTCGCCGGGCGTTAGGGCAGGGCATGGCGCGGAAGGAGTCGCCGTGGCGGCGGAGGTGCTCGCGCAAAGCGGGGGTGGCGGACAGGGGCTCACGGTAGCCGGCCGAGCAGGGCACGCCCTCGGCGTTGACGGCGGCGACGATGTCATCCCGCGATCGGCCGGCGAAGGCCGCCGGATCGAGCAGTACGGCATACAGGTGATACGCGTGCCGGCGGCACCAGGGCCCCCGGGCGGGAGGCGTCACGCCGGGGATTGCCGCCAGTCGTTCGTCGAGCAGGGCGGCCATCCGGGCGCGGTGGGCGATCTGCCCCTCCAGGTCGTCCAGACGCACGTTGAGAAGGGCCGCCAGGTACTCGCTCGGGCGGTAGTTCCAACCGAGACGCGGGTAGTCCCAGCGGTAGCCTTGGGGGTCACGCCCGACATCCATGAACGCCGCCACGCGGTCGATGATCGCCGGATCGCTCGTGGTGACCAGGCCGCCCTCGCCGCAGGTGAGGTTCTTGGACGACTGGAAGCTGAAGGCGGCGGCGTGGCCGAGGGCGCCGGTACGGCCGAGGTCGCATTGGGCGCCGTGAGCCTGGGCGGCGTCCTCGATCACCTGGATGCCGTGGGCGTTGGCGAGGGCGGTGATCCGGGCCATGTCGGCCGGATGTCCGAGGATGTGGACGGGGACGACGGCCCGGGTTCGTCCGGGCACGATGGCCGCCTCGAACGAGGCCGGGTCCATGGTGAACGTGCGGGGATCGACGTCCACAAACACCAGCCGGGCGCCTCGGTCGATGGCCGCGCTGGCGGTGGCGATGAAGGTGTAATCGGGCAGGATGACCTCGCCGGCGTCGTCGCCGGCGTGGAGGTCGAGCACGGCCGCGAGGGCGGCGGCGACCGCCGTCGTGCCCGAGGCGACCATCCGTCCGTGGGCTGCCCCGCAGTAGTGTGCGAATCGCCCGGCGAAGGCATCGGCCGCCGGATGCGGCAGGCCCTCGCACCCCGAAAGGTAGACCTTCTTCAAGGCCGGTTCGATCCGCTCGCGCCACTCCTTCTCGCCAGGCTGGGGCCAGGCGGGCCAGGGCTTCGCGAGCTCGTCGCGAACGGGCGTACCGCCCCGGACGGCCAATTCTCCCGCGTGGATATCCTTTGCTGACCGGATGCCCTTCCTGTTTCGTGCCTTCATGGTTTGGTCCCTTCGGGCCCGGACCGGAAGAAGTAGACGCCATGGCCGTCGGTCACGAGCAGGGCGTCGTCGAGCAGCTTGGCCTGGCCGTCGCAGCCGGTTCGGGAGGCGGGGGCCTCGCCGGCCGGCAGGGGCAGGCTGTTGAGGACCTGGCCGGTCTTGCGGTCGAAGACGTCGACGAACCCGAGAACCTTCTTTCCCGCGACGGCGGGCTGGTCCGGGCCCGGGAGGACGAAGGCCCTCCGCGGATCCAATCGGCGTTTCAGCCCTCTGCCGATGGTCTGGCACCCGCCCGAGAGGGCGAAGACCTTCTTGCGGGGGTAATCCGTCACGATGTTGTACCAGCTTCCGGCGGCGAACTCGGCGCCGACCATGTCGTCGGGGCCCAGGACGGGCCCCCGTCCGGTCCAGCGGACGCCCAGGCTCCCGCGCGGGCCCATGCGGCCGGAGGCGTCCACCACCTGAATCGCCGAGAAGTCGCCGTTGAAGTCCACAATGAACGAATCGCCGCTGACGCCCTCGAACTTCACGTAGTTCACGTTGCGGATGAACGTGGTGCGGTGGGCCGGCGTTTTGAAGTCGGCGCCCTGGTTCGCCTGCGGGGTGCCCCCGTTGATGGTGACGGGCCCCTTCACCGTGTCGCCGTACAGGAACACGTCATACTTCGCCCAGCCCAGGCTGGACAGGCCCGTCATCTTGACCGGTTGAGCACGGTAGTGTTCCCTGGTGACCCCGTTGAGCAGCGTGGCCACCAGGTTAGCCCCGGCCTCGGGCAAGTTTCGGGACTGTATTCGGACCTGGGAACCTGTGCCGCTCCCGTAATACGTCAGGGTGACGTCGCCGTTGCCCAGGTCGTCGCGGAGGCCGGTCTTGGTGAATTCCGACACCTTCAAAAACACGATGTTGGACCCATCGTCCGGGCCGGCGGGGGCCTCGCCCGCGGCCGTTTCGTCGGGCCGGCCCGGAGGGACGGACACGACGGTAAGTTGGTCCCCGGGCCCCTCGCGGAAGTCCCCGATGGCGAAGCCATTCTCGCGATCGCCGGTGCGAGGCAGGGCCAAAAGAATCTCGCGTTTGGCCTGGGCGTCGAAGAACGCCAGTTGGCCAAGTCGTTTGACGTAGGCGCCGCCGGGCGTGGCGTACAGTCCCGTCCAGCGTCGGGCGGCCTCGATGGACGCCTCGGCCTGGGGGTTCCAGCCGCCGGCCAGGTCCGCCCCGCTCTCACGCAGGGCGAATCGAGCGACCTTGTCCTTCCCCAGGTAGGCGACGGCGTCTGGACGGAAGGGCCCGCGATAGGGCCAGGGAATGCCCGCCTCCGGAGCGGTGCGCGTGCGATAGTCGTCGCCGAAGTAGATCCGGGCGGGCCAGGCCGGCTCCTGGGGCAGGAACAGGCGGACGTCGCGGATGGCCCCGGAGGCGACCTCGACGAGAACCTCGGCGGGGCGAGGGCCCTCGCGGGCGAACAGCGCCTCCCCCCAATAGAGCCGCAACACAGGCGGGGCCCCGCCTTCGCCGCTAACGGCGAGCCCCCGCAGCCGGCGCCCCGTGAAGCGGGCCTCCTGCCCGAACCAGCGATACCAGAGCACCTCCCCCGTCTCGGGCGACAGGGCCATCACAGGGGCCTCGGGCGAACTGTGCCCGACGACGAAAGCACGGTCGTCCCCGGCGATCAGATCGGCCGCGAAGGGCAGCGTCCGCCGCCAGCGGACGGCGCCGGTTTCCTTGTCGACGGCCGTCAGGTTATCGCCCGTGGCGAAGACGACGAGGCGGCCATGAAAGCCCGCCGAGTCGGGCCGCTCGCGAAAGGCCATCTGCCAAGCCAGGCGGCAGGCCGGTCGGACCCGCACGCAGAAGAACCTCGCCCCGGAGAGTACGCCCATGAGGTCTGAGGGCGTCTGCGAGGCCGGCGGGACGACCAGTAGCGGATCGCGGCAGGGCAAGGCCCAGCGTTTGACGAAGGGCGGGCGCAATGTCCCGTCTGGGCCGAGAATCGCAGCAGCTTGTCGCCGGCGGCCACCAGGACCTGCCCGCCCGAGATCACCGCCGGGGCTGCCCCATCCGAGTCGACCGGGCGGTTCCAGAGTTCCTCGCCGGTGGTCGCGTCGAGGGCGGCCAGTTCGTTCGCGTCGCGGACGATCAACGTCCGCCCGGCCAGGCCGACGATCTGGTCGGAGGGCACGAGCGGGCTTTCCCAGGCCAGTTGCCCGGTCCGGCGGTCGAGGGCGATCACGCCGCTGTGGTCTCGCGGGGCGAAGTAGACCAGGTCGCCGGCAACGAGCGGCACGGAGCCCTCCCGGCGAGCGCGGCCGTCGGGCGCCTCGCCCGGAGTCGCCGCGTGGTAGGTCCGTAGCCATTCCGGCGAGCCGGTCCGCGCGTCGCACTTGGCGAGGATACCCATGTTCGTCGAGAGGTACACCGAGCCCTGATGAAGGGCCACCCCGCAGGCGTACCGGGCCATCGCGATCGGCCGTTCCCGGAGCATCATCGTTCCCAGCCGCCGCTTCCAGACGATCTTGGCGTCGTCGCCGGCCAGGCAGACCAGGTACGGCGTGCACGTGCCTTCAAGGTCCTGCTCCATGGCCAGGACGTAGACGAGGTCCTCCATCGCCGCCGGCTCGCCGAGGATCCGGAGGGCGTTCCATTCGGGGCGAGCTTGCGTGGTCCAGATCAGCTGCCCGGTCCGTACGTCGAGGGCCCTCAGGTCGGCCCCGCCCTGTCCGCGAGCGAGAAGGGCGTAGACGACGTTGCCGGCGACCGACGGGGAGCGGGGCGACGCCATCGCCGAGGGGCGCCACGCCGGGGGCAGGCGGGCGTCGCCTTCATCGTCGGGCCCGGGTTCCTCCAGGGCGCCCGGGGCGGCGTGGTGCCAGCGAAGGGCCAGGCTGGCCCCGTCGTAACAGGCGACGTGCCGAGGGCCAAACACCACCACCTGTTCCGGCAACGACTCGATACGGCGGATGGCCCAGGGGCCCAAACACCACGATTCGCACCGCCCGTGCAAGGCCGGCGCCGGCGCCGCCATCGCCGCGGGCAACTGGATCCGCCGCGAGGGGGCACGTGGTAACGAGGGGAGGGCCTCCTCGCCGGCGCCCAGCCGGTTTCGGACGAAGGCCTTGGCCTGGGCGGCCGTCCCGGCGGCCCCTTGCCGCGGCGCCGGATCCGCGTCGGGCACCAGGGCCATCGCCCGTTCCATCGCCTCGGGCCCGCCCGTTCCCTGCCCCAGCGCCAGCCACAGCCCCAACCGTGCCTGCGCCAGGAGCGTCGGGTCCTCGGCATGGGCAGCGGCATTGTCGAACGCACCGGCCGCCTCGTCGGCTCGCCCCTCCCGCAACGCCCGCTCGCCGCGCTCGATCAGCACCTCCTGCACCCGCCTCGCCCACGGATACCGCCGCACCAGCCGGGTGGCCTCCTCCGCTGCCCCTTCGCCCAGCAAGGCGTCTACCCGGGCATCGGCCTTCTGCTGCTGCCACCGCCGCAGGGGGCCCAGATCGGCCTTCAACTCCCGCAGGGCGCTGTCCAGCAGGATCGCCGAACTGCACTGGAGAGAATCGTCCACCGTCTGAATGGCCCCGCTGTCGACGCAGCGGTTGAGCACGTCCTGGACGTTCTCGACGTTCTGGACGGCCTTGGCGCCCGTCAGGCGGATCGCCCCGGCCAGCCGCTCGATACGCTGGGCCAGCCCCGGCGGGGGCGGCGCGACCTCCACGTCGGGCCGCCCCAGCCAAGACTGGTCACGCAGACTCGCCGCGCGGGCGGCGTTGCCGGCTTGCCGGTACAACAGGGCGGCCTGCGGCATGTGCCCGGCCCCCAGCAGCAAGTCCGCCCGCGCCTCCAGCCACCAGGTCTTCTCGCCCTCCGCCGCGCGAAGCGAGTCCAGGAACCGCCGGGCCGCCAAAGGACGCTGATCGGCTCGCCACGCCGCACACATTCGCCCCCTCGCCTGCACCACCGAGGGCAGAGAGGGGGGCAACTGCCCGCCCTTGACGAGGGCCTCCAGGCCGCCGCTGGCGTACTGGGCCCACGCCTGGCCCTCCGGCAGCGCGTCGAACGGGCAACTGTATTCGAGAATCGCCGCCAGGGCCTCCCCCGCCAACGGCTTGGAGTCGGGGTAGTCGGCGATCAGCCGCCGCAGCCACTGCACCGCACGCAGCCGGTCGCCCGCGGCCGCACAGTCTTTGGCGATGGTGTGGTAGGCCTCCTGCCGTTTGACCCCGGCCTGGGGGAAGTGGGCGATCATCGCTTCGAGCAACTCAATCTCCCGCAGGCGGACGATCAGGGCGGCGGCCTGGCGGAGCGACTCGTCGGCCTCGAGGGTCTTGAGCCAGGTCTTGCCCGGGTCCAGGTTCGCCGCGAGGGTTTCCTCCCACGTGCCCTTCCAGTCGATCTTCACGTCCTTCCAGGAGGGAGGAACGCCATCGGGCGTGCGCATCGCCGGAAGGGGCGTCTGGGCCGCCGCGCCCGTCGCGAAGGCGCCGACAACAAGAAGGAGCAAAGCGCGTGCCGGTCTGCCCTCACGGGCGAGTCTGGCGTTGCGGGAGTCCTGGGGCACTGGGCACACTCCTGGCACGTTTCCGAGCGGCAAGGGGCCGGCGCGGGGAACGCCGCGACCGGCTCCTGTCACACTCGGTATACTTCCCTCACGAGGCCCGGTCAACACATTCCGCTTGCTCGCGGCTGTTGAAGGCGAGCCTCTTGCCATCCCGCGGCGAGGGCTATAGGCTATCAACTTACGGCAGTAGATAGGAGCACGACCATGGCACAGAATCGCGGACAGGAATATCTCCAGGACGTGCAGGGCCGCCTGGGGTCGGTGGAAGCCCACCAGGCGGATAATTTCAGGAAGGCCGGCGTCATGATCGCCGACGCCTGCCAGGCCGACCGCCTCATCCACGTCTATGGCGGCGGGGGGCACACGGTGATGATGCTCTGCGAGATGTTCTTCCGCGCCGGCGGGCTGGCGAACATCAACCCCATCATGGGGCACGACATCAGCCCGTTCTGCCAGGCCCTCAAGTACCTGGAGGTCGAGCGGACCACCGGGTACGCCCGCTGTCTCGTCCGGTACTACGAAGTGGGGGAGGGCGATCTGTTCATCCTCTTCCACAACATCGGGATGAACCCGACGACCATCGACGCCGCCGACGAGGCGAAGCTGCGCGGAGCCAAACTCATCGCCGTCTCCTCCAGCGACTGGCGGAACAAGCTGCCCCTGGACCACCACATCCGCCACCCCAACAAGAAGCACGTCTTCGAGTACGCCGACCTGTGCATCGACGACGAGAACCCCTTCGGCGACGCGGTGTTCAAGGTGGAAGGGTCCGACGTGGGCATCGCGCCGACCAGCACGATCGTGGACGCCTTCATCGTCCACCGGATGGTCATGGAAGGCGTGGCCGAGATGCTCCGCCGCGGGATCACTCCGCCCGTCTTCCGGTCGGCCAACCTGCCCGGGGGCGATGAGTTCAACGCCCAGTTGATCAAGAAGTACAAGCCCCGCGTGAAGGACCTGTGAGGACGGCTCATCTCGCGCCCATCGGAAGGGCTTACCGCCAGTCCATCCGCTCGGCCATTTCACACAATAACGCGAAGTATCCCACCGTGTGAGCGGTGCTGCTCATGGGCATCATCCGCACGCTGTAGGCGGGAATGTCCACCGTCGCGTCGGTCGGCCGCCAGGGCAGGTCCAGCCAGAGCAGGTTGGGGTGATCCTTCAGCGTCGCGGGCCGTCCGTACGGCGTCGTGTGCACGAACCGGATGCCGCGCTTGAGAATCCGCCCGAGGTCCTCCACGTCCACCGGCCCGTACCCCAGGTGGATGGCGAGGTCCCCGCGGCCGAACCGATCCGGCACGGCCGTCCGCAGATTGCTGTTGGGCCTGGACCACTCCAGCGGATACTCGGAGCCCGCGGGCAGTTCGAGGATCGTCGGATAGCTGTGGTCGACCGAGATCGTCCACGGGCGTCGTCCGGCCCGGTGGGCGTCGGCCATCCACTGGCCCGCTTGGGCCAGCGCTCCGGCCTGCGTCTGGAGCGACCCGATGATCTTCTCCAGTTCCCGCAGGAACTCCCTCGCCGCGTATCCGGGCGCCAGCGGCGGAATGTACCGATCCTCGTGGAAGAACGGAACGGACCACGGCTCGTGCAGGTTGTCGTGCTTGTGAAACAGGCAGTTGCGGGCCATGGCCCCGTCCAGCCATATGCTCATCCACAGGATCGGCATTCGTCCCCCGCGGATGCAGGCCGCGATCATCTCGCCCGTTACGATCCAGCCCCGCACGACCTGATCGAACGACCGCACCGGCGCCAGCGGCTGCCATGCCCCGAGGCGGTAGAGCCCAATGTCCTTGGGGGCTCCGCCGGTGAACCCGGCGAACCGGCAGACCGGCACGGCCCCCTTCAACTCCTCCGGCCGGCCGATGGCGAACAACTGCGCCTTGCTCTTCACCAGCGTCTGCAGGGCGGCGTCCTGCCTGGGGTCCCAGTCCGCCCGGCCGGGCAGGGCGAAGTAGGCGACGTCCTTTCGCGACTGGGCCACGTACGTCGGCGGCTTGATTCCCATCAGCCCGCCGGCGCGGCACGTCCACTCCTCCTGCCAGAAGGGCGCCACCACCGGGGCGTAGCAACTTCCCCCCTCCAGCAGCGACTCGGCCATCCGCTGTCCCATTTCGATCAGTGCGGGTGTGTCCTTCCGAATCGCGGTGATGCGTTTGCGGATCAGTCCGATATACGCAAGTGCCGGACTACTCGTTGCCCCGACCGGGACCGTACGCTTCGCCATAGGGATCTCTCCAGTTGAAGAAGTCCGACGCACCGCCGCGCCGTGGGTTGTTTCGACGATTCTACCGCGGCGGCCGACATCGACAAGCTTTTCTCCGGTTCTAACCGCCGCGGCGAGGGCGG
>JAPLNA010000308.1:0-7049 GCA_026693065.1 Planctomycetota bacterium
GCGAAGACAATCGAATTGTCCGCATTCGGGGGCCTTGCCGATCTCACGCCGGAATTCTGCCGAAAGTTTCTTGGCGCAGCGGGGGGGCGGCGGCGGTACAATACGTGTTGCTCTGACCCGCCTTGAGAGCGGCGGAGTTGTCCGGCAGTGAGCCTGCCGGTGCCATATGTGAGGGCAGGGACGAAGGTTTGTTTTCGTTCCTTCACTTCCTGCCTCGTGTTGCCGCGTCGCGTTCCGTCACTACACGACTCGGGTTGTCTGCTGTCGGCTCGAGGCCGGACTTTCAGGCCAAGCGGACTTCAAACGCCAAGCACTTCGGCCCGTTCGGCGGAGCCCCATCCCGGCAATGCCGGGAGAAAGCTGAGGACTGCCATGAAGCGGCCGCCTGTTCCTTTACGGATGACGTCGTTCGAGAAGCTTCGGAGGAAGCGAAGCAGTTTGATCCTGGTCGCCGTGTTGGCCTCGCTGACCCTCGGCGCACCGTGGAGCGGCGCCACCACCCTGGGGAAACTTGACCTGTTCGTGGACACGGTGGACCTGAGCTACCAGTTGGTGGACGTCGCGCGCGACGTGATCCATGCCGTGCGGCATCGGGATCCATGGATCACGGCCGGCGCGTGGGCGACGGCCGCGCCCTTCGGCGGCGACATCGACTCGGATTTCCACAGCAGTAACACCCTGGTGTCCGGCATGGACTTCGCGCACGCCGAGGCCAGGGCCGACGCCAAGGAAAGCGCGTTGTTCTGGGACTGGGAGGCACAGATCAACGTGGAGGCGAGCACGTATACCTCCGGCAAAGTCATATCGGACGTCTGGCGTAGCCACGACGGGCATGACTGGAACACCGGCGCGCTCGTGACCGGCGGGATCGGCAAGGAGTTCGACTTCCACGCCGTCGACGTCTGGTCGCTGGTCACCGTGTACCTGACCGTGATCGCGATAGACCCTCTTCCCGGCGGGTCGGGGACCGCGATCGATGATCTCGACCACGTCCTTTCGATCCGCACGGTGCTGACGGACCCTTACGGCGCACGGTACACGCTCAACACGATCAGGTTAGGGGTTGCCTACGACCCGGACACGGGGGCCGATTCCCTGCTGCTGGAGGATTCAAGCGGCACCCTCGCCACCGGCCACTTCATCCGCGAGGTGACCGCGGACGGACACCTCCTGTACAACCTGGCGGCGCCCATGCAATTCGACTGCCCTCTGCCGTCGCTGGCGGGATACGAGGACGGCAGCATTTTCGTGATCAGCACGGAGGTTGAATCCCGCGTGGGCGTGCCCGAACCGGCCACGCTGGTGCTGCTGGGCCTGGGCGGGCTGGCGTTGTGTCGCCGACGTCGCATGGCTTCCGGGCGGGAGGGGTAGGGCTCGGAGTGGACCAGTCGCCACGGGCCGACGTTGCGGCTGGTGTGCTTGCGGGGGTTGGTGGCGGGGTCGTTCGGCTAGGCGGCGGGGCAGGTCGTTGGTCTGGCCGATGTAACGCCGGCCGGTGGACTCGCTAATCAGAACGTAGACGTGGAACATGGCACACCCCCAAATGCAAAAGGCCCTGCCTTATAGCCGGGCCTTGGTGAACTCCCCGACCTGGACTCGAACCAGGAACCTAGCGGTTAACAGCCGCTCGCTCTACCAATTGAGCTATCAGGGAATCGACCTCAGCGGGCTAACCCGCCGAGGGTACATTATCTTATCGTATCGGACCGCGATGTCAAGGTCTTTAGGCGCGTTTTTTGTTCGGGTGGGGTTTTCGGCGCGGAGAAATACCTACCGCCGAGCCGCAAGCGGCCTCGGACGCGGGGGCGGAGGGGCAGGACGTTCCTTGCGCCGGAGGGCGTCAGGTGCGGCATTCTTCGCAGGCGGAGCACTGGCAGCGGTTGCGGGCGAGGGCGAGGGCTTTGCGCTCGACGGATTTGGGGAAGTGTTGGCGTTGGGCGGCCGGGTTGGAGAAGGCCGGCGTGGCCTCGTAGCAGGGCAGGCACAGGACCAGGGCGTTGTCCTGGGAAAGGCCCGCCTGGGGGTCGAGCTGGTAGACTTCGAGGGTCCACGTCCGCTTGCAGTTAGCCATGGGAATGGCTCCTTTCCGGCGGCTCTCAGGGCCGCCACGTACGTGGGAGCATAGGGGGGGCCGGTGACAGCCCTGTGACACCGGATTGGGAAATCGAAGATTTTTTTTCGGGGGGGAGGGAGACGAACGCGGGGGAAGGGGATCGTCAGCGAGGACGGGGTCACGTTGGAAGGGGAGGCGTCGTCAAAAGGACAAGCCCCTTCGAGCGTCATCAGACGAAGCGAGGTTCCCGGGACCCGTTCCACGAATCTGTTCCCAGTTCCGAGTTTCTTGTTCTCTCGCGACGGGGGGGTATAATGCCCCTCTGATCCAAGGCGATTCGGTTAGACAAGGAGAACCGCGATGGGCGTGAAGGTGAACTTGAAGGCGTTGGAGGCGTGGTTTGTGACGGGCAGCCAGCATTTGTACGGGCCGGCGGCCTTGAAGCAGGTGGCGGACGATTCGCGGAAGGTCGCCAAGGCCCTCACCGAGGCGGCGGGCACGCCGGTGAAGATCGTCTTCAAGCCCGTGCTGACGACGCCCGAGGCCATCACCGAGTTGTGCCGTGAGGCCAACGCCGCACCCAAGTGCATCGGGCTGATCGCGTGGATGCACACGTTCTCGCCGGCGAAGATGTGGATCGCGGGCCTGTCGGCCCTTCGCAAGCCGCTGGTGCAGTTCCACACCCAGATGGGGCGTGACATTCCCTGGGGCCAGATCGACATGGACTTCATGAACCTGCACCAGACCGCCCACGGCGGGCGGGAGTTCGGGTTCATCCTTTCGCGGATGCGGAAGAACCGCAAGGTGATCGTGGGGCACTGGTCGGACGCGGGCGTTCAGGCCAAGCTGGCCACCTGGCTGCGGGCGGCGGCGGGTTGGCACGACTGGCAGGGGGGGAAGGTCGCCCGTTTCGGCGACAACATGCGCGAAGTCGCCGTCACCGAGGGCGACAAGGTCGAGGCCCAGTTCCGCCTTGGCTACAGCGTCAACGGGTACGGGCTGGGCGATCTGGCGGCGAAGGTCGCCAAGGTGACCGACGCGGCCGTGACGAAGCTGCTGGCCGAGTACGACGAGCAGTACGCGGTGGCGGCGGACCTGCGTGCCGACGGCCCGAAGCGCCCGGCGCTGCGAGAGGCCGCCCGGATCGAGCTGGGCATGCGGGCGTTCCTGAAGGAGGGCGACTTCACCGCCTTCACGACGACGTTCGAGGACCTTCACGGGCTGGTGCAGTTGCCCGGGCTGGCCGTGCAGCGGCTGATGGCCGACGGGTACGGCTTCGGGGCCGAGGGCGACTGGAAAACCGCCGCCCTCGTCCGCGCGATGAAAGTGATGGCCGACGGGCTGCCCGGTGGCACGAGCTTCATGGAAGACTACACCTACCACCTGGACCCGGCGGGGATGAAGGTGCTGGGGGCGCACATGCTCGAGGTTTGTGCGAGCACGGCGGCGGGCAGGTGCTCGCTGGAGATGCATCCGCTGGGGATCGGGGGCAAGGCCGATCCGGCGAGGCTGGTGTTCGACGTGCCCGCGGGCCCGGCCGTCAACGCGAGCATCATCGACATGGGCGATCGGTTCCGGATGATCGTGAACGAGGTGGACGTGGTGGCCCCGGACGCACCGCTGCCGAAGCTGCCGGTGGCCCGCGCGGTCTGGGTTCCGCGCCCGAACCTGCCTGACGGGGCGGCGGCGTGGATCCTCGCCGGCGGCGCGCACCACACCGGCTTCAGCCAGGCCGTCGGAACTGAGCACCTGGAAGACCTTTCGGAGATGGCCGGCATCGAGCTGGTGGTGATCGACGCGGACACTCGCCTGCGGCAGTTCAAGCAAGAGCTTCGCTGGAACGACGCGAGCTTCGGCCGCTGACGGACAAGAGCGGTGACCCCCAAACGCATTCTCGTGACCGGAGCGGCGGGCTTTATCGGAAGCGGCTGCGCGCGGGAGTTTGGGCGGCGTGGGGTGGAGGTGGTGGCCCTGGTTCACCGGCGTCGCCCGGCGGGCCTGGACGGGGCCACCGTCGTGCAGGGCTCGATCACGCAGGGCGAGGGGCCCTGGGACGCACTGGCCCAACTGGGCCCTTTCGACGCCGCCGTCCACTGCGCCGGACGGGCGACCGACCTGGGGCGATTCCCCCAGTTCCGCCAACTCAACGTCCAGGGCGTCGTCAACCTCATCCAGGCCATGCCGCGCCTCGGCGTCGCCCGGCTGGTGCACGTCTCCAGCACGGACGTGTACGGGCTGAAGGATTTCTCCGACGCCGATGAGTCCACCCCGCTGGCCCGCCGGCCGGGCAATCCGTATCCGCGGTCGAAGATCATGGCCGAGCAGGCCGTGCGGTCGATGCTCCCGCCGGAGCGGTACGTCATTCTCCGGCCCGGGGCGGTGTGGGGAGAGGGCGACCGCTCGATCCTGCCTCGGGTGGTCGACTACCTGGGGCATTGCTCGTCGGTCCTGCACTTCGGGCGATGGCGGGGGCAGAATCGCTGGCCGCTGGCCCACGTCCGGAACGTGGCGATGGCGGCGTATCTGGGCGCCTGCTGCGACGAGGCCGCCGGCGAAACCTACAACGTCGTCGACGCCGAGCACACCACCGTCGATCAGTTCTATCGACTGATTATCGAGCGATTCCTCCCGGATCGTTCGGGGGTGCCCAGCAAGACGCTGCCGTACTGGGTGGGCTGGCTGGCGGGGGGGGCGGGCACGTTCTTGTCCAACCTGCTGCACCGCGACCGGCCCCTGTTCGATCCGAGGCTCTACAGCCTGCGGAGCGGCTCGTGCAACCTCGACTTCAACGGCGAGAAGCTCCGGCGACTGGCCGCCGCCCACGGCGAGGAGTTCGTCACCCGCGAGGCCGGGCTGGCCCAACTGCGGCTGGAAAAACCCTCCCCCGATTGATCCCATGCGAGTCCCATATACCCTTGAATTCGGAATTCTCCGCGGTATGCCAGGGGCCACCGGCGGCATCGCGTCGTTCGGGGGGCGTTGTGAAAACCTTTTCATATTTGGCAAGGGGGTTGCATCCGGCGCGGGATGTGAATACTATTTGTCGCTTCGTGCGCGCGGCGGCCCGTCGTTTCAAGCCGCCGGCCGCCGGTGAAATATGCAAGCACGGTTCACAACGACGTACTCGGGAGCCACAAGTGAGTTTCGAGACAAGCCAGACGGCCAAGGAACAGCAGGAAGTGTCCTGGTCGGATTGTTACGACGTGCCGGGCCCGGACCTGTTCGAGAAGGTAATGCGGTTCGCCGGGACGGCCGACAAGGCCCGGCTGCTCTTCCCGCACTTTCTCCGCCGCCCCGTCTGCTCGGCGAACGTCAACCGCGTGAAGATGACCGACCGCTACACCGGCCAGGTCCGCGACATGATCATGCTCGGCTCCAATTCGTATCTGGGGCTGACCAACCACCCTAAGGTGATCGAGGCCGCCGTCGAGGCCACGAAGAAGTACGGCTACGGCGCGGGGTCCGTCTCGCTGTACTCCGGCACGACGGACCTGCACATCGAACTCGAGAAGCGAATGGCGGCGTTCTACCAGTGCGAGGACGCCATCATTTTTCCCACCGGCTACGCCGCCAACGTCAGCACGATCGCGGCGCTCCTGCACGAGCAGGACGTGGCCGTCAACGACCTGTACAACCACGCGTCGATTTTCGACGGCTGCAAACTCTCGGGCGCGAAGATCGAGACCTACGCCCACGCCCGCATGGGGCACCTCGAACGCGTGTTGCAGGAGAACTGCGGGGACGACCACGGCACGCTGGTGATTACCGACGGCGTGTTCTCGATGGAGGGCGACGTCGCCAGGCTCGACGAGATCGTCCGCCTGGCCAGGACGTTCAACGCCCGCGTCATGCTCGACGACGCCCACAGCCTCGGCGTGATCGGACCCACGGGCAAGGGCACGGCCGAGAAGTTCGGCCTCCAGGGCAAGATCGACGTCACCGTCGGCACGCTCAGCAAGTGCCTGGGCGGCATCGGCGGCGTGGTGGCCGGATCGGCCGAACTGGTGGACTACCTGCGGTTTTACGCCCGCGCGTACTTCTTCAGCGGGGCCGTCCCCGCTCCCGTCATCGCCGGCTCGTTGGCGATTCTCGACATCATGGAAGAACAGCCCGAGATCCGCGAGAATCTCTGGCAGAGCGTCCGCTACATGATCGAGAATCTTTCCGCCGCCGGCTTCAAGCTCTGCAAGACCCAGTCGGCGATCATTCCGGTGGTCATCGGGGACGAAACCAAGCTCAAGAACATGCTGCGCGACCTGACGCAGGCGGGCATCTTCATGAACTACGTGGCCTCCCCGGCCGTCGCCCGCAACAAGTGCCGCCTCCGCATGAGCATGATGGCAGGGCATTCCCGGAAAGACCTCGACTACGTCATCGAGACGATGGAAGCCCTCGGTCGCAAGTACGACATCCTCTGAACGGAAGATCGGCATCGCTCTTCTGCACGACGGTAAGGGCACGCCTACGGCGTGGGCGAGTGCGTCGAGATGGGGATCTGCTCCAACGGTTCCGGCTCTTCAAGTGCGTTCAGACCGCCCTCGTTCACGCCGTCGAATCCAGCCAATGGATGGCCGGCGGCGTTGCCCTGAAGTGGTAAGAGACTCTCACGCGCGGGAGGCGGCCGCAACCGCGGGGGTTTTCTCGCGGACGGGGGGCTTCTCCGGGCGAGAGGGCGAGGCCATCTGGCTGGGCAGGTCGTGGGAAGCGACGGCCCCGGCCGGGCTGCGCATCGGGATGTCCGGGCGGAAGGGCTCGCTCCGGCGATGGATCGGGCCTCGCATCAAGCGGAACATCCAGCCGAGGGTCCGACGGATCGTGTACCCCAGCCCGACAATGCCGATGAGCTGGCAGCCGATGCGGTGGCCCGGCAGCCGCCGGAACGGCCAGAGGATCAGGCCCGCCAGGCGGAAGACGTTGTAGAAGCACAGGTACGCCAGAATCAGGTTGATCTGCTTCCGCCAGGGCCTCTTGGCGTTCGAGGCCCCCACGTGGTTGC
>JAPLNA010000308.1:7109-14313 GCA_026693065.1 Planctomycetota bacterium
TACATCGAGTCGACCACGTCCCGCCCGGCGACGGATTCGTAGACCATGCCCGAGTGGAAGCACTGCTCGTACATTTTGGACCCGGCCGAGGGCGTCAGCATCAGCACCTGGAGGCTGACGGCGCCGGCCTTGCGGAGCAGGCGAACCTGGTTGAGAAGCCCCGCGGAGCGGCCGGGCGTGTAGAGGGCCTGCCCGTCGTGGTGCATCATCATGGGCATCGGGGCGATGCCCTCCCGGCAGAGCCGCTGGAAGACCTGCACGGTGCGGTCGGCGGTCTGGCCCTTCTTGACGATGGCGCCGGTCATGTCCTCGACGCCCATCCAGAGGGCCCGCAGCCCGGCCCGTCGCATTTCGGGCAGGTGGTCGCGGAGCGCCCACGTGTCGTGCACGGTAGCCTCCGTCGCCCAGGCCACACGGCGAGCCACCGGGCCGGCGGAATCTTCCGTACCGTTCAACGAGTCGATGATCTCCACGACGCGGGCCTTGTCGTTGAAGAAATTGTCGTCGGCCCCGAAGAAGAACTTCAGCCCGTACTCGCGGCTGAGGCGGGCCATCTCTTCCACAATCCGTGGCCCGGACTTGAACCGCAGATTCCGCTGGTTGTAGCCGGGGATGGGGCAGTACCCGCAGCCGTATTTGCAGCCGAACGTCATTACCAGCGATGAAATCAGATTGTGCTTACGCACCTTGCCGATTTCCAGGGGGGCCGACGCGAGGGTCGCTCCGCCCCCGGGGGCCTCGAGGATCGCGTACCCCAGGGCCGGGTGAGGCAGGTTGTCCAGGTCGCCGGCCAGGCGCTGAATGCCGGTGTCGACGAGTTCTCGCGGGGCCCCGTCGGGCCCGCCGCGGCCATAGATGAGCCCGGGCACGGCGTCGAGGGCGCCGTGGTTTCTCGCCCGCTGGAAGGCCGCACGCAGGCTCTCGCCCCGGCGCCGCCGGGGCAGCAGCGTCTCCAGAAAGGTCAGCAGCACGTACTCTTCGCCCGTGACGGCCAGGTCCGCGCTGAACGGATCGGCCGGATCGTTGCTGAAGACCGCCCAGGCCTCGTACACGCTGACCGACCCGCCCACGATCACCAGCGGGCGATGGGCCGGGTCGATCCGGTGAACGTCTCGCAGCATCGCGTGCGTCTGGGCCTTGTGAAGGCTCATCGAGGAGATGCAGAAGATATCCGGCACGCGTCCGTCGAGTCGCATGCGTGAGGGCTCGAAGCGGCGGTTCCACTGCTGCAGGACAATTCGGGTCTTGGGGAAGCCCGAGTCCACCATCGCCGCCCCGATGGCCCGCACGCCCGCCGGCACCATGCGGGTGTCGACGAAGAAGAACGGCAGCATGCGGGTGCGGTGATCGAAGGCGCAGGCGATGACGGTGGCCAAGTCGTGCCGGGCCGCCGTCGCGCGGAGCCGGCGGCGGATGTCGGTCAGTTCACCAGCGGGCAGCAGCTGGTCGCCTGCGGCGCGGAAAGGTAGTTCCATGTGTGCCGATCGCTTCGCGATCATGAGGGGCGCGTTTCGTAGCCGCCCAGGAGCGCGGTGAGGAGTCTTGATAGTAGGGCAGACCCAGAAGTATATCCACCTGACCAACGGAAAGCAAACCCAAATCCCGCGACGACCGGCGGGGGAATATAATTCCGCGGGACGGGACCACGGCTGGCCCGTCCGGAGAATAACTCTCTGGCGAGATCGGCGATAACGCACGCACAGGACGGGCATGCCACACCGGCGGACGGGGGTCTGTCACATTCACTACCCACGGCTTTCGCCCCTGGTCCGGCAGACCTGCAGCGAGTTCGGGGTGCGCTACGTGGAGCACAGGACGTTCCTGTCGGGCCTGGCCGCCCACTATCGCTGGCTCCGCCGGATGGGCCGGAGCGACAACCAACGCCAATCCTCCCCCGACGAGGGCCACCTGGCGTTTTGACCGCGTGGGCGGCCCGGCCGCCGGCGATCATTCCTTTGGCTGCGATTCGGGCCTGGCCGGAGGCACGCCGAACCGGCGAGCGGAGATGACGATCTCCATGGGCCGGTCGGGTTGTTCGCTCGGTGCGGTGGTGGCGTTCGGGCCCGCCGGACGGAAGTGGCCCACGCCGACGGTTTCGACGTTGTCCCATGGCACCCCCGCCGTCCGCAGCGCGTCGCTGACGGCGCCGGCCCGTCCCCAGCACCGCGCCCACTGCTCCGCCGGGCCGAACTCCTTGTCGCCGTGCGGGCCGTCACTGAAGGCGTACACCCGGACAACTTGATCCGGATACTTCGCCCGGATCGTCGCGGCGACCTCTTCCACGGCCTTGGCGCCGGGCTTGGTCAAGTCGGGCTTTCCGGCCTCGAACGTCTGGTCGGTGTTCAGGATGAGCCTGACGCCTTCCGGGCACGGTTCCCACGGCGGCGCCAGGGCCGGACGCGACGTGGCGGCGGTCCGCTCGTCGCTCGAAGCGCACCCGGCGGCGAAGACAATCGCCGCCATACCCACGAACGTGACGATCCATTTCTCCGCTGTCATCGCGGCTATCCTTCCCGGATTCAACAATCGGCCAGCGCCCCGGCCAGATCTTCCAGCAGGTCCTCGATATCCTCGATGCCGACCGACAGCCGGAGCGTGCCTTCGGTGATGCCCACGCGTTCGCGTTCCTGGGCCGTCATGACGGCGTGGCTCATGGTGGTCGGGTGGCAGACGAGGGACTCGACCCCGCCGAGGCTTTCGGCGAAGAGGAAGATCCGGAGGGCCCTGACGAACCGGCTCACCTGCTCGCGCCCGCCGTCCAGACGGAACGTGACGATCGCCCCGAACCCGTCCATCTGCGTCCGGGCCAGTGCGTGTTGCGGATGGCTGGGCAGGCCCGGGTAGATCGTCTCGCGAACCTTCGGGTGGGCGGCGAGGAACTCGGCCACCGCCTGGGCGTTGGCGGCGTGCTGACGCATCCGGACGGCCAGCGTCTTGAGCCCCCGCAGGCTCAGCCAGCAGTCCCACGGCCCCGGCACGGCCCCGGCGGCGTTCTGGTAGAACTTGAGCTGCTCGTGCAGGCGGTCGTCGTTGGTGAGCACGGCCCCGCCGATCACGTCGCTGTGCCCGCTGACGTATTTGGTCGTGCTGTGCATCACGATGTCCGCCCCCTGCGTGAGCGGGCGCTGGAAGTAGGGGGATGGGAACGTGTTGTCGGCCACCAGGGCCGCCCCGTGCTTCCGCGCGATCGCCCCGACCGCCCGCACGTCCACCAGTTGCAGCAGCGGATTGGCCGGCGTCTCGATCCAGATCATCTTCGTGTTGGGCTTGAGCGCCTCGGCGAACGCCTCCGCCCGCGTGCCGTCCACGTAGGTGAAACTCACCCCGCGCGGCACGTAGACCTTCTCAAACAGGCGGAACGTGCCGCCGTAAATATGCTCCGCCGACACCACGTGGTCCCCCGGGCGCAGGATCGACCCGACGGCATCCACGGCGGCCATGCCCGAACCGAACGCCAGCCCGTGTTTGGCTTCCTCCAGCGAGGCCAGACATTCTTCCAAGGCCGTCCGCGTGGGGTTGGCGCTGCGGGAATACTCGTATCCCCGCGGCTGGCCCACGTCGTCAAAGACGAAGTTGACGCTCTGGTAGACCGGCACGGCGATCGATCCGGTGGCCGGGTCCGGGTTCTGTCCGACTCGAATGGCTTTGGTGGCAATACGCACGGCGGTATCCTTTCCTGCGAACACGGGGACGGCGGCGGCCCGGGCAGCATATCGCTCCTTCATGCCGGAGACAATCTCTGCGTTCTCGTGTTGATCGTTCACGCGGCCGAGGAGCCGGCCAGGCTTCTTGGTTGGCCCAGCGGGGCGTCCTCGGCGTGGAGGGCGGAGGAGTAAAGAAGTTTCCCTCGCGAAGCGGCCAGGGCGTCCAGATCGGCCGGCGTTGCCAGCAGCACCAGCCCTGATCGCAGGAGCAGGGCGGCGGCCTCACGAGAATCGATCGGCCGGATATAAAGGTAGGACAACACTTCCTTGACGGCGTAAAGTTGGCTGTTCATGTCATTGCCTTTCCTGTGAAGCGGAGGGGAATCCTGAATGGATGCACTCGAACGGGTTGGCTGGGCGTTATCAGGCCCGGAAACGCGGGCCGGCGGGTACGCCCATCAACAGCCGCAAGGGCAACGCATTCGAGCCAGAGAGTTGGGGCGGGAGAACCCTTCGCCGCCGACAACCCAACGCCGGGCGGCCCGGTGCGGAATCGCGGTCGCGAATCCCCCGGGCGTGGCCGTCGAATCGGCCCGCTCGCCAGCGATGCTTTCGGTTGTCGTGGCTGGAATAACCATCTGTCTACAGTCTCCGATAGAAATACTGTACTATCTTTCATCACCCTGTCAAGGAGAATTGTCAGGAATTCTTTCATTGGCCGTAACGGCTGATTTTGAACCCTGTTGCAACTCGTGCTGTCGGTCATGGTTTCACGAATCATGTCCACGCCCACCCCTTTCCATCGCCGTCGCTACGCGGGGCCTCCCATCGTAACCTCGATGAGATGGTCGCGCCCGGGCCGGATCATCGCCAGCGGGATCGCCGCCAAGGATCGCCCGGTGCGGCGGCAGTCCAGGCGGTCGGGGACGGCCACCCCGTCCAGCAGCAGCGCCGCCACGCCGCAGGAGACGCCCGCGGGATTGGCCACGCGGAGGCGGCAGCGCCCGCCGAGGAAGTCGACCTCCGCTTCGATGCCGGCCCAGTGTGAGGGCAGGCACGGGTCGATCACCAGGTGCGACACGTCCGAGCGGCAGCCCGCCATGCCCTCGTACAGGTTCCGCAGCGCCGTCGCGATCGAGCCCGACAGGAACACGTCCCCGCCGACGCCCTCCAGGCCGATCGCGCTCTTCCAGTGGTTCACCACGCCGTACGGGGCCGTCCGGGTCACCGCCACGTCGTGCGCCTGTTGATCGTAGGGCAGCATGTGCCGCATGACGTCGTAAAGCAGGTCGCCCTTTCCCGCGGCGGCGGCGGCCCGGCCCAGGAAACCGTGCGAGCCGTGGTTGTAGATCGTCCCGTTCTCGCCCACGCCGGCGGCGAGGTCGCCCTGGCCGATCCGACCGAGCTTGGCGATGGGGCGGTCGCCCACGGCGGGATAGAACAGCCGCCACCCGTGCGGGCCCTTCAACTCGTTCAGTGCGTCGAACACTTCCTCGCGCCCGGCCCCCTGGACGATTCCGGCGATCACGGCGAAGGCGTTGGCCGGTACGCTGATCCGCCGCCGCCCGTCCGGGTCGCGAGGGGAGAAGACCCAGTATCCCCCGTCGCTGAAGACGCCGTTGAAATACCCCGCCCGGTTGCGGGCGTGGCCCAGCAGGCAGTCCCTCATCGTCCCGGCCCGGACAGCCAGTCGCCCAGCTCGCCGGAGCAGGGCCCCGCCCCGGCCCTTCGCCAGCGACCGCAACAGATCGGCCGCCTGCTCCAACGCCAGCACCAGTTGGCAGGAAACCATGACCGACTCGCCCTTGCCCTCCAGGCCGGCGAGATTCACCGCGTCGTTCCAGTCGCCCCCGCGGATCTTGCAGAGCCCGTGCGGGCCCAGGTTTTCTTTCGCCAGGTAGTAGTCCAGGAGCCCCAGCGACCGGTCCAGGATGCTCGCGGCCCCTTGGCGGTCCATCCAGGGAGTCTTGACCTTCAGCACGTCGAAATCCCGCGTGAGGCACAGGTACTCCCGCAGCAGTTCCCACACCCACACGCCCGCGTCGACGTGGGTGGCGGTGAACGCCTTGCCCGTCTTGTCGCCCGGGTAGTACGCCCGGGGGAACCAGCCGTCGGACCGCTGCTGGGAGAACAGTTCGATCAGCCGCTCCCGCGCCAGGCCCGGGTCGATGCCGATCATGCTCGTGGTGTCCTGGGCGGCATCCCGCGTGCCGCGGAACCCGCCCGGCCAGCCGCGGTCCAGCATGCTCACCCAGTACGCCTGGAGCGGCAGAAATTCGTTGGCGTAGCGGCTCAGCCCGGCGTCGGGGGTGTCGATCCGCCGCCGCTCGAACAGCCGCCGGTATCGCTCCCGCAACTGGGCCAGCGCCTTGGCCCGCCGCGATGCGACGAGATACTTCCCCAGCTCCACCAGCCGCCGCGAGGGGGGCAGGCACCCGTCGCTCGAGTCGGGCAGCTTGCCGATCACCATCGTGAACTCGAAGCTCCCGCCCGGCCCCAGGGCAATCTTCCGGGCCATCGCGGCCACCGGGGGCTGGCCGCACGCGGCGTTGTCCGCCGTCGCCCGGCCGTAGGCGAACCCGCGCCCGGGCCTCAACGAACCGGTCCATCGAGACCTCGAAACTCTCGCACGCCAGGTCGGTGATGATCCCCGCGTGCAGCCGGTTGGCCGGGTTGCCCCCGGCGTCCCGCGTCTGCATCCAGAACGCGTTGCGCCCGCCCACGCGGCAGAACGCCACCGTCTGATACCAGGCCGGCACGTCCCAGGCGGCCTGGTCCAGCCTCGCCAGGTACGGCCGGGCCACCGGCATCACCGTGCACGACCGCTTGCGGCGGGCACGGTTGGTAATAGAAACCGTCATCACCATGCTCGCTCCGGCCGGGGGGACCCACACCTGGGTGTCGACCGCCCAGTCATCCTGCGCGACGTGATACTGGGCCGCCGCGGGGGTGAAGCGGCAGTGGAACTCATCCGGTTCGGCCCCGGCCGCCGGGGAGGGGATGGCCGGCAGCCAGAAGTTCGTGAACGCCCGCGTGCCCTTCGTCGACTCCGGAATGATCCACGTGAACAGCGAGGGCGTGACGTGTCCGTTGTCGCGGAAGAGCAGCGGCGGGCCGCCGAGCAGGGGCGGGCCATGCGGGGGTTGGACCTGCAGATACCCCGCCCCGTCATGCCGGATCCGCAGCAGCACGTCGCCGTTGGCGTAGCAGTAGTCCCACGGCGCCGGCAGGCGGTACTTGAGGCACTCGAACGAGGCCGGCTCCGTGCCGAATCGCCCGTAACCCTTCAGATCGATCTGGGTAAGTTCCACTGTCATTCTCCATCAACCCGCCGATTTGGGGATGCTTAAGGGATACTTAAAGGATGCTTAAGGGATACTTAAGGGATACCTAAAGGATACTTAAGGGATACTCAAAGGATGCTCAGGGGATACTTCCGGGATACGTGGGAAATACCTGCGCCGGAGGTATTGACGAAAGATGTGGATGGAAGAATCAAAAAGAGCGGCGTACCCTTGGTGTCTGGCAATCAACCGGCACCAATTCCAACATAGGAAAGG
>JAPLNA010000309.1 GCA_026693065.1 Planctomycetota bacterium
AAACAAGTAGTGATATGATTGCTTTGCAGAGAAGCGCAGAGGAAGAAGAAGCGAGAAGATGTATACGGAAACGGACGGAACGCCTTGCCGGGGCATTCCGTCCGTTTCTTTCTTGGCTACAGTTCCCTCTTTCTGTTCTCTGCGCCGCCTCTGCGCCCTCTGCGTGCTCTGCGGTGAGTCTCCCCCTCCCCCCTACAGATCGAAGACCTTCCCCGGATTAAGGATATGGTTCGGGTCGAGGGCTTTCTTGATCGACCGCATCATCTCCATCGACGCCTCGTCGACGAAGAGGGGCATGTATTTCTTCCGCTTGTGCCCGATGCCGTGCTCGCCGCTGATCTTTCCGCCCAGGCCCGCCGTCAGGGCGTAGAGCTCCTGCAGGATCCGGGGCAGGAGTTCTTTCCAGGGTGCCAGCGCCATCGCGTCGGGCTTGGCGATTCGCGTGTGCAGGTTGCCGTCGCCGGCGTGGCCGTACGCGGGGATGGGCACGCCGTACTTGGCGGCCAGGGCCTCCATGCCTGCCACCAGTTGCGGGATCGCCGCCGGCGGGACGACGAGGTCTTCGTTGGCCTGATGCTGGGAGCCGGCCCCGAAGGCCTCGGCGATGTTCTTCCGCACCCGCCAGATCCGCTCGCTCGTGGTCTTGTTGTCGGCGACGTACACCTCCAAGGCCCCGGCCGATAGGCACTGCTCCCCTACCGCCTCGTACGCCCGCTCCACGCCGGCCTCGTCCTCGCCGTCCACAGTGATCAACAGCATGGCCCCGGATTTCTCGTAGGGGATCGTCTCGTTGAGGTACTTGCAGGCGTGGTGGACGCTCGTGCGGTCCATGAACTCGATGGCCGTCGGGATAATTCCCGCGCCGGTCATCACGCGTGGCACGGCGGCGATGGCGGCCTCCGCCGTCGCGAACAGAACCAGCAGATCCACGCTGGCCTTGGGCAGCGGCACGAGTTTCAGCGTGATCTTGGTAAAGACCCCCAGCGTGCCCTCCGACCCGACCATCAACTGGATCAGGCTGTACCCGGTGACGTCCTTGACGAGCTTTCCGCCCAGGCGGGCGACCTCGCCGGTGGGCGTGACGACCTCGAGCCCGACGACGTACCGTGCCGTCACGCCGTACTTGACGGCCTTGCCCCCGCCGGCGTTCTCGGCCACGTTGCCCCCGATGTAGCACGTCTCCAGGCTCATCGGGTAGCCCGCGTAAAAGAGTCCATGCTGCCGCAACGGCGGGTTGATCTCGCTGGTGACCACCCCCGGCTCGACGACGACCATCATGTTCTCCGGGTCGATATCGAGAATGCGGTTCATCCGGTCGACGAGCAGGACAATGCCCCCGTGGAGCGGAACGGCCCCGCCGGAGAGTCCGCTGCCCGCGCCGCGCGGCGTGACCGGGATGCGCTCGCGATTGGCCAGCTTCATGATCGCCGCGACCTGCTCCGTCGAGTCGGGCCGGACCACCGCCTCGGGCATGTGGGCGTATGCCCGGTCGGGCACTTCGTCGTGCGAGTAGGGCTCGAGCTTCTCGGCATCGCCGAACAAGACGAACCGCTCTCCGACGATCGCCTTGAGCTCCTCGACGATCCGGGGCGTCACGGGGTTGTACGCGGGGCTGGTCACGTGGCGCTCCTGGCGGCGTTGATCTTCTTGACGAGCACCGGCACGACGTCGAACAGGTTGCCCACGATCCCCACGTCGGCGACGTGGAAGATCTGGGCGTCCGGGTCGGTGTTGACGGCGACGATCGTCTCGGCCGTCTGCATGCCCGCCAGGTGTTGTATGCTGCCGGAGACTCCCAGGCCCACGTACAGCCGCGGGGTGACGGTCTTGCCGCTGAGCCCGATCTGGTGGGGGTAGCTCAGCCAGCCGCGGTCGACGACGTCGCGGCTGGCGCCCAGGGCGGCGTCGAGGGCGTCGGCGAGTTTCTGGGCCAGGGGGATATTGTCGGCCTTTTTGATCCCCCGCCCGACGGCGACGACGGCGTCCGCCGCGGCGAGGGGGTGGGTTTCCTTGTTGGGGATGAACCCGACTCGCCGCATGCGCCCGGCGGGCAGGGCTTCGGGCGGGCTGACGCGAAGGACCTCGCCCTTTCGCCCCGGGGTGCGGTCGGCCGGTCGCATCGAGTGCGGGCGGACGGTCGCCATCTGCGGGCGATGCTCGCTCGTGCGGATGGTGGCCATGATGTTGCCCCCGATCGCCGGGCGGGTCTGGAGCAGAGCCCCGCTGGCCGGGTCGATGTCCAGCACGGTGCAGTCGGCGGTCAGCCCGGTGTGGACCTGCACGGCGACGTAGGGCATGAGCGTCCGCCCGGTGGACGTCGCCGCGGCGATGACGATCTCCGGGCAGTGCTCGCGGATCAGGTGCGACAGGCAGGCCGCGTGCGGCTCGACCAGGAAATGCTCCAGCGCGGGCGAGTCCATCACCAGCACGCGATCGGCCCCGCGTTCGATCAGTTCGGCCAGGTCGGCGGGGGCGACGTTGTGGCCGATCAGGACGGCCGTCAGGGCGGTGCGGCGCTTGTCGGCGAGGCTTCGCCCGCGGGCGAGCAGCTCGTGGCTGACGCCCAGCACGCGTCCGCCGGCCTGCTCGGCGAGGACCCAGACGCCTTCGTGAACTGGGCGGGTCATAGCAGGGCCCTTTCCTTCAGCAGGGCCACCACGCGATCGGCGGCCTGGGCGATGCCCGCCTCGTCGGCGGCGGGGAACTTCTCGCATTGGCGGGCCACCTTCGGGAGGAAGATGTTCACCACGCGCGTGGGCGAGCCGGCGAGCCCGACGGCGTCGGCGGGCAGATTCAACTGGGCGGCGCCCCAGACGGGCAGGTCGGCGGCCTTGGCTCGCTGCTTGCCCCGCAGCGTGGGGAGGCGCGGATCGGCCACTTCCTTCACGACGGTAAGCACGGCCGGGGTGTCCACGTCGAGCACCTCGTAGCCGTCCTCGACCAGCCGGTGGACGCGGGCGACGCCGTCGGCGACGGATACGATCCGACTGACGTAGGTCGCCACGGGCAGATCCAGGAACGACGCGATGCCCGGGCCGACCTGGCCCGTGTCGCCGTCGGTCGCCCGTTCGCCGCAGATCACCAGGTCGAAGGGCCCGAGCTGGCGGATGGCCTCGGCGAGGACGAGGCCCGTCGCCCACGTGTCGGCCCCGGCGAAGGCCTTGTCGGAGAGGAGCACGCCCGAGTCGGCGCCCATGGCGATGGCCTCGCGGAGGGCCTTGGCGGCCTTGGGCGGGCCCATGGAGATCACCGTCACCTGCCCGCCGCCCGACTCGCGAAGCCGCAGAGCGGCCTCGATGGCGAACAGGTCCAGCGGGTTGACGATCGCCTCGACCCCCTCGCGGATCATCGTGCCGGTAGCCTCGTCCATCCGCACGGCGGACGTCTCGGGCACCTGTTTAATGGGAACCACAATTCGCATTCTCGACACCTGCCGAATATCGCGCGCCGAAGGCGGCGGAAGACCACGCATTATCCAGAGCGGCGCGAAGATTACAACAGTCTAACGCGCTACGGAAGGTTGGCGATGTCGACGGGCTCGATGGGGTCGGCGGGTCTGAAGCCGAGGATGCGCCCGAAGAAGTAGAGTTCGGCCTCCATGGCGCGTTGGATGTTCTCCGAGCGGCGGAAGCCGTGCTGTTCCTCGGCGAACCGGAGATACGCCACCGGCAGGCCCTTGGCCAGGAGGGCGTCGTAGATGCTCTGAGCCTGAGCGGGCGGGACGATCTGGTCGTCCATTCCCTGGAAGAGGATGACGGGGCAGTGGAACTTGTCCAGGTGGTGGATGGGCGAGCGGCGGACGTAAATCTCCCGGGCCTCCGGGTACGGGCCGATCAGCCGGTCCAGGTAGTGGCTCTCGAACTTGTGCGTCTCCCGGGCCATGCTCTCGCAGTCGCTGATGCCGTAATGGCTGCTCCCGGCGGCGAAAACGTTCTCGCCGGCCAGGCAGGACAACGTGGTGAACCCCCCCGCGCTGCCCCCGGTGATGACCATGCGATCGCCGTCCACCCGCCCGGCGGCGGCCAGGTGGCGGGCGCCGGCGCAGCAGTCTTCCACGTCGGCTAGCCCCCACTGCCCGTTGAGGCTCTGGCGGTACTTTCGCCCGTAGCCGGTCGAGCCGGCGTAGTTGACGTCGAAGACGGCGACGCCGCGGCTGGTGTAGTACTGGATGTCCAGCCTCATGGCCGCCCGGGTGGCGGCGGTGGGTCCGCCGTGGACCTTCACCACCAGCGGAGGCTTCGTGCCCGTGGGGGCTTTGTGGTCGCGGTTGGCCGGCGGGTAGAACAGTCCATGCGCCGTCCGCCCGTTGGCGGAGGGAAACACCACGGCCTCCGGCGCGGAGATATAACCCGGCTCGACGGTCCACTTGGTCCCCCGGCGGATCTCGGTCATTTTCAGGGTGGCCAGGTCCATGAGCATGACGGCGGACGCCCCCGCGGCCGAGCCGCCGATGAACGCCGCCTGCCCCCCGCCCGTGCGGACGTAGCTGATCGTGTTGAAGGGCGTCTGGATCGGCGTGAGGGCGCGCGTGGCGGTGTCGAGCATCGCCAGTTGCCAGAGCCCGTCGCGGCAGAAGGAGCAGAGGATGCGACCGGCCGAGGCGAAGGCGTAATTGCTCATCGCGAACCACCACTGCGGTAAGGTGAACTCGGCGGGCAGGTCGGTCAGGGCCTCGACGTGGCCGTTGCGAACGCGGTAGAGGTTCCACCAGTCGCTACGGTCGGAGATAAAGTGGAGCGTGCCGTCGGGGCTCCACTCGGGCTGGGCGACGGCCTCGTCGGGCCCGCCGGCGATATGGACGGCCTTGCCGGCCGTGCCGTCCTTGCGGACCGGGGCGGCCCAGAGCTCGGCGGCGTCCCAGGGCATGTCGGGATGGTTCCACGTCAGATAGGCCAGGTGTTTGCCGTCGGGGCTCAGGCGCGGGGCGGCGTCGAAGTTGTTTCCCGAGGCCAGCACGGTCTGGCGTCCGGTCTGGTCGGGTTTGAGGGCGACGAGGGAGTTGACCGGCTCGCCGTCGCCGGAGTGGTCTTCCTGGACGGCGATGAGGCGGTCGCGGGACGGGTCGGCGGCGAAATCGGCGTAGCGGAGCAGGCTTTCGGGGGCGAAGGGCTCGGGCTCGCCCCGCCCGGCGTAGGTGTAGACCCGCTGGTCGGTGTAGTTGACGAAGGTGATCTTGTCATCCTGGGGCAGGTACGACCCGCCCCCGTACTCGTGCACCCGGGTACGGGTGTTGAAGCCGTCGGGGGTCATTTCGGTGATCGTGCCGTCGTGCCCGCGGCGGAGGATGACGTACCGCCCGCCCTCGCTGGGGCGAAGCTCCTGCCAGTAGAGGTACTTGCCCGTGAGGTACACCTCGGCCAGCCCGATCGTCCCTCGCGCAATGTCGCGGGCGGTGATGGGGCTCTTCCAGTTGCCGTAGGGAGCTTCGATCCGATTCGTCATACAACCTCGTCCTTGGAACGGTGCCTTACTGATCGGCGAAAGATCGGGGCTAATCCACTATACGCTATGATTTTGCCGCGTCACGAACCATGGCGACAATGCCTTCCTGCAACACCACGGGCACCTTGGCCCAGCACTCGACCACGATGCGAAGCCGGGGGTCAGCGATGGTTTTCTCCGTCGCCGCGGTCGCCGCGGGCCCCGCGGGTTCGGTCGCTGCCGCATCATCCGTGCCCAGCGTGGCCAACACCCCCGCGCGGGCCTTGCTCAGGTCGACCCCCATGTTCATCAACACCTGGGCGGCCACGCCGTCGACCTCTCGCAGCAGGCCCAGCAACAAATGCTCCGTGCCGACGTAATTGTGCCTGAGGCTGCGGGCCTCCATGATCGCATACTCGATAACCTTCATGGTCTTGGGCGTCTGGGGTAGCTTGCCGAGGGTAACGGCGTCGGGCCCGGGTTTGACAAGCTTGTCGATCTCCTTGCAGACGGCGGACAGGTTCACGTTCATGGCCCGAAGCACGTTGGCCCCCACCCCCCTGCCGTCCCGGATAAGCCCCAACAGAATATGCTCGGTGCCAAGGTACTCGTGGTTGTGCCGCTGGGCTTCCTGGTTGGCCAAGGCCATCACTTTCCGAGCCCGCTCGGTGAATCGCTCGAACATGGTCGTTATCTCCCTTCAGCCGGACCGGCGACGTGCATGCCCCTATCATGTCCAAAAGGTCAAAGCAATTCAAGCATTCCTCTGGCGGCGGAGAGGAAAAAAGAGGATGATACCGCCCTGCCTCTAACCCTACGGACGACTATGAAACTCGAACAGATCAAGACGTACATCGCCCAGGGCGACCTGGGCGCTGTGGAAGACGCGTGGATGGCGGCGATGGAAGCCCACCAGAGCCCCGCCCAGATGCTGCCGGCACTGGAGATGCTCGTCGCCGCCGGCCAGGCCCAGACCGCCGAGACCCTCGCCGGCATGCTGATGTCCGAGGCCCTGGAGAAGCTCGAACCCGCCGGGGTCCTGGAGGTCGCCCGCACGATCCTGCCGGCCGTCTCGGGCGCCGGCGACGTGCGAGGCAAGCTGGTGGCGGTCTACCGCCAGGTGTACTCCGACCGGCCTGAGTTCCCCGTGATGTTGCGGCTCAGCGGGCTGGAGGCCACGCAGTCGCTCCGGCGGGGCATCCGCACCCTGGACCTGGCGATGACGCTCCGCCCGGGCGATTATCTGATCAACCGATTCGACCACCGCGCCGCCCGCCTGGAACGGTTCGACGACGTCCTCGAGCAGTACGAGGTGCTTGTCTCCGACGGCGAGAGGCTGCACCTGGAGCCCAAGCTGCTGGCCGACGAGTTCGACCCGGCCGGCGCTGACGACTTCCGCGTGCTGGCGGGATTTGACAGCGAGCGGTTGGCGGCCCTGTGCAAAGACGAGCCGGCGGCGGTGCTGATCGCGGTGTGCGCGTGGCGTGGCTCGGCCCTGACGGCCGACCAGATCAAAGACGTCCTCGTCCCCCGTCACGTGCCCGCCGACGGGTGGAGCAAGTGGTGGAGCCGCGCCCGCACCGCCGCGAGGCGATGCCCCAATCTGAGCATCGAGGGTCGCAACCCGGTGATGGTGTCGTATCATCCGGGGGGGCGGACGCTGGAAGACGAGATCCAGGCGGCCGTCGACGCGGCCAAGGTGCCCCTGGAGACCCTCGGCGTGCTCCGCCAGTACGCCCGGGAGCTGGGCGTGCGCAAGCAGGAGGCCAACACCGAGTTTCTGGGCCCCATCCTCGCGGGCCTGGCCGCCCAGGCGGACACCTATCGCACCCGCAGGCCCGCCGACGCCCTGGTGGCGGCGATGGCCCTGGAAGAAGCGGCCCAACTGGGCCTGCCGGCGATCACGGTGAACGTTTCGTCGAAGGGGATCCTGGCGGACATGGACCGCCCGGCCCAACGGATCGCGATGCTGACGGACTCCGCCCTGCGGGCGCGGGCGATCGAAGGCCTGGCCGCCAGGGGCGACGCCGCGAGCCACCTGCTGGCCCTGATGCGGCTGCTGCCGGCGGCGGAGTTGGACGACGTCGCCGGGCGGCTCCGCGCGGCGGGCAAGGTCGACCTCGTCGAGGCCGTCGTCGCCGAGGCCCTGATCGAGCCGGCCGAGCACATCCAGGTGTGCATCTGGCTGTGGCGAGGCCCGGCCCAGGTTCCGGCGGGCGCGCCGGACCGGGTGGACATGCTCACGAGGCTGCTCAAGGCCGCCCAAGACCTGGCCAACGACCATGAAATCGCGCGCGAAACCCGGCGGGTGGCCTTCGAGCAGATTCGCTGGGCCCTGACCGCCGACGACTGCCGCAGCTTCCGCGACGTCGTCAAGGGCACGAGCGAGGCCATCGCCGCGACCATCAAACGCCGCGTCGAACGCAACCCCGGGCTCACCGACGTCAACCGCGAGCGGATGCTGGCCGTCCTGCGCGAGGAGCACTTCAGCCTGTTCCTCAAGGGCAAAGTCGACCCGTGGGCCGACGAGAACATCCTCTGGGCCACCGAAGGCGCCATCGCCCGCCGGCGAGAGGAGCTCAAGCACCTCATCGAACTCGAACTGCCGGAGAACTCCCGCGCCATCGGCGTGGCGGCGGCCAAGGGCGACCTCAGCGAAAACAGCGAATGGCAGTTCGCGGTGGAAGAACAGCGGCGGCTGAATTCCCGCCTGTCGGCGTTGCAGAACGAACTGGCCATCGCCCGCGCCCTGACGGTGCACGACGTGCCGGCCACCAGCGTGGGCATCGGCACTCGCGTGACCCTCCAGGGCCCCCAGGGCCCCGTCGACATCACCATCCTGGGCCCGTGGGAGTCCGACGCGCCCAACCGCATCTGCAGCTACCAGACCCCGGTCGCCCTGGCCCTGCTGGGCCACAGCATCGGCGAGACCGTCACCGTCAAACTCGACGGCGAGGAATGCCAGTGCACCATCCTGAGCGTCAGGCCCTGGATCTGAGCAGGAGCCGCATTCTGGCCGGCGTGACCTTCAAGGCGGCCGACGCGTTGCTCGTGCTGGCTGGCCGGCCGGACAACGACCTGTACCGGGTGTTGACGACTAACTGTGGGAACTTGGTGCGTTGCGATACCGCGGCCCAGGCCGTGCAAACCGCCGCGGAAGGCGTCGGCGTATTGATCCTGGCTGAGGACTACCCTGCAAAGACGACCGTGGTTGAAGCGTCCGTTTGGGAGGAGGTGCGCCGGAAGAAGTTGCGGCTTTACGTCGAGTACCCGGCCGCGTTGCCCGCCCTGGCCGTCGGACAGCCCAACGAGGACAAGCTCCTGCGCGGCGTGGTGACCTCCGGGTTCTTCGGCGCGGAACTGACGCCGATGCGGATTGTCACGATCAACGACTGCCGCTTTGTTCCGGTCAAGGCGGAGACGCCGCACATGGTGCTGGCCAAGGTGGCTGGCGTGGACACGGCAGTCTTCGGGCTGACGGACATGTTGACCGAACCCCTGCTATTCGAGCACGGCGGCGTGCTCGTGGCCACAACCAAGCTCAGCCAGTTCGTAACCGGCCGTTACATGCCCGAGCAAGCGTGGCGGACGATCTGGCAGACCATCCTGAGCCATTTGTTGCCCCCTGGCTCGCCGGCGCCTGCCCTGAAATGGACGGCCACGGTGCGGCCGAGTTACGACCGCGAGGCGGCCTTGCCGGCGGACGTGGAACAGCAGGCGTTGCATCGCTCGGCGGATTGGATTGTGCGGAGCCGTATCCTGCGCCATCCTCAGTGGCCTCAGGCAGCGCGGGATTGGTCGCTGACGTACAACACGGTCAGGCCCATGCCGGGCGCGGATTGGCCGGTGGGGGACGGCTCGCTGGGCGTTCTCGAAGGGTTCAGTTCCACGATCCACGCCGACGGCAGCCAGCCCATGCGCTATGCCGTGCGGAACGACGGTACGTGTGAGGTCGCCATGCTCATGGCGCTCGACGCCCATGCCGGCGGTAACAACCGCAACGGCAGCATCGCCGCGAATCTGGTGAACTACAGTTTGGTTCAGTCGGGCCTAGCCACCGGTCACCGTTTGGACGTCAACCACCCCGCCTGCGGCCTGGTCGGCTGGGCACTGGATCACACTGAAAGTTACTGGGGCGACGACAATGCCCGGGCTCTCCTGGGCATGTTGGCCGTGGCCGCTGTGCAGAAAGAATCGCAGTGGGATGATGCCATCGCCCGCAATCTTCTGGGGAACCTGCGGACGACGGGCGTGAACGGCTTCCGCGAGCGATGCCTGGACGGTGCCCGCCTGGAGAAGAATGGCTGGCAGCACTATTGGCAAGGTCAACACGTGGACTATGCACCGCACATGGAGGCGTGGCTCTGGGCGTGCTTCCTTTGGGCGTACGCGAAGACCGGGTTCGATCCGTTCCTGACGCGCGCCGCCACGGGGGCGCGCATGCTGATGGCGGCCTACCCGAAGTGGGAGTACACCAACGGCAGCGGAGCGGTCGAACTGGCGCGGGCGCTTCTCCCGCTGGCCTGGCTGGTGCGGGTGCAGCCTACGCCGGAGCACCGCCAGTGGCTTGGCCGGATCGCCGGGGATTTGATCGCGCTGCAGGTCGCCTCGGGCGCCATCCGGGAGATCATCCGTACCGGTGAGGGTCCTTACAGCAACTGCATTCCCAAGTCCAACGCCGCGTACGGCACATGCGAGACCAGTCTGATCCAAGCCGACGGAGATACTGTGGCGGACATGCTCTACACCTGCAACTTCGCCCTGATCGGCTTGCACGAGGCCGCCGCGGCCACGGGCGAGCCGTCGTATGCCGAGGCCGAAAGGAAACTGGCGGAATTCCTGTGCCGAATCCAAGTCCGCTCCGAGGCGCACCCGGAGCTGGACGGGGCGTGGTACCGCGCGTTTAACTTCGGGAACTGGCAATACTGGGCCAGCAACGCCGACGGAGTCCGGCTGGACCCAGCCTTGGATCGCGGGAACGCTGGCGCTACGGCATATGAAGACGTCGCTGTGGCAACTTGCGCAGCGGGCGGAGATCAGCCAGGATTTCGAACGCCTGCGCCAGGAAATGATTTCGGACGAGGGTTAGTACATCAAGCATAGTGGAATTTCACTATAGCATGTCTTGTTCGCCATTGCTCTCTCCATCTCTCGCAACATTCCATGCTAAACAGGAAGTCTTCGGCCGATCCCGTTTTGGTCATTTGAACCTTTTCGTTTCGGATTTGTTTCGGATTTTGTGCTTCGGATTTCGGATTTCGCGGCTCTGCCGCGGGGGTAGAATGGTGCCATGACCACGACGAAAGCCTTTGACGTTCTGGACGAACCGCTGCGAAAGAAGTTGGCCGCCTGCGAGGAGATTCTTCGCCGCCTGGGTTCGGTGGTGGTGGCGTTTTCCGGCGGGGTGGACAGCACGTTCCTGCTGGCGCTGGCGCGGGCGGCGCTCGGGCGCGAGAAGGTGCTGGCGGCGATGGGCGTCTCGCCCAGCCTGCCCCGGCGCGAGCGGGATGAGGCGCGGGCGCTCGCCGAGGCTATCGGGGCCGACCTCGTCGAGGTCGAGACCGGCGAGTTGGCCAACCCGGAGTACGCGGCCAACCCGGCCCGGCGGTGTTTCTTCTGCAAGGACGACCTGTTCGCGCGGCTGAAGGACGTGGCGGCCTCGCGCGGTCTGGCCGCCCTGGCCAGCGGCGCCAACGCCGACGACACCGGCGACTTCCGCCCGGGGCTCGAGGCCGGCGCCTGCCACGGCGTGGTGAACCCGCTCATGCAGGCCGGACTGACCAAGCCGGACATTCGGGCGGCCTCCCGCGCGATGAACCTGCCCACGTGGGACAAGCCCGCGATGGCCTGCCTGGCCAGCCGCGTGCCCTACGGGCAGACGATCACGGCGGAGGTTCTCGCCCGGATCGAGGCCGCCGAAGACGCCCTCAAAGACCTCGGCTTCCGCGCCTGCCGCGTCCGAGACCACGCCCCCGTCGCGCGAATCGAAGTGCCGGGCGATCAACTGGGCAGGGCGATCGAGAACCGTATCGCGATCGTGACGGCCTTGAAGCGAGCGGGCTACACCTTCGTCACGCTGGACCTGGCGGCCTTGCGGACCGGCTCGATGAACGAGTCGCTCTCGGCCTCCGACATGTCCGCCCGCTGACCGCCCCCGGCGCAAAAAAGTGCCGCGACGACTGATGGCCAGCCGTCGCGGCGGGGGAATCGAATCGGATGTGCTTACCGGCCGCGGCGCCGGCGGACCAGCGTCGCCAGGCCACCCGTCGCCAGCACGACCATCGTCGTCGGCTCGGGGATGCCCTGGATTTCACCGGTGCCCGCGGAAGTAAAAGCGGTGACGTAACCACCGCTCTGGCTGACCGACCCGGGGGTAACCTGCGTGGAGAATGACACGCTGACCGGATCGACGAGGGAAAGGCCGTAGGGCAATTGCTGGCCAGCAATAGCCGAGGCCGCCCCGGCGAAGACGAACTGTACCGTCGATGTCAGAGGAATGTAGCTGACGACGGCCGAAGCCAGCGTCAGCGAAAGATACTCCCCGCTGCCCAAATCCAGATACAGGCTTCCATTGGCCACGCTGTGCACATTACCGCCCCCCACGGGGATGTTGAGCACACCGGGTATATCCAGGTCCAACGTGCCTGATGTTGGTGCCGTTGTAGCCGATGTCAATGCCGCCCACCTGAATCATAATCCCCGCCGGTGCGACAGAAGCCATCGCCATCGACAGACACACAGCGACAATTATCCGCGTTCCCATATTCGTCCATCCTTTCGTTTTCCGTCGCGACAAGTGCTGGCTGCCTGCCTTCGACGGCATGGGCCGCCGAGAAAGACAATGTCACGAAATATACGGAAACTTGCCCGTGCGGGCTCAGGCAGGAGGCACGAGGGAGCGATTTCTCGCCCTGCCCTCTCGGTAGAACCGACGGCTCAGCCGGCTTTGTCCTCTCCGCCGTTTCCACTGGCGGAGGTCGGAGCAATCGTCTTGATAATACAGCGGCTCGATACATCTGTCAAGGGAAATGGCACTCAAACTGAGGGGTTTTTGCAGGGCGGTCTTCCAGTGGGGAATGGCTCCATCGCAGACCCCGTGCGTGACGATGTTCTGGATAGGCAAAGTGTTCCATAACTCGTTACCGTACAGGGAAGTGTGGCATGGCGCGAACGCAAGCCTTGATGGAAACCGTGTCGGCGAACCTGAGTTGGTTCCTCCGGCCAATCGGCGAGAAACTGACCAAGCCCCAGAAAAAGTTCCTCCGCGAGGGGTTGATCGGCTTGCTCCGCGCCGGTCGGCCCGTGGTCCTGTTCTACCGCCTGCTGACGGGGCTTACGGAGGCAATAACGGCCTGCGTTTACGCGGGGAGGGCACTGCTATGACTGGGCTTGCAGAACCCCCCCCGTTTGAGCAACTTTGGGATATCTGGATATTCTCTCCAACCCGATGATATTTCTTGCCGCCGCAGCGGGTCACTGGTTGCCCACGCCGCCTTCGACCTTCACCTGCTGGATGCGTTTACCCGTTTGGTCGAAAAGGATTGTGATCTTGGGGCTCTCCCACGTCCGCACGCTGGCTTCCATGGGGTTCTCGATGACCACCCGGGCGTTGACGTCGGGCTTGCCCAGCAGATAGCCGTACACGGTGGCGATCTGGTCGGCGTGCTCCTGGCGGTTGTAGAGGAGGCGTTTGCCGATAATGGAGACGGCCCCGTCGGTCATCTGGACGGGCACCTCGCGTTGTCCCTTGCCCGAGTCGGCGTCGGCGCCGGTGGCCGCGAAGAGCGACAGCCGTCCGATCGCCGGGCCGGTCGCCGCGTCGTCTTGCACGCCGGCGGGCATCTTGTCGGCGGGTTTGTTGTCGGGCGGCGTAACGGCGGGCGGGGCTCCCGCCTTGGCGGCCACCTTCTTGTCAGCGGCGCCCTCGAACTCGGCGATCAGATCCTCGCAGTCCAGGTTGGTGATCCGCCCCTGGGGCAGTTTGTCGGCCGAGTGGCGGACCATCAGTTCCTTGGGCACGCGGATCGTCCGCCCGCTGTGATGCGTCATGCTGACGTTGCCGTGGAGGGTGGCAGTCCGCCCGCCGGCGGCGGTGCCGTCGGCGTTCTGGACAAGAACCATGGACTTGTGCCACTCGAAGTGGGTCTGGCTGGGGCCTTCGGCCGAGCCGCCCTGGTCTTCCATGCGATAGTCTTCATTGAAGAGCCACCCGTGCCCTGGGACTTCGATACGGGCGTTTCCGGCGGTTTTGCTGCCGGCGTAGTAGAGCAGTTTATCGGCCCGGGCCTCGAGGCGGCGGAGGATGAAGCCGGCGTCCTCGCGGCGGAGGCTTCGGAGCACGACGTCGCCCTCGCCGCTGACCATGAAGAGCTTCCTGCTGCCGAAGTCCTCGACGGTAAGCATGCCGCGATCGGGGGCGGGGGCGGCGGCGTTCGCCGCGGGGGCCACAGGCGCCACCGGGCCCCCCAGCGGCGGCGGATCGAAGGGCGAGGCCACCAGGTTGACCACCGCGGGCGCCGTCGCGGGCTTGGCGGGCTTCTCCGCGGGCGGATCGAGTTCCACCACCATCTTGTGGCTGCTCATGGTGTCCTCGCCGGTGTTCATGACGACCGACCCGGTGAAGACCGCCTCTCGCACCAGGCGAGCGCGAGAGAGTTTCAACGCCGCCAGGGCCTTGGGGTCCTCCGGCAGCGGACGCGGGGCGTCCGGGCCCACGGGCAGATACGCCATCCCTTCCGTCCAGGTCACCTCCACCGGGCGGGGGGCGGCAACCTTGCGCCCGTTGAGGTCCTTGTCGGTCATGAACGTCACGAACCCGGGCCCCTTGACGATGGCCCGCTGGTCGAAATCTTCCACCTGGAGCTGCGCCCCGGCCAGCACGTTGGCGTCGTTCTCCCCTCGCGTGAGTTTGGCGAAGGTCTCCCGGGTGTTGCCCCCGTAGAGAATCGCCGACTTGAGGGGGACGTTGCTCTCGATGCGGTCGGCGATGGCCCGCACCACGTCCTTGGGATCCCGCCGGGCGGTGTCCGTCACGACCACCCGCCCGATGGCGACCATCGTCTCGGGCTCGCTCCGCCCCCCGAAGTCCATCCGGGCATCGGCGGGCTGGGTGGTGGCGGCCCTGGGCCTCTCGCGGAAGGTCACGTCGATCTCGTCGGCCTCGATCCGCGTGCCTCGCTGGGCGGCGTCCTTGTCGGCGGGGTCGGCGGGTTTGCTGGCGGCCCCTCGCCGTGACCCGTGCTGCCAGGCCGTCACGCGGGAACCTGGCTCGATCGCCTTGGCGACGCTGCTGAGGGGCTGCGGGTTGCCCTTGCTCGAGAGCCCCATCTTCACCACCAGGTCGTCGCAGTGCATCCAGTCGCCGTACTTGCCCTGCACCAGTTGCACGTCCCGCTTGAAGTAGGCCTCGTCGATGTACTCCTTGAACCGCTTGCCTTCCAGCAGGGCCCGCTTGGCCGCGTCGGCCTGCTCCATCCGCTTAAACTTGATCAGCACCGAGCCGCCCCAGGTGATCTTGTCTTCCACCGTGGGCTTGTCGGCCGATTCATCCGAGGGAAGCACCACGGAATCCGCCAGGTGCTTGATCTCCGCCGGGTCGCTCAGCCCGGTGACTTCCACCAGTTCCTCGCGGTCGCGAGCGGCCTGGGCCTTGCTGACCTCCGGTCGGCGGATGCGGGCCATGTAGCCGGCCTTGGGCAGGATCGCCAGCCCGATCTTCCGCCGGAAGATGATCTGCTCGCACACGACGACCTGCCCGTTGCCGATGTCCAGCCGGGCCGGATCGGTCGGCGAGCCGTTCAACTCGGCGACTTCCTCGTCGTTGTGGTAGCTGAACTTTCGGCAACTGGCGCTGGAGTCGCCGTCGCGGAGCACGACCTTATCGCCGCTGCCCTCGACCTTGAACCGCTTCTCGGAGGGCTTCTCCACTCGCGCCAGAGGCACGAGCGTCAGCGCGCCGTCCCACTCGATGGTCACGGGTTTCTTCTCGCCGGCCGGTCCCGTCGCCGGGCGCGTGGCGGCCTTGCGCGAACTCGTGCCGACGGCTACCGTCTCGCCCGGGGCCCCCGGGCCGGGCTTGCTCGCCGGTCCAGGCCTGCTCGTGGGCGTCCGCCTCGTCCCGCCGTCCCGCATCCCGCCCGTAAATTCCAACTGCAGCGCCAGCTTCTTGGCCCCCACGAGCGACTGCTTGCCGGAGACCACGTGAATGTCTTTCTCCACCCCCACGAACGCCACTTCATACACGTTCTGCCTCGGGCGGACGATCTGCACGCCCTTGCCGGTCCGTTTGGCGGGTTTCGTCGTGGCGGCCTTGGCGGGCCTGGTGGCCGGCGCCGCCGAGGCGATCGCCTCCCCCGCCGCCGGCTGCGTCGTGGCCCCGTCGACGCCCGCGGCGCCGCCCTTGTCGGGCCCGCCCCCCGGCAGGCCGAACATCGTCTCTTCGCCTCGCCCCATGTCGTACAGGTCCGCCCGGATGCCGTGCACGATCTTCAACCCGGTCAGTTCCTGGGGCGACTGGCTCCAGGTAATCTCCAGCCCCTTTCCGTACAGATCCGCCCGGTCGGACAGGACGGTGACCTCGCCGGCCGTCTGCATCAACAGCCGCTCGTTGTCGATGTCCATGTCCTCCAGGTACGTCCGGACCACGCCGAAGGGGTTTTCCGCGAGGCATTCGATGACCTCGCCGATGGTCGCCCCGAGCATCTCGGGGCGTTTGGTGGGCGAGGGATCACGTCGCGTGGCGAATCTCGCCGCTGACGCCCTCGGCGTAGATCGTGCCCTTGTCCGCCCGCACGTACACCCGCTGCGCGCCGCTGCCGTACACCACGCCGGCCGGGTCTTCGCAGTCGAACGCCCCCGTCTTGTCGTTCTTCTTCCAGCGGGGTAATTCCAGCCGCTGGACCCGCCGCCCGAACTTGTCCCGCCGCTCGAGCACCATCGCCTGCTTGGCGCGGGGGGAGGTGCTCTTGGGGGGCCCGAACCAGTCGCCCCCCGCCCCGGAGTGCGGCGCGATCAACTGCCAGGCCGAGAACAGCAGGAAGGCCGCCAGGAACGTCCCTACCAACAATACCATCTTTCGCGTCATCGGGGGGCTTCTCCGGCCGGGCGGCGGTATCGCGCCAGGATGCCGTCCCAGGCGCCGGTCTTCTTCATGATCCACTCAATGGCCTCACGGACGGCCCCGTGGCCGCCGGGGGCCTGCGTGACGAACGCCGCCTCGCGGCGCACTTCCTCCGCCGCGTCGGCCGTCGCGATCGCCAGTCCGCAGCGCTGCAGCAGGGGCAGGTCGGGCAGGTCGTCGCCCATGACCGCCGTCTGCTCGGGCGAGAAGCCCAGTTCCTTGAGCACGTCCAGATACGCCGGCAGCTTGTCCAGGGCGTCGGTCCGCACGGCGTCGACGTCCAGTTCCTTCGCCCGCCGCCCGATCACCTGCCCCCCCCGCCCCGTGATCATCGCCAGCTTGCCCCCCGCCCGCCGCCAATACTTCATTCCCGCCCCGTCCCGCACGTGGAACCGCTTGGCCTGCTCGCCTCCGTCGGTCAGGATGATTCCCCCGTCGGTCATCACGCCGTCGACGTCCAGCACCAGCAGCTTGATCGCGTGATAGTCAATCGCCGTCATTGTCCACCGTCTTCATCCCCACCAGGTCCTGCACGTCCACGATGCCCACCGGGCGGTCCTGGGCGTCCACGACGGGCAGTTCGTCGATGCGGTATCGGTTCAGTATCGCCAGGGCCTCGCTGGCCAGTTCGCCCAGGTGAATGTGCTTGGGCTCCCGCTTCATCACGGCGGCGATCGGCGAACCCAGCAGGCCCGCCCCCGTCTTCACCAACGCCCGGCGGATGTCCGCGTCCGTCAGGATGCCCGCCAGCCGCCCGTCGTCGTCGACGACCAGCATGGCGCCGGTCCGCCGCGGGATGGCCTCGGCCTCGGCCATCGCCTCGCCCACCGTCAGGGCCTCGCTCACCAGCGGCAGGGCCTGCCCCTTGCGGGAACTCATGACTTCCTCGACCTTGATGAGCTTGCGCCCCAGGCTCCCGCCCGGGTGGAACACCGCGAAGTCCTCGGGCTTGAAGTCCCGCATCGTCATCACCGTCAGCGCCAGGGCGTCTCCGACGGCCAGCATGCACGTCGTCGAGACCGTGGGGGCCAGCCCGTGCGGGCAGGCTTCCTCGATCCGCCCGTAGTCCAGCACCGTCTGGGCGTACCGCGCCAGCGGCGAGTCGGCCGTGCCCGTCAACGCGATCAGCACCGCACCCCGCGCCTTGATGTGGTCCAGCAGGCGGACGATCTCCTCGCTGGCCCCGCTGTGCGACAACGCGATCACCACGTCCTTCCGCTGCAGCCGCCCGAGGTCGCCGTGCAACGCCTCCACCGGGTGGAGGTAAATGCTCGGCGTGCCCGTCGAGGCCAGCGTCGCGGAGATCTTCTGGGCGATAATGCCCGCCTTGCCCACGCCGGTGAGAACCACCTGGCCCTGGCACTCGAAGACCGCCGTCGCGGCCGCCGCGAACGAGTCACCCACCCGGGCGACCAGGTCGGTGATGGCCTTTCCTTCGGCCGCCAGCGTCTTGCGCGCAATGTCCAGGTTCATGCTTTGCCTCTAGCCCGCTCCCACCGGCCCCGCGGCGGCGGGGCTTGGGCGATTGGGGGATTATCCTTGTATGCCCCCCCCGGCGTCAAGTAAAAGCCCCCTCATGGCCCTGACCAACGACCAGATCGCCTTCTACCTGTTCCTGCTTCCGCCGCTGCTGCTGAGCCTGACGGTGCACGAATTCGCCCACGCCCGGACGGCCCTGGCCTTCGGCGACCCCACCGCCAAATTCCTGGGCCGATGCTCCCTCAACCCGCTCCGCCACCTGGACCCCGTCGGCACGCTCGTGTTGATCTTCACCCAGGGCTTCGGCTGGGCCAAGCCCGTCCCCGTCAACCCCGCCAACCTCCACCCGCGCCGCCTGGGCGACATGGCCGTCTCCTTCGCCGGGCCCCTGAGCAACCTCATGCTCGCCGCCACCGCCGCCCTCGTCATCCGCATCCTCCTGGCCAACCACATCGACGGCCAACTCCCCGCCGGCCGGATCGCCTACCACGTCCTGCTCGTCCTCGTCCAGATCAACCTGGGCCTGGCCGTCTTCAACCTCCTACCCCTGTTCCCCCTCGACGGACACCATATCGCCCGCGAGATGCTCCCGGCCTACAAGCAGGCCTCCTTCATGTTCTGGCAGATGCGTTGGGGCCCGATCGTCCTGCTGGCCCTCATGATCGGCCCCCGCCTGGGCGAAAACCTCCTGGGCCGCCCCCTCCCCGACCCGGTGGGCTACTGCATCTTCCAGCTCCTCGTCGATGCCGTCGACCTCTTCCAGATCCACCCCGCCTTCGCCTACGCGTTCCGTTGAGCGTGAGTCGTGAATCGTGAGTCGTGAGTCGTAATCCGTAATCCGTAATCAGTACCAGTAAACAGTGAGTCCCCGTCCTCTGACTGCGTCGTCCGACGACGTTCGCTCTCCTATCGACTCCCCCACCCGCTTGCGGCTCGGCGTCCGGCGCACCAGCAGACCCAAACCTACCGCGCGTTCTCCTTACAGAGCAATTCCGCATTATCGATCCACATCACGAAGTAAGGTTCCGCCGCCCCCCGCTTTCGCAGGGCGATCAGGAACGGGCGGGTGAAACTGAAGTTCCGGGACATCCCCCAGGCGTACATTCCCGCGGCGCTGCTCACGATCGCCCCACTCCGGTCCAAGCGGAAATCAATGTCCTGCCACGCCTTGAGCCCTCCCCCCGCCTCCAGCTCCTTGAAGCTGTGTTTGATCTTGTAGTTGACCTCCGGAACGACCAGCTTGTCATTGTCCCTGAACGCCCTCTCTTCCTGGGCCGGTTTCCACTCGTCCATCTTCCGCTGCACGTCGTGCCAGGTCGCCGCCAACGTTTCCTTCGGCGCCACGCAGGCCAGGATCAGTTGGCTTGGTGCGGAAGTCTTATCCAGATCGAGCACGAACTCCTCCGGATAATGGTCCTTCACATGACAGTAGAGGATATCGATCTGACGGCGAAGCTTGCCGTTGAGGTTGTCATCGTACTCGTTGTCGGACAGCGAAAAGCACTTTACGCCCGCCCTCTGCCCGGCCGAGTTGACGAACTCGGGGATCCCGGCATAATCGAAGTACGGCTGGCGAAACTTCACCGCCCCGTGCAGGTACGCGTACGCCACCGCCTCCGCCCCATCCGCCTCCGGCAGGGCCGGCGACACGTTGGGGAACCGCTCGGCCATCTGGGCGCGTATGGTCTCGATGATCCCATCCTTCACCCGCCCCGCCGCCGCGTAGTACCCGCCGGGGGGCAGGTCGTCGGCGGGCATCCGACCCGCGTCCAGCCGGCGGACGGTCTCTTCCGCCCCGGCCACGCGAATGGGCCCGACGAGGGGCTTCAACTGGTCCCAGCACAGTTGGAACGTCCCGCACCAGATCACGTTCTTGCCCTTGGGCGCCGGGGTGTCCAGGTTCGCCACGACGGTCGTCTCCCGCGCTGCCGACGAATCCCCCGAGAACGCCGGTGCCGAGGGTTTATACGGAGAATACGTGCACCCGGCGGCGATCACCCCGCCGACGCTCACCGCCACCGCCATCAACCATCCGCTCCACGTCGCCTTACCCATGTCCTGTCTCCCATCGAACAATACGCCAAACCACCGCCTCACACGTTACTATCGACTGCCCGCCCGCCCGCGCAGAAGAATCCGTGAAACCGCAACCCGTGCGGGCCCGGCTTGTCGCCTTGACCACGAACCTACGCCCCAATCGCCCGGTGGGTCAAGAAGAAACCCCGCGGGCTCCCAGGGCGGCGCCAAGGGCCCAACCCTCCTCCCCGGGTATTTTCCTGCCTCCTTGCCCCGGAGGGGCAACGGGTTGTAGCTACGGGGTGGAGCCCGCCGCAGGCGGAGCGCAACCCGTAGAAACGAGAAACGCACAATCTCTCTTCTTTCCTTTCCTCCGCCCCGGCAGGGCCGGAGGAGGTCTGCACTCGCCGGGCGCGTCACGAGGTCCCTCGCGTCCATCGACCCCGCCCTCCTCCTTCGCCCCTCCGGGGCGAGAAGAAGAGAAAGAGAGGACGGGGGAGTACCTCTTCTACGGGTTACGCCCGCCCCCGGCGGGCTCCACCCGTAGCTACATTCCGCGGCCCCGCCGGGGCCGAAGAAGGGACCGGAAACACGCGGATCGACAGAGGCACAGGCCGGACGCCGGGTGGGATCTTTCCAGATTCTTGGCGGCCTTTATACTCATCCAGCCGAACGATCCTCTTGATGGGCCGGAGGCGGCGGGCATCCGCGGGGACAATATCGAATGCATCGGCATGGGGGCCTTCCGCCCCAGCGCCCCGCACGCCAATACCTTCCCCGCCCACGCGACCAACCGCCGCATCGAGCTCGGCATCACCCCCCGCCGCCTGACCGCCCGGTGAGTCGTCCGGGCCGAGGGTTGCTTGACCCCGGCGGGCGGTCCAAGGGTCAAATGCTGACTCATCCCCAGTTTCAGAATCTCCCGGCAACCGCATAGCCAAACGGGTGGGGGCTCTGCCCCCAAGCCCCCGGAGTTTATCGCTTTCGTGCTTCCGGCAGACAGGATCCGTTGGGGCCATATCAAGAAGGCTCGGTCCGCCCGCCAATGCCCACCGAACCTGGGCCCGATGGCGGGGCCGATCTGCCGGAAGCATCCAAGCGATAAACTCCGGGGTCTGGGGCGGAGCCCCAGCCTGGCGGCCTTATTCGGCGACGTTTTTGAGACGAGTTCCTGAAACCGGGGATGACTCAGCGCCAAATGCCCTTGCCGGGCGAGGGCCACGGGCGGATAATGGGGGTATGAGGCCAGCGGGTTTGATAGCTGTCGGGGCGATGCTTCTGCTCCTGGGGTCCTGCCGTAAGGAAGACAGGCCCGCCCATCCCACCACCGCCCCTCGCGCGGCCTCCAGCCCGGCGACGGCCCCGGCGCGGGAGAGCGAAACCCTCACGATGGCCCTGGTGCGGAGCCTGCGCGTCAGCCCGGCGAACGACCGCCATGAATTGCAAAGACGCATGATGTTGGAGTGGTCTAATCTTCCCCGGGACCTGCCCGCCCGGATCCAGTCCATGAATGTCCGGGCGCAGGCACGCGAGTTGGCCCTGATATTGAAGGACGCAACGGACTACAAGGCTGAAGGATTTTCTTCCTGGAAGAACTTCGAACCTGGCGAGCCGGAGGAGTTGCAGTTCTCCTGCGTGACTTCCTCGGACTCCTGCGAGGAGTTCTGGCACGACCTCCTGCGATGCCAAGTCGGCGACGTGCCGGCCATCGCCGCTCAGGTTCTTTGGACCGGACACACTCGACGACATGCCGAGGATGTCATGGAGGCTGTTGCCGACAAGGGCCACGACTCGGCGGCGTGGAAGGAAGTGCGGCGGCTCGTCGAGGAGACGTTTCGATTCGACACGATGATCACCGAGATCGTCGCCGGGGACAAGGACTGGGGGCTCTGGCTGGCGGCCAAGAGGCCCAACCCCGAGTACGTGCCGGCCCTCCTGGCCGCCCTGGCGACCGCGCCCAACGGATACAGCGCGTATGCCCTGGGCTGCTCGGGCGACGCAAGGGCCCTGGCGCCGCTGGTGGCCCAACTCAAGGCCGGTAACTACGAGATGTCCGGTCACGCCGCTCGGGCGCTGGGCCTGCTGGGGAAACCCGAGGCCGAGGGGCCACTGATCGAAAGCCTGGCCGCCCCCCTCCATCCCTGGGCCCAGGCGAGCGCGTGCTGGGCGCTGGGCCAGATTGGCACTTGGCACCGAAAGAGCCCTCCCCCGCTTGGAAGAACTTACCAAGGAGCGAGACACCGGGGTGATCGACCTGGCCGGGGCTGCCAAAGAGGCCGTGGACCAGATCAAGGAGCGGCTGAACGCCTCGAGGGACCGTAAACCCCCGAACCCCCGATAGGCCGCCGACGTCCAGGACAACGCGGCCAACCGCCGCGTGGAGATCGTCATGACCCCCCGGCTGATCGGGGCCCGATGATCATCACACGTCGGACCCGGAGGAACCGGTCCGCCGAAGGCGGATTCCCCCGGCCCCCCTTCCCCGGCCCACACAGGCCAACGACACGCCCGATCCGCCCGCGACGTCCCCTGCCGGTTCTGTGGGGGGTGTGTGGGCCGGCCAGAGGGGTTTGGGGAGAGCGTCCGCACGCTCTCCCCATGGTTCCTGTGTTCTTGCCAGGGCGGGCTCCTTTGGCAAGGGGTCCACGCCGGTCAGAAGAACTCCTCGGAACTGGGATTTTCCCCTTGACAACATGTTAGGTGTATGATAGGGTCTTGTCGGCTGTGACCTGTCCGCCTGATCGGGGCGGGCGGTGGCGACCTGCGCGTCGCCCGCTTGCGATTTCCAACTGAAGAAAGAGTTGGCTTGCCCCGTCGACGAAAAGAAAAACGCGGTGTCCGCCTTCGGCGGACCGCTAAACCTGGGTTGGGGAATCCGCTGGTTTCCGAAGGCGACTCACGATTCGATCCCAAGCGCGGCGCAGGGAGGTATTGTCAAATGTTGTGGATGGAAGGGGATCAAGCGGCGACCTCCTGGGTGTCGGATCGAATGCCGTCTACGA
>JAPLNA010000310.1:0-37575 GCA_026693065.1 Planctomycetota bacterium
AGGTCGGACAGAGCCGCCAGTTGTTGGGAGTGGGAAAAACCTTGATGCGATTTCGGACGGGTGACGATCCCGTTCATGTCAGGCCTCCTTGCCTACGAGTAATGGATCGTTCACACCCATCCTCATCGACAAGGCAGGCCTTTCTTTATTGCCCCCTCAGGCTTAACCTCGGGCCATTGTATGCTGTCACCCGATTTCGTCCGATGTCCGGGCTGGGCGTGACGAGGTTGCCCGTCAAGGCCGAGTATAGCGCACGCCCGTCGGTCTGGATGTGATTCCCGAACGACATCCGGCCCTTGTACAACTGCCCGACGATTCCCGTGAATCCGCTCGAATCGCCGGTGGCGTCCAGGGTGTTCCACACGGCGTTGACGCTGTGGATTTCCCCCGTGGGGCTGTAGATGAAGTGGTCCATCACCTCCTTGGCGTCATCCAGAACCATCGTGACGCTGCCCGACGGGTCGGTCAAGTCTATTCAGTTGTCAACTCACTTGCAGGCGCGCCTCATCGCGCCGCCAACCGACCGATCGTACACTCCAGCGCCGGGGCCTTCAAAGCCTATTCCACCCCGGGTCCAGGCGGCTACCTACGCTCTCATCAACCGTCCCGTTGCGCTGGTGATTTCAATTCGCCCTTCGCCGTGTCGGAAAGCTTGAACAATCTGACCGATCTGCGCGCTTATTCGGTTGCTTTGGCAAGGGAGGGAGGCAAGAATCGTTTCCCATGCGTCCTCGATCCCCGGGGGCGCGAGTCGAAGTGCGATGCCTGTCTGTCGAGGAGAATCACATGTCCAAACGGCTGATGGTGGCGGCGGCACTGGTTCTGGTTCTCTCGGCGGCGGCGATGGCACGCGACGCCCAGTTCAACTTCGTGCCCTGGCCCCAGTCCGTCAAGGCCCAGAGCGGCACTTTGACGCTGACGGCCTCGAGCAAGATCGTGGCCGCCGAGGCCTCGCTCAAGCCGTTGGCCCAGGTGCTCTCGGGCGAGATCTACATGATGAGCGGGCTGCGGTTGGCGACGGGGACGGGGGCCGGGGCCGCCGGGGACATCGTGCTGGCCCTGGACGCGGCGATGAAGAAGCCCGCCGCGTATACCGTCGCGGTGACCGATCGGGTGGCCGTCACGGGCGGGGCGTACGTGGGGGCCGCCCACGGCACGAGCCTCCTGCTCCAGGCCCTCCAGCCGGGCAAGGGCGCCCTGCACGTGCCGCGCCTCGCCGTCGAGGACGCCCCGTACTCGGAGTATTACGGCGCGATGGTGGACATCGCCCGCCAGAACAACTCGCTGGAGGAGCTTCGCGGCGTGGTGGACATGATGCGGGTCTACCGCCTGCGGTTTCTGCAACTGCACATGAGCGACGACCAGGCCTGGACGTTCCCCTCGAAGGCCTACCCGCAACTGGGCAAGAGCAACTGGGCCACCCGCGGCGGGCCCGTGCCCAAGGTCTACACCGCCGATCAGTGGAAGGAACTCGTCCGCTACGCCGACGAACGCGGGGTGACGTTCGTGCCCGAGATCGAGACGCCCGGGCACAGCGGGGCGGCCCGGCGGGACCTGCCGGAGGTCTTCGGGCCCGACGTGGCCGTCATGAACATGACCAACCCCAAAATGTACGACGGGCTGGACACGATCCTGGGCGAGGTCGCCGACGTGTTCGCCAGCAGCCCGTACATTCACATCGGCTGCGATGAATGCAACATCGAGCCCATCAGCCGGGACGCCAACTCGAAGGCTTTCCGCGAGGCCAACGGGCTCAAGGACGGCAACGACCTGTTCGCCTGGCACATCGCGAAGGTGGCCGGCCTGGTGAAGAAGCACGGCAAGAAGACGATCGTCTGGCAGGACGCCCCCATCACCGACCGCGTGCCCAAGGACGTGATCGTGATGGTCTGGCACATCGACGGCAACAACGGGGCCACCGCCGACTACGTCAAACAGGGCCACCCCGTCATCCAGGTCACCTGGACGCCGTGCGTGTACCAGCCTGTCAAGGACGTGTACGAGTGGAACGCCTGGCAGAAGGAATGGCCCGAAGGCGGGCCGATGCTGGGCGCGCAAATGGTGCTCTGGGAACTCTCGGGCCGATCGGCGGTGCCGTTCCTGCGGTACAAGGCGGCCCCTCGCGGCGAGCGGGTGTGGAACCCGTACACCGGGCTGCCCTACGCCGACTTCGCCCGGCGTCTCGAGGCCGCCGACGCCATGCTGGACCTGGCGACGTGCGGCATCGTCGTCGAGGAAAAGGGCCTGATGCACACCCTGCACGACTGGCTCGCCGAGGGCGGCAAGGGGGACGAGGGCTCGGGCATCCTGCCCAAGTTCGCCTTCGGCGAGAGTTCCACCGTGACGTTGAAGACCCCCGTGCCCGGGGCCGTCGTCCGCTACACCACCGACGGCGAGGATCCGACGGCCCAGTCGCCCGCCTGCACGGGCGCGGTGAAGCTGCACCCGGGCAAGGACAACAAGATGACCCTCAAGGCCCGGCTCTTCGACGCCGAGGGCAAGCCCGCCGGCGCCCCCTGGAGCCGCGAGTATTACCGCAAGCCCGTCGCGGGCGTCGTCACAGGGCCGGTGGCCTCCGGCGACCGCATCGCCGAGCCCGTCACCGTCACCCTCAAGGCCGCCATGAAGGGGGCGATCCGCTACACGATGAACGGCTCGGCCCCCACGGTCGCCTCGCCCTCCTACACGAGCCCGATCAAGGTCGACAAGACCGCCACGGTGGTCGCGGCCCTGTTCGTGGCCGACAAGCAGGTCGGCGAGAGCTGGAAGCAGACGTTCAACTGGGTAGCCGTCGTGAAGAGCCTGACCACGGGCAAACCCGTGACGACCTCGGCGACCGAAGGCGGGTACGCCGCGGAGAACGCCGTCGACGGCGTCGTCGAACGCGACCGCGCCTGGTGGGCCGGGCCTTATCCCCAGTGGCTCCAGGTGGACCTCCAGGCCCCGCACAAGATCAACAAGATCGAGGTCTTCCCCTTCTGGGACGGCGGGCGGGTGTATCAGTACAAGGTCGAACTGTCCCTGGACGGCAAGACCTGGACGCAGGTGGTGGACATGAGCAAGAACGCCAAGCCCGCCGTCGCCGAGGGCGACAGCCACACCTTCGCCCCCACCAGCGGGCGCTACGTCCGGATCACCATACTCAAGAACAGCGCCAACGTCGGCGTGCACCTGGTGGAACTGCGGGCCTTCGAGGCCAAGTGACCGCCCCGTAGTCCCCGAGGACAAGAGCATGCCCCGCCACGCCGCGGCGATCTTTTGCCTGGCCGGACTGGCCGCCTCGGCGGCCGCGGGAGATCGCGTCAGTTACCTCGATAACGGCGCCGTCCGCCTGGGGGTGAACCTGGACCTGGGCGGCTCGATCACATGGCTGTCCGCGGCGGGCGGTGAGTCGCTCGTGAACAATCACGACTGGGGGCGGCAGATCCAGATGTCGTTCTACAGCGGGCCCGTGCCCTTCGCCCCGCACGGCAAGAAGCCCGCCCCGGCGTGGGAGAAGCTCGGCTGGAACCCGATCCAGTCGGGGGACTGCTTCGGCCGCCGCGCCCGGGTCGTCGAGCACCGCAACGACGGAAAGGCGATATACGTCAAGTGCGTGCCGATGCAATGGCCCCTGGATAACGAACCGGGCGATTGCCTCTTCGAGAGTTGGATCGAGCTGAAGGGCGCCGCCGCCGGCGTCCGCTGCCGGCTGACCAACGCCCGACTCGACAAGGGGCAGTACCCCGCCCGCGGCCAGGAACTGCCCGCCGTCTACACCACCGGGGCCTACTGGCGGCTGATGACCTACACGGGCGAGAAGCCCTTCACCGGCGAGCCCCTCGTGCGGATCGACCGCAAGCTCACCGAGGGCGGCTGGGCCCACGGGCGGGCCAGCGAGAGTTGGGCGGCCCTGGTCAACGACAAGGAATTCGGCCTGGGAGTGTATTCCCCGGGCAACACCGACTTCATCGGCGGATTCTACGGCACGCCCAACGGGCCCGGCAGCGATCCGACGGGCTACATCAGCCCCGTCCGCCGCGAGATCCTCGATCACGACATCGTGTACGAGTACCGCTACACGCTGGTGCTCGGTTCGCTCAAGGACATCCGCCGGTGGGTGTACGACAACGCCCCCCGGCCTGGCGGTTCCAGTCCGATCGCCAGCACTGGAGCTACGACAACGCCTCCGACACCGGCTGGCCCATCCGCGGGGAATTGAACGTGCGGCTGGACCGGGACGATCCGCAACTGCTCTCGCCGGGTTTTTCCTGCCCTGCCGAGGCCGCCCCCAAACTGCGGATCGAGGCGGCGTTCCGCACCGCCCAGAAGACCGCCCAGGTGTTCTGGCGGCAAGGCGACAAGCCTTTCGCCGCCGACCGATGCCTCGACGTGCCCATTATCGGCGACGGGCGAGAGCGGGTGTACGAGGTGAACCTCGCCGCCCATCACCAATACAAAGGCATAATCACCGGCCTGCGGATCGACCCGGTCGCCTCGGCGGAGAAGGACGCCTTCGTCCGCGTCAAGGCGATCTCGCTGGGCCGATAAAGGCCGGCCTGAGGAGATGCGAACATGACCATGCGTTTGAAGAACGCCCTGGCGGCGGGTTTGTTTCTGGCGATGGGAGCGCAGGTGGCGTTGGCGGCGGACTTCTACGTGGCCCCGACCGGTAATGACGCCGCCGCCGGCACGAAGGGCAAACCGTTCGCCACGGTCGCCCGCGCCCGGGACGCCGTCCGCGAGAAGATCGCCGCCGGAATGAAGGCCGACGTCGTTGTCGAGATTGCCCCCGGCCGGTACTTCCACTCCGAGCCGATCCGCTTCGACGAACGCGACGGAGGGCGGGACGGGCACGCGGTGATCTATCGCGGCTCGGCCCGGGAGGGTGTCAAGCTCTACGGCGGGCAGCAGGCGACCCAGTGGGAGAAGCACAAGGACGACATCTGGCGGGCGCCGATCGCCAAGGGCAAGGCGCTGTACCAGCTCATCGTGGATGACCAGCCGGCTGTCATGGCCCGCTTCCCCAAGTTCGGCGACGGCTACAGCATGAGTTGGTGCGAAGGCGGCAAGGTGCCCGAGGCCTGGCGCGGGTGGGACTACACCGACGCCCAGATCATCGGCTTCCTCACCCCCAACTGGTTCGGCGACACGGTGAAGGTCACCGCCGTCAACCCCACGACCGGACAGATCAGCACCGCCGGCGGCTCGCCCTATTTCGGCGGCATGGGCGCGCGTCGCTACATCCGCGGCCTGCTGGGCCTGCTGACGGAGCCCGGCGAGTGGTGCCCCCAACGCAAGGAAGGCTACCTGTACTACTGGCCCGCCGCCGGCGAACCCAAAGACCACGTGGTGGTCGTGCCGTTCCTCAGGCGGCTGCTCGACGTTCGCGGCTCGGCCCCGGACAAGCCCGCCCAGAACATCCGGTTCGAGTCGCTCGAGCTGATCGGGGCCGACTCGTGGGAGTTGCTGGGCAACCCGCCCATGGGCATCCTGGACGACGGCAACGCCGAGGCGATCCTGCGGGTCGAGAACGGCCGCAAGATCGCGCTGGCCGGCTGTAAGGTTCTCGGCTCAGGCTGGGTGGGGGTGCTGTTCTGGCATTTCGCGCAGGATTGCGAGGTTTCCGACTGCCTGATCAATCACTCCGGATACGACGGCATCGCCGCCTCCGGCTTCAACCCCGGCGCGCCGCCCTTCAAGACGCCCATGGAGGCCGACGGAAACTTCGGGCACAAGATCTACAACAACGCGATCCTCAACAGCGGGCAGCACTCCGGGCACGGGGCGGCGATCCAGTTCTGGCAGAGCGGGCGGAACACCGTCGAGAACAACTACATCCGCCGCGCCCCGCGGTACGGCATCAGTTACAACTGCTGGCCGTGGAATAAGGGCGACAAGATCTACGGCATCGAGGTCACCGACGAGAACCAGCACCAGTTCCGCTACGCCAGCGGCATCGTGCTCCGCTACAACGACGTGGGCCTGGTCTGCCGCGACAGCAGCGACTTCGGGGCGCTGCAATGCTGGTGGCCCGGGCGGGACAACGTGTGGGAGTACAACGCCGTGCACGACGTCCACGCGGACGTGGACTGGGACGGCTGGGCGCACGGCGTGCACCCTGACGACGGCGTGGACTACTGGACCATGCGAGGCTGCGTGTTCTACTTCCTCCAGGGCGGCAACGCCACGGGGGCCTGGATGCTCAAGGGCCAACACCAGGTCGCGGACAACAACGTCGTCGCCGACAGCCGCATGAACCGCGGCGTGACGGCGGAGCCCTACGGCCGGTCCGTGTTCGACGTCACTAACACCCACAACATCTTCTCCTGCGACGTGAAGGACTACTACACCGGCGGCGGCAAGGAGATGGTCAAGGAATTCGACAACAACGTTTTCTGGCCGGCCTCGCCGAAGGTAGAAGGCTACCGCACCTGGGGGGCCGAGAAACACTCGGTGTGCGAAGACCCGCAGTTCGTCCTGAAGAACAAGCCCTGGGACCGCACCTGGAGCGATTACGACCTGAAGGCCTCCTCGCCCGCGCTCAAGCTGGGCTTCAAGCCCATTCCGATGGACAAGATCGGCCTGCGGACGAAGGAGTTTCCCTTCGACCTGGGCGCGATCGAGCGGCGGTCGGCGAGGAGCAAGATCCAGGCCGAGGACAATGACCGCATCTATCACGCCCGCAACCAGGGCAGCACGCACGTGTACCACATCGAGCCGGGGGCGTGGCTGAAGTTCGAGAACATCGACTTCGGCAAGAAAGCCCCCAAGAAGATCGTGGCCAGCGTGGAGTACCCGCAGGGGCAGAAACGCTACGGGGCCGACATCGTCGCCACCCCGCTCCGCGAGCTGCCCAACGAGAACTGGCGGGTGATCGACCGATGGGAAGTCAGCCCGTCGTACAAGATGGCCGGCAAGAAGGGGCCCGAACTCTTCGACGTGGCCTTCGAGCCCGAGACCGCCCCGGAGAAGGTGGCGTGGAAGCCGTTCCTCAAACCCACGATCTCCAAGGGCGGCGTCGTTTCGCCGGTGGGCCTGGCCGACCTGGACATCATCAATGGCGAGGGGCAGGAGAATTCCTGCGCGTACCTGCGGGCCTCGCTGTACGCCGAGAAGGCCGTCCCCCACCAGTTGCCCATGATCGCCGACCAGGCCTCCGGGCTGAAGGTCTGGGTCAACGGCAAGCAGGTCATCAGCGAGAACAACGCCGGTCGCAAGGCCAACGTGGTGCCCATCCAGGCCGGGTGGAACACGATCCTGGTGAAGGTCAACCAGTCCGACGCGTCGTACAAGCCGCTGACGGAAGGCCAGGGGAATTTCTGGTGCCGCCTGGGCTTCGACCAGGCCGACCAGATGGGCCGCGCCCTGAGTGTTCCGGGCCTGCCGCTGGAGGAAAAGCCCGCCGCCGCCCAGGCCGCCACCGGCGTGGCGATGGAAGTCCGCCTGGACTCCGTCGAGGGCAAGGTGCTCGGCACGTTCCGCCACGGGCAAAGCGAAGTCGACGCCGACGCCCGCGTCACCGGCGTGCACAACGTGTACCTGGTCTTCCCGGCCGAGGGCGTCAAGAGCGTCAACTGGTTCCGCTTCGAGTAGCTCCCCCGGCAGGACGAGGCCCAGAACCATGTATAACCGCACACTCGTGACCGTGGCCCTTTGGAGTTCTCTGATCCTGCCCGGGCTGGCGGGGGCCGCGGCGGAACCGGAGCCCTGTTTCGTGCCCTGGCCCAAGAGCCTGCAGATGGCCGGCGGCGACCTGGCGTTGACTTCCTCGGCCCGGATCCTGGCCGCCAGCGACGACCTGGTTCCGCTGACGACGATTCTGGCCGATGAGCTTTTCGCCCAGACCGGCCTGCGGCTGGCCACCGGCAAGGGCGCCGGCGGCGCGGGCGACATCGTCCTCCGGCTCGACCCGGCCCTGGAGGGCGAGGCCTACGAGCTGATAGTGCAGGACCGCGCGACGGTCGCCGGCGGCGGCTACGCCTCCGTCGCGATGGGCACGGTGACGCTCCTGCAGGCGATGACGTTCGAGAAGGGCGTCGCGGCCCTGCCCCGCCTCACCGTCAAGGACCAGCCGCGATACGGCTACCGCGGGCTGATGATCGACGTGGCCCGCTCGCCCCACTCGCTCGACTCGCTCCGCCAGGTGGTGGAGCTCTGCCGGCTCTACAAGGTGCGGTATCTGCACCTGCACCTGACCGACAACGAGGCGTTCACCTTCCCCTCCACCGCATTCCCGGCCCTGGTCTCCAGGAACAGGACGTACAAGCTGGACGAGCTCAAGGCGCTGGTGACGTTCGCCGACCGGCGTGGCGTCACCCTCGTGCCGGAGCTCGAAGCCCCGGGCCACTGCGGCGCGATGCAGGGCGCGATGCCCGAGACGTTCGGCCTGATCGGCCCCGACGGTAAGCCGGTCAGGATCAACTGCCTGAACTTCATGAATCCCAAGGCATACCCGGCCCTGGACACGCTCGTGGGAGAGATGTGCCAGGTGTTCCAGAGTTCCCCCTACGTCCACGTCGGCAGCGACGAGGCCTGGCTGGGGCAGATCGGTCCGCGTCCCGAGACGGCCCGGTATCTCAAGGAGAATAACCTCGAGAACGTACACGAGCTCTACATGCAGTACATTGTGAAGATGAACGAGATTGTCAAGAAGCACGGCCGGCGGACGATCGTGTGGGAGGGCTTCGGCGGAACGGGCGGCAGGAACTTCAAGATCCCCACCGACGTGATCGTGATGGAGTTCGAGGTGCGGTACAACCCGCCCGGGAACCTCATCCGGAACGGGTACACCGTCATTAACGCCTCGTGGACGCCGATGTACGTCGTCAACGGAAAGCAGCATGCGCCCGAGAACATCCTCGACTGGGACGTCTACCGGTTCGGGCAGGTCTCCCGCGCGTGGGACAAGACGCACTGGGCGAGGGTCGAGCCGACCCCGCTGGTCGCCGGCGCGCAGATGTGCGCGTGGGAGCAGCCCGAGTGGCGGGAGATCCCCAGCCTGCGCCGCCGCGTCGCGGCGATGGCCCAGCAGGTGTGGAACCCCGGCGCGCCGGGCGGCTACGGGGCCTTCGCCGGGCGGCTGGCAGCCTGCGACGCCCTGCTGGACAAACTGCTCTACGGCTTCACGCTGGACGTGTCGCCAGGTCCCAGGCCCAAGGGCGAGTGCGCGTACGTCTACAAGAAGGCCGCGTCGGTCTCGGCCACGCCGTTGGCGCCGGGCCTGACCGTCCGCTACACCATGAACGCCCAGGAGCCGACCGCCGACTCGCCGCTGTGGGAACGCCCGCTGGAGATCACCGAGAAAGACGGCGTCAACCACGACCAATCCAACTCGCCCAGGTCGCTGCGGACCGTCATTCGGGCCGCCGCATTCCGGGGCCGGCAGCCCGCCGGCGCGTCGCGCGTGCTGTTCCTTGACAACTACGACTATCTCGCCCGCCTGACCGGAATGGTGCGGTTGAAAATCTACGAGAATCCCGCGGGCGACATCGAGCGCCCGGACCTGTCGAAACTCAAGCTGGTGCGAGAGACCGTCGAGCCGCACGTGTGGCCCAACGCGGTGCAGGACCTGCCCGCCCGCTCGGTGCTCGTGTACGAGGGCCGGATCGACGTGCCCTCCGACGGTTCGTTCGAATGCCGGCTTCGCAGCCACGGCGGCGGGGCCCGGCTATACGTCAACGACCAGCTTGTGTGCGACCGCAGCGGCAAGAGCGACTGGGGCGCGACCGAGGGATCGGTGACGCTTTCCAAAGGCACCGCCGGTTTCAGGGCCGAGTGCTACCAGGCCGACGCGGGCATGTACTTCAGCCTCGCGATGGGCGGGCCTTCGCTGAAGAAACCGGTGGAATGGAACAGGTTGTTGATTCCCGTGGACAGGAAGTAGTCTCGCTGGGGCGATGGGAGGTGCTCGAATCGGCCGGGCCCAGCGCCCCGCGGGGCGAGGCGGCCGTCAGCTTCCGGCGCGTGGGCGCCGGCGCCGCCCTCTGCGTGGGCACCTTCCTCACCCCCCAGAATACCGCGGCGGTCATCGCGGCAGGGTCGCGGCGTCGAGGGCGGCGGGCCAGCCGCCTTCAGCGTTCACCGTGGCGATGATCTCTTTCAGGAGGGCGTCGTAGCCCTTGGGTTTGGCCGGGTAACTGTGTTCGATGTTGACGAACTGCATGCCCGAGCCTTTCTGCATGACGGCGGAACAGGGCGCCCAGATGACCTCGTCGCGGTGGATCTGGTTGTCGACGACGTCGTCCATGTAGAGCGCCCAGGCCATCGACTGCCCGCTCGTCTTGTGGATCAGGTTTTTCCGCCAGAGGTTGTTATCGCCGCAGCACCAGGCGTACAGGGCTCCGCCGTCGACCATGGTCGTCATGAACTCGCTGACGAGGTTGTACTCGACCTGGTTGTCCCCCGAGTGCAGCCAGCCCTTGAAGCTCGCGCGAGTGAAGGGCTTGTGCCCGTTGACGTCGTTCCAGCGGATCTGATACTGCGACTGCGTGTTGCCGTAGCAGTCGGCGCAGTCCATCCTCGAGGGATCGTTGGCCTGCTCGAAGGACGCCCCCACGATGACCACGCCGGCGTAGGGCAGGCGGCGAAGGCAGTTGCCACGGATGCGATTGCCCCCGCTGCCGTAGAGCGTCACCGCCGCCGAGTGCATGTACTCCAGGCCGGAGTCGTGGACGTAGTTCCGCTCGACGGCGTTCCGCTTGTTCACGTCCACGGCCCCGGGGCCGTAACCGCTCAGTTGCACCCCCCCGCTGGCCAGCCAGGCCATCTCGTTGCGGACGACCCGGTTGCCCTGGGCGTAATGGTCGAGCACGAGGGCGTAGCCGCCCGAATGCAGGATGCGGTTACCCTCGACGAGGCAGTCCCGCGCGCCCTGGAGGTAGATCGTCGCGTCGGTGTTCTCGCTGTTGCGTTTGAGCCACTCGTCCGGCCAGCGGTCTTCGGCCAGGCGGTCGGTGTACTGGAACGTCAGGCCGCGAATCTCCACGTGGTGGACCTGTTGTTTCCACCCCTGGGCCTCCTCGTCGCCCTGGAGGCGGACCAGTTCGTACAGGGCCGGGGCCTCGACGGTCTTGCCGGTCATCGTGCCGTCGGGGGGCCAGTAGTAGACTCGCCCGGCGGCGGAGTCGACCACCCACTCGCCGGGCTGGTCCAGGACGGTCAGGGCGTTGCGGAGGTTGAAGGCCCCGCCGCCAAAGGCGAAAAGATTCCCGGGGTTCTGCCCGGTGTTCTTCCCGTGCATGCGGGCGGTGTTCCGGGCCGCGTCGATGTCCTTGAGAACGACGAGGCTGTTCCACCAGGTGGCGGTAATGACGTCCATTTCGACCTGGCCGTCGCCGGGCAGGTTCTCGAGCACGCCGGGGGGGAACGTGGCCAGCCGTCCTTCCGGCGCCGCCGGACCGGCAGACGCCAGGCGAGGCCAGTCCGTCGGCCACCGGGTGCTCGGGGTGGTCCGGGCGTTGGGTTCGCCGCGCCCGTCCACGTACAGATAGTGGAACCGCCAGCCCTTGGGGACGTCGGCGACCCAGAGCTTGCCCGCGGCCTTCGGGTTCGCCGCCGGGGGCGGGGCGTCCAGCTTCTTCCAGCCGGCGATCGGACGAACGCCGGTGATCACGGCCGTCTCGCCCTCGGGGGCCGTGTACACCACCGGCGAGCCGGCTTCGCCGGAGTCCTGGGGGGTCAACGTGAACGTCTTGTCCAGGTTGTACCGCCCGGCCCGGAGATAGACGCTCACGCCGCCGGGGGGCAGAGGGTTCTTCTTGCGTTGGCGGATGGCGTCGCGCGCCCGCTCGAGGGTCGCCAGTGGCTTGTCCTTCGTGCCGGGGTTGGCGTCATTTCCGCTCGGGGAGACATACAGATCACTTGCGTGGGCCGTCAGGCCCGTCATCATCCACAACACGGTGGCCATGGCGGCGAGTCTCATTCGGATGCTCCTTTTCGCGGGCGCGCGTGGGTCAGCCTTTGACCGCCCCGCTGGTGAGGCCGGCGACGAATTCCTTCTGCAGGGCGAAGAACAGCACCGCCGGCGGGATGATCGCCAGAAGCGTCCCGGCCATGTACGTGCCGTAGTGCTGAACGTACAGGCCGAGCGACTGGTTGAGAACCACGGGCAGCGTCAGCTTGCTCTGGGTCTGGAGGAAGACCTGGGGCCCGACGAAGGCGTTCCACGCGCCCAGGAAGGCGATGAGGCAGAAGGCGGCGCTCATGGGTCGCACGAGGGGCATGACCACGTGGAGGTAGATGCCGAACTCGCCCGCGCCGTCCATGCGGGCGGCCTCGATCAGGCTGTCCGGGACGGCGGTGATCGCCTGGCGGAACAGGAACATGCCGAACACGTTGACCGCCCCGGGCACGAGCAGGGCCCAGTAGGTGTCCATCCATCCCAACTGATAGATCATCCGGTAGACGGGGGCCAGGAACAGCATGCCCGGCATCATCATCGTCGCGAGCATGAAGGCCATGAGCAGCTTCTTCGCCCGGAAGCGGAACTTGGCCAGGGCGTAGCCGCCCAGCGAGCAGAAGAACAAGGGGATGATCGTCCCGGCCCCGGCCAGGAACAGCGAGTTGACGATGTATTCCCAGAAATAGACCGTGCCCTGGGCGGTTTGCTGGCCCGAGAACAGGTCGCGGAAGTTCTGGAGGTTCACCGTGTCCGGCGACCAGTCTCGAACCGGCGGGAGGAAGGTGAACTGCATCAGGACGTCCTTGTCCTTGAACGCCGAGCACACCAGCCAGACAAACGGCGACAGCACCAGGCCCGACGCGACGGCCAGCAGGAGATACCTGGCGTACACGGTCGACGCCTTGCGCCGCGCCAACCGCAGGGCGACGTAGACGGCCGCCGCCGCGAGAATCATCCCGTGCCATGCGTTCATCGCATTCTACTCCCGGGCCGCATGCGAGATCCTCAACTGGGCCAGGCTGATGACGGCGATAATCAGGGCGAGAATCCACCCGACGGCCGAACCGGTGCCCAGGTCGCCGGCGGCGAAGGCGGTATTGTAGAGATACCCGACGATCGTGAGCCCGCTGTTCTTGGGGCCGAAACCTTTCAGCAGGGCGTAGGGCAACTCGAATAACTGGTACGACCCGATGGTGCTCATGACGACGACAAAGACGGCCACGGGCTTGATCGAGGGCAGCGTCACGTGCCAGAAGACCCTCCAGGGCCCCGCGCCGTCCACGGTGGCGGCCTCGACGAGGTCTTTCTCGACGTTTTGGAGAGCCGCCAGGAAGTAGATCATGTTGAACCCGACGTAGAGCCACAGGCTCGTCACGATCAGGGCGGGCATCACGAGCGAAGGGTTGCTGAGCCAGCGTTCCTCCAGCCCCCACCCGATCAGGGCCTGCAGGAACTGGTTGAACATGCCGTAGCGGGGCATGAAGATGACCGAGAAGATCACGCCGACGAAGATCTGCCCGACGAGGTTGGGGCTGAACAGGAGGAGGCGGAAGAAACCTTTCAGCCGGCTTCGGCCCGCGTTGAGCATCAGGGCCAGCCCGAGCGCCAGGGGCAATTGCACGAAGACGGACACGAGGGCGTAGACCGTGGTATTCCAGAGGGCGGTGTAGAAGTCCGGGTCGCTCAGGACGAAGCGGAAGTTGTCGAGCCCGACCCAGACGTGGCTTCGGGGCCCGTTGGTCTGCTGGAACGCCAGCAACACCGCGTTGATGAACGGGTAGACGAAGAACACCGCCGTCAGGGCCAGGTAGGGCGCGAGGAACACCCACGGCGTCCATCGCGCCGACCGGCCGCCGGCGGGTCGCTTGCGGAGATCGTTCATCGGGCCCCCTCCCGCGACCCGGGGGCCTCCGGGCGGAGGAACACGTTTCGCTGCATTACCGTCCGGACGTACTGGGCGCAGCGGGCCAATTCCCGATCGATGAAATCCCTCAGGCCTTCGTCGCCGTGCTTGTCGAAGTACTCCGCGGCGTTCAGGTAGGCCTCGGTGAGCTTCGCCCCGGCCAGTTGGGTGTAGGGGCTGACGTAGCAGGCGGGGATGCGGGGCGCCAGGCCCGCGTAGAGCCGCCCGATCGGCTGACCCGAATAAAAGGCCCGCGGCTCGTCGAAGGCGGGCATGTCCCAGGAGTCTTTCAAGGCCGAAAGAATGCTCGTGTCCCGGAACCGCTCGCCCAGTTCCTCCTTCTTCAGGTAGAGGAACTTGGCGAACTCCCAGGCCAGGTCCTGGTTCCGGCAGGCCTTGGTGATGGCCAGGCCCGTGCCGCCCCAGGTGCTGGTCCGGCGGCCGCCGGGGGCCCACGCCGGCAGGGGCATCAGGGCCACCTGGCCCGACAGGTTGGGCACGTCCAGCTCGAACTGCTTGCTGCGCCAGTCCGGGCAGACGAAGAACAGCACGAGCCCGTCATTGACGGCCTTGGCGAGGCTCTGCCCCCACCCGGCCTCGAAGCCGATGCGATGGGGCCCGCGCATCACGTGCAGATACCAGAGGATCGTATCGGCCGTCAGGGGGGTGTCGAACGTCACGCTCCCGCCCGCGTCGAACAGGCCCCCGCCCCGCTGGAGAAGGAGCATCTGGAGAAACTCGCCTCCCTTGCTGTCCAGGTCGATGGCGTAGCGGTCGGGAATGCCGTCGCCGTCCAGGTCCTTGGTGATGCGCCGCCCCATGGCCGTAAAGTCGTCCCAGGTCTTCAGATCGTCGACCTTGATCCCCAGCCGATCGATCAGATCACGCCGGTAGAAGAGCATGACGGGGTGCACGTCGTGCGGGAGGGCGAAGACGTGCCCGCGGCTGGACCATACGCTGAACCGCTCTTCCACCATGCGCCCGTAGAGCCCCTCCTTGCGAAGCCGGTCGGTCAAGTCCACGAACCCGACCTCCTCCAGCGGCCCGCGAGTGAAGTAGCCCATCGTGGAGATCAACAGTTCGACCATATCCGGGACCTCGGCGCCGGTCAGCATGGCCGACTGCAGCCGGCTGGTAAAGGCGTCGTAGCCGAGCATCTGCAACTGGATCTTGACGTGATGCGTCTTCTCGAACTCGGCGATGGCCTTGCGATAGGCCGCCACGTGATTGTCCGCGAAGATGCAGAACACCAGGTCCGGGCGCTCCGTCGTCCGCCCCGTACGGAGGGCGACGATGACCGACGCGCTGAGCAGCGTCAGCACGAGGATCCAGAAAGGCGCCTTGCCATAGGGAAATGTCATCCTAGCTCCGGTGCCGCGGGCTCGATATCACGGTCCGCCATGCGGCCATCCTACGGGCGGACCTCCGGGGCGGTCAAGGCCGCTCAGCCTTTGACGGCCCCGCTGGTCAGCCCGGTGATGAAGAATCGCTGGCCCAGGAGAAACAGGAGCAGGACGGGGACGGTGGAGACCAGGGCCGCCGCCATCAGGTAGGTCCACTCCATCTCCGTCCCCCCGCTCATCGAGGCGATCGTCGCCCCGGCGATGACCTTCTGGAGCACGTCGAACTGGCTGGCCGGGTCGGTAATGAGCATCGGCCAGAGGAACGCCTCCCACCCGCCCAGGAAGCTCAGCACCGCGACGGTCGCGACGGCCGGGGCGGCCGTGGGGATCATGATGCGGAAGAGGATGCTGACCCACCCGGCCCCGTCAACGACGGCGGCCTCGACGAGCTCATCCGGCACGCGACAGAAGAACTTCCACATCAGCAGCACCCCGAACGCACTGGTGGACATGGGCAGGAGCAGGCCCGGGAGGGTGTCGGCCAGCCCCAATCGCGTCACCGTCAGGTACAGCGAGACCATCATGCCCTCGAAGGGCACCATCATCGTGACCAGGAGCACAGGCAGGATGACCCGCTTGCCGGGCAGTTTCATCTTCGCCAGCGCGAAGCCCGCCATGCAGTTGAACAGCACGTTGAAGATCGTCGTGAACGCCGCCAGCAAGGCCGTATTGAGCAGCACCTGCCCCATGCGGAACTGCGGGCTCTGGAAAAGTTGCCCGAACGCGCGGAAGGTGATCTCCCCGGCCGGGGGGATCCACTCCATGGGCTGTTTCATCCACTGGGCCTGGGAGATGATCGAGCCCCTCGCCATCCAGAGCAGCGGGAAGCCGAAGAACACCGCCCCGCCCGCCAGGGCCAGGGCATAGAGGCTGCGGGCGAGGATTCGCCGGGGCCCGCGGCGGGTTGGACGGAGCGCCCGCGTCATTCGAACCTCCGCGAGAGCCGGTTCATCCCCAGCGTCGCCAGCAGGATGATGACCATCAGGGCGAAGCTGATGGCGTTGGCCAGCCCCAGTTCGCCCGTCTGGAAGGCGGTGGTGTAGGCCTTCAGGGCGATGGTCTGGGTGTCGTACCGCCCGCCGGTGAGGACGAACATCGGCTCGAAGACGCGGAAGGCCCCGATGCTCGAGAGCGTGGCCACCATCGCCAGCACGGGGGCCACCGAGGGCACGGTGATGTGGGCGAACCGCGCCCACCGCCCCGCGCCGTCGACGGCGGCGGCCTCGTGAAGCTCCCGCGGCACGTCCTGCAACGCCGCCAGAATGATGATGGAGAAGAACGCCGTGCTCTTCCACAGCGTGATGAAGATGATCGTCGGCATCGCCCAGCGCGAATCCCACAGCCAGGGCACCGGCTGCGGGTCGAACCCCATCGCGCTCTGGAGCGAGGTGAGCAGGGCGTTGACGGGCCCGGCGGCGCCGCTGTGGAAGATGAACCGGAACACGCTGACGGCCACGATGCCCGAGACCGCCACCGGCACGAAGTAGATCGAGCGGATGAGTTTCATCCCCCGGAACGTGCGGTTGAGCAGCAGGGCCACGCCCAGCGATATCGCCAGGTTCAGCGGCACGAACAGCACCAGGTAGTACAGCGTGTTGACGAAGGCGCCCAGGCACTCGCGGTCGCGGACGATCTGGAGGTAGTTGTCGAAGCCCACGAAGTGGGCGTTGAGGAAGCGGCTGCACTGGGTGAACGACAGGGCCAGGGCGATCAGCGTGGGCACGAACACGCAGACGGTCAGGACCGTCGCGGCGGGGGTCATAAGGATCCAGCCCGTGGCGGCCTCGGAGGCCCGTCGTCCGGCCAGTCGGCCCATCAGCGTCTCCCCTGCACGAAATGCCGGTGCGTGCGCCAATAGTCGTCCACGGCGTTCTGCATCTGGGCGGCGGCGGCCTTGACGACGGCGCCCACGTCCGCGTCCGCGCGGGGCATCACCGGGTCGAGCACGAGGTTGGCGAACCGCCCGTACCACAACTCGCCGATGAAGGGCACGAGCGGGTTGTTGCGCCCGGCGAGCATCGCCTCCTTCATCGCCGCCAGGTGGGGGTGGTCGGCGGCGAAACCGGACAGCTCGAACGTCCGCAGGTTCGCCGGCGGGGAGCCGGTCTGGTCGGACCAGGCCCGCTGCACCTCCGGCCTCGTCGCGTAAGCCATGAACCGCCACGACAGGCCCTGGTGGCGCGAGGCGGCCGGAATCGCCATGTGCTGCCCGCCGTAGAAACCGAAGCGGAACTTCCCCGCCGGCAGCGGCGCCAGGGCCCACTTACCCTTGTAGGCCGGGTAACTCTCGTCCAAAAAGCCCAGGGCCCAGGAGCCGTCGATCATCATGGCCGCCCGCCCGGCCGACCACATCTCGCTGACGGGCGTGCCGCGAGTCAGGGCCGGGTCGCAGACCTTGTGAACGTGGACCAGGTCGTGGACGAACTGCACCGCCCCGATCACCTCGGGGGTGTCGATGGTGACGCGGCGGCAGTCGGGGCTGAGCACGTCGCCGCCGTTCTGCCACATCCACGCCCACATCCAGAAGGGCCCCTGGGGCTCGAGGGCCAGCGGGTACTTCATGCCGAGTTTGTCCTGGAGGGTGCGGCAGACGGCCAGCAGTTCCTCCCACGTTCGCGGCGGGCCCACGCCCGCCCGGGCCAGCAGGTCCGTGCGGTAATACAGCCCGCCGTATCCGCCGTACCAGGGGATGGAATAGCAGACCTTGCCCACGTATCCGTCGGCGACCATGCTGGGGGGGAAGTCACTCTGGCGGTAGGCCGCGTCGTCGCGGATGTACGCGTCGAGGGGCGTCAGCAGGGCGTCCTGGTTCAAGGCGGCGATCACCCCGTCGTCGGCGACGAACACGTCGGGCGCCCGCCCGCCCAGCAGCCGCGTGGTGAGCATCCCCAGAAAGTGCCCCTGGTTAATGTCGGCGACGACGCGAACCGCAACGTCGGGGTTGTCTTTCTCGAACCCGTCGGCGACCCCTCGCCAGAACCGCTGCGTCCGGGCGGCCGATCCGCCCCCGGCGTAGGTCCAGAACTCGATGGCCGTCTTGCCCGCCGGCGGCGGCTGGGGGCGGCGAAACAGGCCCAGCCCCGCGAAGGCCGCCACGCACCCCGCCAGCAGAAGCAATGCCTGTTTCATCGCCTGCCTTCCCGTCCGGTCGCCGGGCGCCATGCCGCCCGACGCGACGCCATTCTACGCCCGCCGGCGGTCTGACGCAATCGAACAGCAATTTCCCGGGAAACCAGCCCGGATTCCGCTTGACGGAATGCGACGGCAGGTATATATATGATGGAGACTCAAGTAGCGGTCGGCAATTCTAATGTGGTCATCGGTCGTTCCTTTACAGGGAGAGCGAAGATGCGCGCACATCTGGCAACAATCCTGGCCGTAGGGGTGCTGGGTGGTTTCGGTTCGATGGTCTGGGCCTACAACCTGGTCGACGTGACCCCGGGGGCGGCCAACCCGCCCGGGGCCTCGACGCCTGCCCTCCCGCCTCCGTATGACACCATGGGCCTGGCCAACGTGCTTTCCCCGGCCGTAACACCGGGCGTCACAACCACATCGGTCAATCTGTTCGGCTTCGACTGGGTCTATCAGAACAACGATCTCAACACCTTGCCCACGACCAACACGTTAAACGACGAGCATGCCCCCGCCACGGGAGCGCCCAATGACATCGACGGCATCATCTTCTGGACGAACGGGTACCAACGGGTGTCCTTCTCGGGCCTGTCGGCCAACGTACAGAATATCCGTGTCTGGGGCGATAACGGCGACCGAATCGCCTGTCAGGTAACTGTTTACAGCACGACCGCGACTCTGGCCGGCGCCGACCTACTGGATCCGACCAAGTACAGCAACGTGGCCCTGGCGACGACGGCCGTGTCCTACACCGGCGACCCTTGGCCGTCCTTCGGCGGCTGGCAAGGCATCAGCGACAGCCCGTGGTATCAGGATTTTGCCGTTGCCACGGCCGCCGGCACCACGAGCATCCTGTTGGACTTCGGCTACGGGTCCACGGGGACCACCTCCCACACCCCCTCCCCGACCCCCGCGATTTACTGGTCCCGCCTGTATGAGATCCAGGCCTTCGGCACGGCCGGGGCCTCCTGGCCCAACTACCTCGATGGCGACTTCAACAAGGACGGCGAGGTCGGCCCGGAAGACTTCGGCATCCTGAAGGACAACTTCGGCCTCGACAGCCTGCCCTTCGGCAACCACGAGAGCTGGACGCTGGGCGACGCCAACGACGACGGTGAGATCGGCCCGGAAGACTTCGGCATGCTGAAGGACAACTTCGGCCTCGACGGCGGACCCACCGGTACGTATCCCCTGTCGAACGTGCCCGAACCGGCCACCCTGGCCCTGTTGGGCCTGACCCTTCCGATCTTGCTGAAACGAAGGCCCAAGGCCTGATATACGCAGAACCTGTTCCCTGAACCACCGTTCGGAGGAGAACCAGATGAAATGGGGCAATCGAATCCTCGGACTGGCCTTGTTGGCCATGGTGTCTGTCGCGGGCCCCGCCCACGCCCTGATCAGCGTGGATTTCGTCGTCGGCACGTGGCAGGACCTCTCCGGCAGCAGCGGCGCCTGTTCGGGCGACACGACGACTACCGGCACGGAGAAGAACACCGAGGGCATCGTTTTCACCGGGCAGGTGGGCCTCTGGAACGCCTTTGGCCTCGGCGCCTACACTAACGGCTGGGCCCACCAGAGCGGGTTCCTGAACGACGGAACTGGCGCCTCCACAACCGTCAAACTGGCGATGGGATCGGCCACCGGGGTAAGCGATGCGGGTTCTTGGCTTTGCGCTCCGAATGAAGCACCGCCCGACTCCATCAAACAACTGCGGAACGAGTCGGCCTATATCTATTGTCCGTATGTTAACAACGTCAACCACTTTGCCTGGGCTTTCACCGGCCTGCAGGCCAACGCGTCCTATGATCTCGTGTGGTTCGGTCGGATCGAAGACGCCCTCAGCAACGTGGCCAATGGCGTATCGGGCTCTCGCGATTCCGAAGGCGACTGGAACTGGACCGGCCTCACCGCCGACGCCGACGGCACGATCGCCGGCGTTTTCACGGGCAATTCGAACAACCACAACGGGGGCCTCTATGGCGCCCAGATCGCCTCCGTCGGCGGCCCCGTCTGGCCCGACTACCTCGCCGGCGACTTCAACCTGGACGGCGAGGTCGGGCCGGAGGACTTCGGCATCCTGAAGGACGGTTTCGGCCTCGACAACCTGCCCTTCGGCAACCACGAGAGCTGGACGCTGGGCGACGCCAACGACGACGGCGAGATCGGCCCGGAGGACTTCGGCATGCTGAAGGACAACTTCGGCCTCGACGGCGGACCCACCGGCACCTACCCGCTGTCGACGGCCCCCGAACCGGCCACCCTGTTTGTCATCTTCGGCGCAGCCGCTCCGATGTGGCTGAAACGAAGGCCCAGGGCCTGAGTGGAAACCCACCCCTTGCCCCGGGAGACGCCCGTGTCTGTCGGGGCGGAGGCGAAGGGCGTTCGTCGGCCCCACAAAAAAGTTTGTGTTTTCCCCCCATACGTAGAAGGGCGGGTATAATCGCCGTTGGTGAACCTCCGGAACCCTCTGGCCTGAGCGGGGAGAGCGGAGGCCGTTTCTAGACCACATGTCGAAGGAGAATCGCATGAAGAAGGGCCATTGGATCTCTGGATTAGCCTTGCTGGCCTTGGTGTTTGTCGCTAGTCCCGCCTACGCCTTGATCAGCGTCGACTTCGTTGTCGGCCAGTGGTATAATCTGACGAGCAGCGGGGTCTGCTCGGGCGACACGACTACCACCGGGACGGAAAAGAACACCGCTGGCATCATTTTCACCGGCCAGGTCGGCCCGTGGAACGCCTTTAACATCGGGTTCTACACTTACGGATGGGCCCATCAGAGCGGGTTCCTGAACGACGGTGCCGGCAACCCGACGACCGTCGAACTGGCGATGGGATCGGCCACCGGATTACCCGATCCGGGCAATTGGGCATGCACTCCGAATGAGGCGCCGCCCGACTCCATCAAGCAACTGCGGAACGAGTCGGCCTATCTTTACGGCGATATGTTCACGGGCGACCACTATGTATGGAGCTTTACCGGCCTGGAGCCCAACGCCGCGTATCAGTTGGTATGGTTCGGTCAGGGCGGCGGCACCAGCAACGTAGCCAATGGCGTGGCAGGCGTTAAAGATTCCGAGAATGACTGGAACTGGGATAGCGTCACCGCCGACGCCGCCGGCACGATCCTGGGCACCTTCACGGGCTGGAGAACGCCGGGCCTCTATGGCGCCCAGATCGCCGCCGTCGCCCCCTCCTGGCCCGGCTACCTCGAAGGCGACTTCAACCTGGACGGCGAGGTCGGGCCGGAGGACTTCGGCATCCTGAAGGACGGTTTCGGCCTCGACAGCCTGCCCTTCGGCAACCACGAGAGCTGGACGCTGGGCGACGCCAACGACGACGGCGAGATCGGCCCCGAAGACTTCGGCATGCTGAAGGACAACTTCGGGCTCGACGGCGGACCCACCGGCACGTATCCCCTGACCAACGTCCCCGAACCGATGAGTCTGCTGACACTTATGGGCGCAGGGGCCGCGACGCTTCTCAAGCGGCGACCCAAGGCCTGACCCCCGACAACCCCCGGCGCCAGGCACGGTGCCGGGGTGGATCCTGGGTCATATCGCCGCGGCCGGCGGGAATCCGCCCGGCCCGGACGAGTTGGACTATCGCGGGCGAATCCGTTCGTGACAAGTTGGGTATTGGCTGCAAGAAATACCTGAGTTTTTCCCCACAAAAGCGAATTCTGTGGTAGTATCGTGGGCTGTTACCTCTTTCACTTGAGCGGTGAGAGTGGAGGTTTGGTTTTGGGTCATTATTTTGAGGAGAATCACATGAGAGTTCGCAATTGGGTTCTCGGTCTGGCCTTGCTGGCCTTCGTATGCATGGCCGGGTCCGCCCAGGCCGTCGTCAGCGTGGACTTCGTTTACAACGGATACGATGTGAGTGTTGGCGTCACCAGCCCGTGTTCGGGCGACACGGTCCTCACCCCCGGCGAGACGATGACGAACGCCGACGGCATCATCTTCACCGGCCAGAGCGGTCCGTGGAATGCCGTGGCCGTGGGCGGGAACAACTCGGGGAATAACTCGGCCGGCACGCTGGGCCTGCTCGACGGCACGGGCGGGGCCAGTGGCATGAATTTCCTGATGGGCGTAGCGGCCGACGCGGGCAGCGGCGGCTGGCGCAATAACTGGAGCGCGGCCATCTCCAGCGGGAGCACCGGCGAGACCCTCCGGAATCCCCCCCCTTACGACTATACGACCGCGTCCGAATGCCCCTATCTCTACGATGGCGTCCTCACCGGTCCGTCCTACTCGTGGGCCTTCACGGGGCTGACGCCCAACGCGGCCTATAAGATCGCGTTCTTCGGCAGCGGGTCCGAGGCGGCCACCAGCCACACAGCCAATGGCGTCGCCGCCGTACTCGACTCCGAAGGCGACTGGAACTGGGATAGCGTCACCGCCGACGGCACCGGCCAGATCCTCGGCGTCTTCACGGGCACGGCCTGCCCGGGCCTGTTCGGCGTGCAGATCGCCGCGGCTGGCGGCGGCCCCGTCTGGCCCGACTACCTCGCCGGCGATTTCAACAAGGACGGCGAGGTCGGCCCGGAAGACTTCGGCATCCTCAAGGACAACTTCGGCCTGGACAGCCTGCCCTTCGGCAACCATGAGAGCTGGACCCTGGGCGACGCCAACGACGACGGCGAGATCGGCCCGGAAGACTTCGGCATGCTGAAGGACAACTTCGGTCTGGACGGCGGGCCCACCGGCACGTATCCCCTGACCAACGTCCCCGAACCGATGAGCCTGCTGACCCTCCTGGGTGTGGGCGTCCCGATGCTCCTGAAGCGGCGGGCCAAGGCCTGATCTGAAGCCCCCCCATCAACCGGTACACCGACAGAACCACGGCGACGATCCGTCGCCGTGGTTCTGTCGTTTTTGGCCCGCCCGGCTGAAAATCCCGGTTTTTTCCCCCACGCCCACGCCGCGCGGGAGTATAATCCGATCGTGATAGTTACCCCTTCATCCGGAGTGAACGGGGTGATTTGTTGACACCATGTCGAAGGAGACACCAATGAACAGAACCACATGGGTACTTGGATTGGCTGCGGCCGTTCTGGTTGTGTCGGCCCCGGCGTTCGCTGACGTCGTTCCCATCAGCGGATACATTCCCATCAACGATACCGTTGGCGCCGGCAACACCGGGCAGTTGGTGGGCGAGACGACAACCGCCTGGTGGAGCCAGGGTTTTTCGGTTCCTCTCGACCTCAACGGCAACACGCTCATTGTGGACAGCGGCGGCGGCAACATGCCCTTCAGCGTGGCGGCGCCCGTCACGGGAAGCGGCACGGTGAGTTTCCAGTCCGTCGTCTGGTGGAGCTATGGGAATGACAACTTCGAAACCGTGTCGGCTTCCATTGCCGCCACGGCCACCACGAACATCGTCTTCGGGCGGGTTCTGCTCGCCAACACGACCGGCCCGGCCATTCTCGGCAACATCAACGTGGGCACCAATACGAGCCAATCGGCTCGGCTCACCTGGGGCGCCAGCAACCAGTTCAGCCCCACGTCGGCCATCACGGTTCTGACCACCACGCTGACGGGCACGGAGTGGCCCGGCGGGTCGGAGGGCGACCCCCCCGTCCCGGTTTATCCAGACCCCACTCACTATCTGAACTTCCTGGATCTCGCCGGGTACAGCGACACGGTGGCCGCGTTGACCCTGGGCACTAACGTGCAGGTCCGCACCGGCACCGGCGGGGTGCTGACGACCAGCAGCCTGATCGTCGGCGGCGTGCCCCTGGGCGCCGGCACCTATACCTCCTCCAATTCCGCCTTCGTCACAGGCAGCGGCAGCGTGGTCGTGGGCGCCGGCTGGCCCGGCTACCTCGACGGCGACTTCAACCTGGACGGCGAGGTCGGGCCGGAAGACTTCGGCATCCTGAAGGACGGCTTCGGCCTCGACGGCCTGCCCTTCGGCCAGCATCAGAGCTGGACCCTGGGCGACGCCAACGACGACGGCGAGATCGGCCCGGAAGACTTCGGCATGCTGAAGGACAACTTCGGCCTGGACGGCGGGCCCACCGGCACGTATCCCCTGACCAACGTCCCCGAACCGATGAGCCTGCTTGCCCTCCTGGGCGTGGGCCTTCCCATGCTCCTGAAGCGGAGGGCGAACGCCTGACCCGGCGTCAGTCGCGGGGCCGTTGGACCGTCTCCAGGTCCAGAGGCTTGAGCTTCCCGCCCGGCCCGACGAGGTTCAGCGACTGATACCCCGCCCCGCCGCAGCGGACGACCTTGACCGCGTGCTTTCCCGCGGCCAGCCGGGCCGTGCCCACATCCTGCCCCCAGTCCGTCGCCGTCCGGTCGATCAGCAGCTTGCCGTCCACGAACAGCCGGCTCGTCCCCCCGCACGATCGCAGCCGGAAGGTGTACTCGCCCTCGCCGGCCAGGCTGGTCAGGCCCTCCCACGTGCAGACCAGGTGCGACGGAAAGTGCACCTGGTGCATGTCGGTCAGGAGCAAACCGGCGGCCGTGCCGGCGTACAGCCGCCCGAGCCCCGAGAGGTCGTCCGGGGCCTTCTTCCACTTCGCGTCGGCCTGATACAGCGTGAACGTCCAGACCTGCGGCATGCGGTCGAGCAGGTTGTACTCATAGGCGGCCATCCGCGTGAAGCCCACCGGGCGGTCGCCCTTGAGGCCCCCGTCGATCGCCAGGCGAATGTCGCCCGCGCCGGCGGGCCCGCCCCCGGGCGCCAGGCGAACGTTGCAGGCCAGCTCGATCTCTTCGGACACAATGGCGGCCAGGGGCTCGAGCGTCTTGTCGGCCGTCACGATCCGGCCCTTCGCCGTCAGGACAAGCCGGCCCTGACCGGGCTGGATGCTCTTGGGCCAGGGCACGACGGATGGGGCCTCCTGCGCCCTCGCCGACGCGGCGACCACGCTCCCGACGAGAAGGACGCACGCCAACTGCCAGACCGGGCGACGAGGCATGGTAAACTCCTGCACGGGGTCGTACGGGGCTCGCGGGCGCGGGCGGTTATTTCTTCTTCTTCGGAACGGCCCCTTCGCGGTTGTACTCGCGAACGAAGGTCCCGGCGACGGGCCTGCCCGCGTCGTCGAAGAGCCGGGCCTTGAGGGTGAACTTGTCCAGCTTCGCCCCGGCCAGCTTGATGGGCCTGGCGTACGCGGGCGAGTTCTTCACCGGGTCCTTGCCGTCGAGGGTGTAACGGATAACCCCGCCGGGCACGGCCTTCTTGAGCACGAGGGCGCTGGCGGCGTTGAAGGTGAAGGGCGGCATAATGCCCGAGCCCTCATCCCCCTTGCCCCCGTCCTTGAGCCAGGCGTCGAGGTCCTGGACGAGCCCGGTTTCCTCGGCGTACAGGCCGGTCGTCAGGCGGTCGAGGGCCCGATCGCAGGCCCCCTGTCGCGGGGCGAAGTCGTCGTAGGTCTTGCCCGAGAACGGGCTCCAGGCCTTCTCGTTCCGCGGGGGCGACTTGTATCGCAGCTTGGGCAACGCCTCGCCCCCGGGCCGCTCCCACAGCAACATCTGCGTGCCCAGCATCAGCTCGGGCTTCATCCCCTCCTGCCAGGCGTTCCACTCGTACACCGCCTGCACGGGCTGATACACGCACGGCGTCCAGGTGACCTGGATGACCGGATGCTCCTGGTTCATGTAGCTGGCCGAGTTGCCGTTGTTGCCGTCGATGTGCCAGACCATCACGATCACCTCTTTGGGCACGCGCTCGGCGATCGGAGCGTCCTCCCAGACGATCGTGCGTTTCTTGTACTTCTTGAGGATCTCGGCCATCTTCCCGATGTGCCACGCGAACAGATCATGGCCGCTGGTGATCGCGTTGGTCTTGATGAACTCGGCCGGGGCGTTCTTGAACGCGCCGTCCAGGCTCGTCTCGTCGCAGCCGATGTGGATGTAGGGCGTGGTCTTGAAGACCTGGCAGAGCTCGCCCATGATCGTGTCCATGGCCTGGTAGAACTTCGGGTTGGTCGGGTTCATCGAGCCGTGGTCCGGGCCGAAGATCTCCGGACAGCACCGCATGCCGGCGCTGTAATGCCCCACCGTCTCGATCTCGGGCAGGATGTTCACTCCGCGTTCGTCGGCGAACTTCGCCAGGTCCTGCCATTCGGCCAGGCTGGGCAGTCGCGGGGTGGGCCCGCCGTGGGCGGCGGAGTTCCGCGTGCCCAGCTTGGGGTAGGCCTTCGAGGGGAACGTCCAGGCCTCCATGTCCGTCAGGTGCAGGTGCAGGTACCGCATGCGGTAGAAGTGCATCATCAGGATGACCGACTTGAGATCCTCCATCGAGTTCTCCTGCCGCGCGATGTCCACCATCGTGCCGGTGTACTCGGAGTGGGGCTTGTCGGAGACGGTCATCTTCGGGACGACCGTGCCCTTTTTCGCGTCGCGTGTGACGGCCTGCAGCAGCAGCGTCGTGCCGTGCACCGCCCCGATGTATCCGCCGCCCTTGATCTCGACGCGGTCGGTGACGGTGACGGTGTAGGCCTCTTCATTCTTAAGCGAGGCGTCCAGCCCCAGGACGATGTCGCCGGCCTGGGCGGGGGCGGGCTCGATCGCGAGCCTCTGGCCCGAAACCATGAACAGCTCGCCGCGGAAGATCTTCGCCAGGTTCGCCAGCGACTTGTCCGTCGCGACGATCCGCCCGGTCCCGGTCAGGGGCATCTCGCCCGCCCCGAGCGTGAACGACTGCGGCCAGGGAACGAAGTTCGCCGCCGGCGCCGCCGGAGCGGTCGTCGGTTCCTCCGCCGGGGCGGTGGTGGTTTCCTCCGAAGGGGTATCGCCCGGCTCCTGCCCCCACGCCGCCCAAGGCCCCAATACGAAGAGAACCGCTACGACGAGGACGTGTGATCGCATGACGGGCTCCTGAATGGCCGCGCCTCCGGTATCTCTCGCCCGGCCGCCGCGGACACAAGCCCATTGTACCCTCCCCCCGCCCGCCCGCAAGCTCGCAGGGCGGGCGCCATGGCTTGCGGGGCCGCCTCCACCACGTCGGGGGTCGCGCCGCGGCCGCGGGTACGGGAGAAAGGGATTCAGGGATTACCAGATTAGGCGATTGAAACATAAAGAGAATGGACAGGAAAGAAGGCCTGGCCCCATGGTTGTGACCGGACGTTACTGGACGCCACCGGTCTGGTTCCTTCTCTTCCGTATCATTGTCATCCCTGAATCCCTTTCTCTCGTATCTGCTTACGCCAGTGTGCCCTCGGCCGGGCCTGAGGATCACTCAATGCCGACGGAGGCGAGTTTCGATTCTTGCCCTCGACAAAGTTTGCCCGTAGGATTCCGGTTCGACGCCGGGCCCAAAGCCGGCGAGGTGAACCAACTCGTAAGGATGGTGACCGATGGCCCATGGCAAGGACTTCGTCAAGCTCAACATGGCAGACTACCCCGGGCAGGACCTGTACCGCGCCAGTCTGCTGGCCCAATCGCCGCTGGCGAAGGGGCCCATTCAACTGGACCGATGGAAAGCCGCCACCGGCCTGGACGGGCTGGGGGCCGGGGGCCTGATGGACAACCGCCGCGCCCGCGTCCTCGTGGGCGCCACCGCCACCCACCTGTGCGTGGGCGTCATCAGCGAACTGCCCCCCGACGGGGCCCTGGTGACCGATCGCGTGGACCTGCTCGACGACGACTGCCTGGAGATCTGGCTGGCCCCGGGCGAGGGCCAGCCGCTGGGCATCGTGTTGAATTCGCGGGAGCGTCTGGAGTATCGGGCGATGGACGGGGCCCCCTGCCCCGGGGCCGCCGGGGCCTGCCAGGTAATCCACGCCCTGCACGAGGGCATGTGGCACTGTCAGATCGAGGTGCCCCTGGAGGTCTTCACCGCCGCCGGTCGGGCCGTCGACAGCCTCTGGCGGCTCGACGTGGTGCGGCGATTCCAGCGTCCGTCGGCCCGGGCGGGCCTGGCCGCCCCCAACGGGCAACTGCCCCGCTTCCAGTTCGTCGCCGCCCCGCAGCCCGTCGTGCAACTGAACTACCTCGAAGACCCCGGGCGCGCCGGGTCCCTCGGCGTCGCTCTGGATCTCTTCAACCCCACGGACAAGCCCCTGACCCTCGCCGCCGGCATCGGCCTGGTGCGGGACCGGATGGAAGACATCTTCAATCGCGAGGACTGCACCGTGCCGCCCGGCCAGACGCATCGGGTGCTGGTATACTCCGAAGGCCTGGCGGCCCGGGAGTTCTCCGCGCATTCGTTCGTACGGGACGCGGCGGGGAAATACATATACTCCCGCGTGCAGACGTATCGCCCGCACCAGTTGGCCCGCTGGACGCAGGAAGAGGCCGCCAAGGCCCCGCTCGATCTGCAATTCGCGTACTGGCCCTACCACAACCGCATGCGTGTGCTCGCCGACGTTTCCGGCCTGCCCGCCGCCGCGCGGCTGGAACGCGTGGACGTGCAGGTCCGCTCGCGGGCCGACGGCAAGGTCATCCACAGCCTGTCCCTGCCGGCCTCGCGGTTCGAGGCCGGGCGATGCGAGGCCGCCTTCGACCTGCCCGCCCTCGAGGGCGACTACCAGGTCGTCGCCACGGCCACGGGGCCCGGCACGCCCGCCGAACCGGTCGTGAAAGACTTCGTCCGCCGGGTGTACCCGTGGGAAAAGCTCGGCCTGGGCGCCAGCCGCAAGGTCTATCCGCCCTTCGAGCCGATCGTCAGCCGCGGGGCCACCCAGAAACTGGCCCTGAAGGAGTACGACCTGAACGACCAGGGCCTGCTCTCGCAGGTCCGGGCCGGGCACGTCGACTACGACGAAGTGTGCGACCTGCTGGCCGGGCCGATGCGGTACGTCGCCGTCATCGACGGCAAGACGGTGCAGGCTTCGGCGAGCCCGCTGGAGTACCTCGAGCGGGCGGACGACCGCGTGTTGGCCCGCGGGCAGGTGACGCTGGGGCCCCTGGCCCTCAAGCCCGCCTGCACGCTGGAATACGACGGCGTGCTCCGCGTCGACCTGGGCCTGGGCGCCAGCGGCGGCCGCACCGTCGAGCAACTGGTGCTGGAGATCCCCCTCAACGCCGCCCACGCCGGGCTGATCAACGCGATGAGCACCCGCTTCCGCGACGCGATCAAGGCCCACCCCCTCCCGGCCGGGGAGGGTGTCGTCTGGTCGGCGGCGGACCTGCCCCCGGTGGGCTGGCCCGAGAACTTCTGCACCTATGTCTTCCTGGGCGACCCCAACCGCGGGCTGTGCTGGTTTGCCGAGAACGACGCCGGCTGGTCGTGGGACGGGGCCAAACCCAATCTCGACGTCACCCGAAAGGGCGGCATCGTGACCCTCCGCGTGTACCTGATCAACAAGCCGCTGGTGGTCGAGGCCCCGCGGACAATCACGTTCGGGCTGCAGGCGGCCCCGGTGAAACCCCGGCTGCCCGGCTGGCGGCACCGCTGGTACACGGAGAACTGGAACGTCGTCGGGTGCGACCAGCACTGGCTGGGCTGGGGCTGCTGCGGCAGCGTGCATCCGCCGCACGGAGACCTGCGGCTGTGGGAGTTCTTCCGCCGGGGCAACGAGGAGAAGCTCTCCGACGAGGCGGTCGAGCAGGCCATCGCGATCGGGCGGGTGCACTTCGAGCCCTTCGGCGAGGGCGCGGTGCGGGGCTTCGAGGAGGCCGCCCGGCTCAACCTGCGGGACCGCTACGGCAAGAAGATGATCTTCTACTACAACCGCTGCTCGACGGCGGCCGACGAGGAACTCCAGACCTTCATGGACGAATGGGGCATGGAGGACTACAACGGCCACTGGCGGGGCGTCAACCAGCGATACGAGATCGGGGTCATTCCCGGCGAGTCGTTCATCGACTACTCGCTGTATTGGTACGGCAAGAGCTTCGACGTGGCGGGCAACCGGGGGGTGTACGTGGACAACGTGTTCTTCAGTTCGGTCCGCAACCGGATGGCCAGCGCCGCCTACCGCAAGGCCGACGGGTCTATCATGCCCTCCACCGGCGTGTGGGGGCTGCGCGACCTGGCCAAGCGGACCTTCGTCTACATGGGCGAGCGGGGCATGGAGCCGATGCACATGGTGCACATGACGTCGGTGGAGGCCCTGCCGCTCAATTCGTTCTACACCATCCAGTACGACTGGGAGTGGCGCCGCGGCGAGGGCGACGTGCACGACCGCTTCGACCGCGACTACCTCAAGCTCGTCACCAACGGCGAGCACGTGGGGGTCTGGCCCGTCGTGCTGCACGAACTGGGCCCGCTGTCGGCGGAGTACTGGACGCTCAAGACCTTCGAGGGCGTCGGCATCGTGCACGAGCTGATTGTGGACCCGTACTTCTGGCACGGGCGCCCGCTCAACGAAACCGACGTCGCCGACCGGAAACTGTACGACACGTTCCGCAAGCCCGTGCACGACCTGGTGGCCCGGCCGGGCGTGCAGGCGTACCGCTACTGGGACTCGCGCCCGCAGCCCGTGCGGGCGAGCGACGCCGACCTGCCCGGCATCGTCTACTCGCTCAAGGGCCGCGAGGCGATCTTCGCGATCACCAGCTACGCCCCCGACGACCGCCAGGCCGATATCGCCATCGACCCGGCGGGCCTGGGCTTCCCGGGCCCCTATCGCGTGACGGACGTCGAGACGGGCCAACCCGTGCCCGTGACGGGCAACCGCATGAAGGTGGCCCTGGCCCGGCACGACCTGAAGATGTTCCGCCTCCTGCCGGTGTAGCGAATTCCGTAGGCACACGCCCCGCTGATGAGGTAGGCTGATGGCGTGTCGCGCCGGCGGTGGCCTGCGCGCATACAAAACAACTCTGCGAGGCACCGACATGAAACACCTGGCGATCGTATCGGTCCTGTCCCTGACGCTGATCGGCGGCACGTGCGCGATGGACCCCCCGGCCCGGGAGCCCGTCGTCATGCCACCCGGGTTCGCCACCGGGCCCGGCGCCGTCCTGGTCGAGAGACCCGCCTTCAAGGTCCCCGGCGAGGACATGGGCCTGTGCGACCCGGCGAAGATGCGCGAGAAGGCCCTGGCCGCCGAGGCCAAGGAAGACTGGGACACCGCCCTGACCTACTGGGAACGCGTGATCGACCGCTGCGTCGCCACCCGCGCCCAGCGGGCCGAGGCCTTTGAGTGCATCACGAGCTTCCGGCCGAAGGTCAAGCCCCTCAACACCGACCCGGCCCGGGCTAAGGGCTGGCCGACCATCGTGGCCATCTTCAAGAACGTGGACTACACCTACGAGTTCAAGGGCCAGAAGCACCGGTTCCTCTCCCAGATGAACAAGGACGATATCGCCGACATTCACATGAAGGTGGAGGCGTTCGGGCGGTACGTGTTCACGTTCTCCGACGGCATCCTGCGGATCGATCCGACGTTCGTGGAGATCGACGAGGCCGTCCCGCTGGCCGGGAACGAGGGGTTCTTCATGACGTCGGAGATCGCCCTGCCGCACATCGTCAAACACATGCCCAAGGGCAGGCGGTTTGAGCACACGCTGGTGTACGCGAAGATGCAGGGCAAGGACGGGGACGGCAAGCCGTGCATCCTCGGGGCGCCCTACATCGCCGACACCGGCGGCGGTGGGCCCGACGGGGCGTCCTTCATGGACTACCCCTACTACCACAAGGACTACTGCGGCCAGCCCGGCGAGGTCGAGCTCCACGAGTTCCTCCACCCCATCGACCGCCAGGTGAACGACGTGATGGGGTATACCGACGACGTGACGCGGAACCCCGACTACGGCCCGGGCGACTCGTTCTTCCGGGGCGTCAAGGGCGAGGTGGGCATGGTCTCCTGCTACGAGCACGTCTTCCGCGTGCGGTACACGAGGCTGATGTGGAGCGAACTGACCCAACTGGAGCCCAAGGACTTCTTCTGGGGCGGGCCCAACCTGAGCGACTGGCTCGCGCTGGGACCTTTTATCGCCCCGGCCGGCAAAGACGCACTCGACGAGGCCTTCATCCCCGAGGACAAGGTCGCCCCGCACGAGGGCGCCGACCAGGCCGGGCGGAAGTGGACCCACGTCCGCAGCCTCCGCGGCGTGCTCGACCTGGACGCGGTCTTCCCCAACCAGCCCGTCGGCGCGGTGGCGTACCTGACGGCCGGGCACCGCATCTGCGGACAATACACCCTGGCCCTGGGCGCCAACGGCGGCGTGAAGGCGTTCCTGAACAACAAGCCGGTCGAGACGTTCAAGGGCTCTCGCGACTTCGCGTTCAACTCGCTCCGGACGAAGATCTCCTTCCTACCCGATTACGTGGAGAACCTCCACGTCTTCAAGGTGCAGAAGTCCGACAAGGGGTGGAAGTTCCAGGCCCGCGTCGGCGGCGGGGAGACGCTCTCGATGCCCTGGGGGGCGCAGCACCCGCTCATCGGAGCGGTCGAGCCCAAGGTCGAGCCGAAGGGCGAACCGCAGAAATAGCTTCGCGGCGGGCTTTCCGCGCCCGATACAATACCACGAACCCGATGCGGGCCCGACGGCCGCCCGCGAACACTTAAAACGAGGTGACGGCTATGACGATCCACGTGAGCGCCCTAGTGAGCACGGCGGTAGCGGCGATGGCGGCGTTGGCGTTCCCGGCCTACCCGGCGAGGGCGGCGGACGATATCGCCGTCACCAACTTCAAGAACGGCGAAGTCATCCGCTACACCGTCCCGCTGCTGATCGGCACGCTCGCCGACGCGGCGGCCGAAAAAATCACCGTCGTCAACGAGTCGTCCAAACGCGACACCCGCGAGATGATCGGGCAGGCGTACAAGGGCCGCTTCAAGGCCCTGGCCGACCTGGTCCCGGGCGAGAATAGGCTCGTCCTGACCGCCGGCGATAAGACCGCCAAATTCTCCCTCGTCTACAAGCCCCAGACCAACCCCTACATCTTCCGGGCCGTCTACATCACCGACAAAACCGGCGACATCGGCTACGACGACCCCAAGGGCGACAAGCCCGACGCCGTGGGCAAGCTCGGGACGGCCATGCTGCTGATGCAGAGCTTCTCGGCCGAGGCGATGAACGACAAGGGGTACGGCCGCAAGACCTTCAACATCGATCTCGACAAGAACGGGCGGTGCAAGGTGTTCCTGGTCAAGGGTCCGCAGGAGCCCGGGGCGTGGGAGAAGAACGGCGTGGACCAGGGCGCGATGAACAAGGCCATTCACAACCAGGCCCGCCAGGACAAGGCCAGTTACCTCGTCATCCTGGGCCGGGGGTGCGGCTACACCGCCGTCGGCGGGGGCGGGACGGCCCTGTTCGGGGGCAAGTGCATTTACTCCTGGCCCAGCAGCGTGAAGGAAGCCCAGGCGGCGTTCATAGACACCACGCCGATCGACGGGGCGAAGTTCCACGTCGACTCCTCCGCCGGCAACGTCTACTGGGGCAACACCACCACCTGCCTGGGCGCCTGCCTCCACGAGATCGTTCACACCTTCGGCGTGCCCCACAGTTCCGACGGCTTCTGCGTGATGACCCGCGGGTTCGACTACTTCGGCCGCCGGTTCACGCTGACGCAGGCGCCGGCCTCGGCCGGAGGCACGCCCGGGGAGTTCAAGAAAGACGAAGAGGCCCGCTTCTGCGACGTGACGGCCGCCAACGTTTCCTGCGCCAAGCAGTTCGCCCTGGACGCCCGGGCCTGGCACAACGGGCACATCACGATCAAGTACGAACCCAAGGCCGACGCCATCGTCGCCGAGGCCGACCTGGGCATCCGCTTCCTCGGGCTGGAAGTGCCCTACGCCAACCCCGGCGCGGACTACTGCCTCACGATCGACCCGGCCAAGCCCGCACCCAAGAGAATGGTCGTGCCCGCCAAGGAGTGGGCGCGATTCGAGGGCAAGCCCTTCCAGGTCCGCGTCATCGACTCCGACGACAACTGCGTCGTGGACCGCGACCCGCTCAAGGGCAAGCCGAAATAACCCGCCGGGCGGCGGCTACTTCTTCGAGGCGTGCCGGGCCAGGTCGTACGCCGTCTCACGCCAGACGATCTTGCCCTTGAGCCCCACTTTCACCATCGCCTTGACCAGCAGGGCCGCGACGATCAGGCACGCCGCCGGGTACGTCAGCCCGTACGGCCACCGCGACTTCAGGTGGTGGGAGAATCTCGCCGCCATGACGAGCTGGGCCAGGAGGCTCACGGAGCCGATGATCGCGGCGGCGTGCCACCAATTGCCCGGGGCGGCCCCGGCGGCGACCATGCCCCACCCCAGGCCCGCCGTCGCCGCCGGCGTCAGTCCGCGCCCGGTCAGCACCAGCAGCACCTTGCTCAGCCCCAGCACGCTGCGGAACGCCCCGATGAAGATCCGCTCCCACCCGCGGACGATCTGCGCCAGCGACGAATACATGCGGACGGTGAACAGGTCGGCCGTCGGAGCCACCTGCAGGTTCAGCCCCCGCCCCTTCACCAGCCGGGCGATGTCCATATCCTCGATCAGCGAGCCCCGCACCGCCTCGTGCGTGCCGATGGCCTGGTAGGCCTCGCGGCGGATCAGCATGAACATCCCGTTGGCGAAGGCGACTTTCTTCCGCGGGTTGCTCACGCTGCTCGGGCGGAACCAGATCATCAGCACCCCGCTCAGGATCGGCAGCAGGTAGCGTTCCCAGAAGCTTTCGTACCGGTGTTCGGGCATGAGGCTGAGCATGTCGGCCCCGGTGTCGAGGGCGTATTGCATCGCCAGGCGCAGCGTGCGGGGGAACGCTTGGCGGCAATCGGCGTCGTGCATGAGGATCCACTCGCCCCCGGCCCGCTCGATGCCGCGTTGCATCGCGTGGTTCTTCCCGCACCAGCCCTCGGGCAGGTGCTCGACGTCCACGACCTTCAGCCGGGCGTCTTTTCGGGCCAGCTCGTGCACGATCCGCCCGGTGGCGTCGGTGGAGCGGTCATTGACGACGATGAGTTCCAGCCCGGGGTAGTCCTGCTCCAGCAGCGACGTGAGGCAGGCCTCGATGTTGGCCTCTTCGTTCCGCGCGGGCACGACCAGGCTCAGCGCGGGCCAGTCCGTCCGCGTCAGCGCATAGTCGGCCTTCAGGTGGAACATCGCCCGCCAGACGCGAAGGGCCAGCAGGTTGCGGACGACCCATTCCAGGCCCACGCCGGCGGCCAGGAACGTCACGATGACGGCGAATGTCTGCATGATGCCGCGGGTATCCTCAACGGGTTAACCGGAATTCCTGGGGAAACTGATGCCGCCCGACGGGCAGACGGCCACGCGATGGCGTCCGCCGCCCAGCAGCGAGTCGGCGGCGGCGAGGGCCTGCTCCGTGGTGGCGTACAAGCCGATGCCGGGGAACCGCACCCCGTCGGCGACGAGCTGGGGGGAGACCATCAGGATCGGGTTCCGCGCCAGCAGTTGGGTCGCCAGCAGGAGGAACCACTGCGAGTCGCCCGCCAGCCGCCGCACGAGCGGGCCCAGCAGCGAACAGATCGCCTCGGGCCCCAGCGCCCGCACCAGCCGCCGCGTCCACAACGGACTCAGCGGCCAGGGCATGGACTTCATTTCGTTCAGCCCCGTGGGGCAGCGGGCCAGGCAGATCACCACCCCCCCGGCCCGAGCGGCCCAGCAGGTGTTGGGGATGCACTTGAAACACTGCCACAGGTCGTGGTCTCGCGGGTGGGCGTTGGTGATAAGGATATCGGCCGGGGCGTCCTGGGAGAACCCGCACGCCTCGCCGCACGTCCGCGCCAGTTGCCGGTGAACGGCCAGCGGCTCGCCCGCCGTCGCCCACACGGGCAGATCCCGCCCGTCGAGGAGATACTGCACGCTGAAGGTCGCCCCGTGGCGGGCGTCGAGGAGTTGCCCCGCCCGGTCGATGACCGCCCGCATGGGGTTGGCCTCCAGGCCCACCAGCGCTCGCGGCTCGCCCCGGCGAAGGCCCGTGCGATGCAACGCGCGAATGCTCGCCAGTTCCCCGCACCCGGGGAAGTACATCTTGTACCCCCCGCCGAACCCCGCCTGAAGGTGCGGCGAGACGGAGGAGACGAGAATCCGCAGGTCCGCGTCGGCGACCCCGGCGTCGATCATCGCGCGGACGGCGCCGGCCCGCCCGACCTCGACGTACTTCGAGGCGTCATGCCAGGGGTTCATTCGCCACGCGATGCCCGCCGCCGCCGGGCCCAGCTTCGCGCGGGCCTGGGCCTCGCCGATCGCCGGGTGCATCCCGCCGGCGATGACGATCTCCATCCGCGAGTCGGCAATGCCCCCCTGGTGGACGTCCTTCAGGACGATCGCGAGGATGTCCGCCAGCGGGCTGTGCCGGGTGAGGTCTTCGACAACCAGACAAATGCGTCCCCCGTGGACGTCGCGCAGGCGTTGGGCGAGCGTGGGCCCGGCCAGGGGTTGTTGCAGGGCGGCGGCCAGGCGGCTCCGCCAGTCGGCCGGGGCCGGGGGCAGGCGAGGCTCGGCCGGCGGGAGCAACGTCCACTCGCCCGGGATCGAGATCGCCAGTTCGCCCTCGCCCCATGGGACGCGGAGGTCCGGCATCAGGCCCCTCCCCCGGGGCCCTTGGTTCCCATGCGGGCCACGACGACGTGGTAGACGCCCAGCGGCTCGGGGTAGACCTCGAACCCCTCGAACCCCGCCGGGGTCAGCAGTTTCTCGATCTCTTCCGGACTTCGGTGGATCATGTGCAGCCCGAACACGCGGCGGAGGAACCGGTCGGTGCCGTGGCGCAGCGAGATGCTGTTGAACACGATCGCCGCCCCGGCGGGCATGACGGGCCGCAGGGCCTGGGCGATGGCGGCGATCTGCTCGTCGGTGATGTACTCGAAGATGCCGATCGTCTTGACGATGCTGACCTGGCGGTCGATCTGCGGGGCGACGTCGCGGACGTCGCCCTGGATGAACGTCATGCGGTCTCGCAGCCCCATCTCGGCGGCGTGGCGGCGGCCGAACTCGAAGGCGTCGCCGGACAGGTCCACCAGCGTCGCGTCGGCCTGGCGTTGGGCGAGGGTCAGGGCGTCGGCGGTAATCATGCCGGGCCCGGCCCCGAGGCACAGCAGGTGAACGGGCTCGTGGTCGATCTCGTCGATCAGGTTGGCGATCAGCCGCCCGGCGAGTTTCCGCCGGTTCCGCAGGGCCATCGGGATCGTCCCCCCGGCCACCAGAAGACGGTCCCATCGCTTGGCGGGGGTGCCCTGGTAACTGATCACCATGCTCCGCCACCCGCCGGGGTTGGCCCAATTGGCCTCGGCCAAGTCGCTGTGGCCCCGACCCAGCCATGTCTTCCACCACGACACCGGCAGCCGGTTGGCCATGGGGTTGACCACGAGCTTCTTGGCCAGCCGGGCCAGGAAGTTCGGCCGCTCGAACTCGATGCCTTCCATCGTCAGACTCACGTGAGTCTCCTGTCTCGCCG
>JAPLNA010000310.1:37627-39376 GCA_026693065.1 Planctomycetota bacterium
CCCGGCCGGGGCGGGCCCGGAGACCACCTCCGTCCGATCCAACGTCCGGGCGTTCCACACCCGCCTGTTCTCCCTCTGGCGATGCCCCGCCTGCGGTTCCATCCACGCCGGCGACGCCGTCGACCTCGCCGAGGCCTACCGCGTGTACCCCTTCTTCGGCCAGAAGCTGGACTTCGCTCTCCGCTGGGGCTACCGCCGTCTGACCCGGCGCCTCCGCCGCGCGGGCCTGCAACGGGGCCAGCGCGTGATCGACTTCGGCTGCGGCAGCGGACTGCTCGTGCAGTACCTGCGGGAACAGGGCTACGACGCCGTCGGCTACGACCCCTACTCGGGCGATCACGGCGACGGGGCCCGGCTGGCGGAGACGTACGACGCCGTCATCGCCCAGGACGTCATCGAGCACGACGAAGACCCCCTGGCCGTCCTGGCCCGCCTGGACGCCCTGGCCCGCCCGGGCGCCCTGATCGCCATCGGCACGCCCAACGCCGACGGCATCGACCTCGACCGACCGGAGAAGTTCGTCCACTCCCTCCACCAGCCGTACCACCGTCACATCCTGGCCCTTCCGGCCCTGCTGGCGGCCGGACGGGCTCGCGGCTGGCGGCTCGAACGCACCTACCTCTCCCCCTACACCAACATGCCCGGGCTCTCCCTGCCCTTCCTGCACCACTACATGCGATGCTTCGACGGCACGATCAACGTCCTGTTCGAACGTCCGATGAACAGCGTCCGCCTGTGGCTGAGCCCGGAGACGGCCTTCTACCTCATCCTGGGCTACTGGCTCTGCGACGAGGCCGACGTCGTCGCGATCTTCCGCAAACCGAATCCCACCGCGTGAGAGAAGAGCGGGAATGCGAAACCGCAAGCGGTGGGGATCAGGAAACGCGACCCAGGAGACGTAGAAGACCGTCCAGGATGGTCAGGGGGTGGGGCGGACAACCCGGGATGAAGAGATCCACGTCCAGGAAGCTCGAACAACCGTTGTGGACTTCCGGGTGGTCGATGTACGGGCCCCCCGAAATGGCGCACGCGCCCACCGCGATGACGATCTTGGGCGAGGGCACGGCCGCGTAGGTTTTCAGAAGGGCCAGACGCATGTTCTCGCTGACGCACCCGGTCACGAGCAGCCCGTCGGCGTGGCGGGGGCTGGCGACGAACTGCAACCCGAACCGCGAAATGTCCCACCCGACGGTGGTCAGGACGTTGGTGTCGGCCTCGCAGGCGTTGCAGCCGCCGGCGGAGACCTGGCGGAGGCGGAGGGCGCGCCCGAGCGTGCGACGGAGCTTCTCGCCCATGGATTCGGCGAGTTTCAGGGAGTCGTCCGAGACAACCAGGTCCAAACGATGCGAAACCGCAAGCGAGTGCTGGGAGTCGTGGGTGATCGCACCCCGAGGACAGATGGAGGAACAGTCGGTGCAGAAGAGACAACGACCCAGGTCGACGCGAAGACTTCCGGAGGGGTCGGCGGGTTCAGGGAAGGAGAGGGCGCCGGTGGGACAGGCGTTTTGACAGAGGCGACAGTCGGGGGGACAGAGGGCGCGGTTGATTCTGGGGCGGCCGCGGAAACGGGCGGGCAGGGGCGGAGGCGGGGCCGCAGGGTAGCGGATCGTTCGATGGCCCTGCCGAAGGCGTTGGAGTATGGTTTTGATCATCGGGTGGCTCCCGGCCCTTTCACAGATCGTGTCCGCTGTAGGACAGGTTGAAGCTCTTGTTGCACAGGGGGAAGTCGGAGATTGGCTGGTGGCGAAG
>JAPLNA010000311.1 GCA_026693065.1 Planctomycetota bacterium
TTGCCTCCGGTGACGTGGGGGCCGGGGGAAACTCCCGCGCTGAGCCAGGGAGAGTTGCTGGGCAAGGAGACGTTGCTTCGCCGCCCGCTGGGCCTGGCCGGGCGGCGAGAGACGACCGCCGGCAGCGAGATCGACCTGATCTACCGCACGATCGGCACGGGCACGCACTGGCTGGCGAGGGTAGGCCAGGGAGAGACCCTGAACCTGCTGGGCCCGCTGGGCAACGCGTTCACCATCCGCCCGGGCCAGAAGCGGGCGGCCCTCGTGGGCGGCGGGGTGGGCATCCCGCCGATGCTCTACCTGGCCCAGGCCCTGGCCGACGCGGGAGTTGGCACGGTGGCCTTCAACGGCGCCCGCAGCGCCAACCTCCTCCCGCTGACGATCCTGCCCGGCGGCGCGCCCGCCGATGGCAGGCCCGCCCGCTGCGTGGCGGAATTCGCCGACCGGGGCGCCGACGCCGTCGTGACCACCGACGACGGCTCGGCGGGCATGAAGGGTTTCGTCGCCTCGGCCCTGGAGGCCTGGCTGAAGGAAGCGGGGGCGGCCCAGACGGTGGTCTACAGTTGTGGGCCGGAGGCGATGATGAAGGCCGTCGCCAAAAGCTGCGCCGCCGCGGGGGTCGAGTGTCAACTCGCCCTCGAACGCTACATGGGCTGCGGGCTGGGCACCTGCCAGTCCTGCGCCGTGAAGATCCGGGATGATAGCCCCGACGGCTGGTCCTACAAGCTCTGCTGCACGGACGGCCCGGTGTTCGATGCCAACGTGGTGATCTGGAGGTGACGAGTGCCCACCCAGGTATTCACCGTCGCCAAGATCGTCGGGAAGGGCGGCCAGGCCGTCCTGCGAAGTATCCGCCGCTGGGCCGCCCTGCGTGACGAGCCAACCGGGTCATGGCCGGTGAGTTGCCGCCGGAAGGCCGACGCCTTCGGAGATCTCTTGCGAGACCACGCGACCGAGCCGCCCGTCGTGTTCTTCGGCGAATACGTTGACACGTGGTGGCTGGGGCCGATTGCCATGCTCCTGGAAAGTGTCGGGCTTGGAGCTGTGGCCGGGGAGTTCGCCGAGGTCTGGGCGGACAAGTACATGCTCGCCTGCTACGCTCTGCCCGACGGCGGGCGGCTTTGTCGGGCCCTGCGTGCCGCGAAACGGCGGAAGCTCCGCACGCAGGAGGCCGGTTGGGCGATTGATGTTCTGCAGAACGCCCTCACGGCGTGGGAGGATCTGGCGCCGGAGTCGACCATCGTTCTGTTCCGCCGCACCGTCGGTCCTTCCGTTCTGGACTCGCAGGTTGTTGCGTCGGGCCGGACCATGCCGGCGTGGTGTGCCAAGCTGGCCAAAGCCCCGCCGGCGCGGGCTAGCCGGCGCGGAGGGGCGTCGCGGCGGCGATCTCGGTGAGCAGTTCGGCCAGGACGGCGTCGGCGTCTTCGGGGGCGACTTGGCAGGCGCCGGCGCGTTTGTGCCCCCCGCCGCCGTAGCGGAGCATCAGGGAGCCCACGTCCACCGTCGAGGTGTGGTTGAGGATGCTGTGCCCGCCATGGAGGGCGACGTTCTGCCTGTGCAGCCCCCACATAACCTGCAGCGAGATGTTCTGCTGGGGAAACAGCCCATACAGGAGGAAGCGGTTGCCGGTGTAGATTTCCTCCTGGCCGCGGAGGTCGACGACGACGGCGTCGCCGTGGAGGGCCCCGTTGGCCATGAGCATCTGGCGGAAGAGGGCCTCCTGGCGGAAATAGCGGGCCACGCGTTGCTTGACGTCCTCCAGGCGGAGGATCGCCCCAGCCCGGTGCGGGGGTCCATGAGGAAGGAGATCAGCGTCCAGCCCTTGGGGTCGAGGATTTCCTCGGCGGTGAATTCGGCGCAGTCGGCTTTGTCGACGGCGGCCAGGAGCTCGACGACGTGCGGGTTGGCGAAGGCGGCGTCGCCGCCGTAGTAGTCGTAGATCACGTGGGCGGCGCTGCGGGCGGTGGGGTCGGAGGCGCCCTGGAAGGGCCCGTGGGCGGCCCGCTCCTCCTCGCTGGAGTGATGGTCGAACCACAGCCCGCACCCGGGCGCGTAGGGCAGGTTGGCCAGGATGTCGTCGGCGGTCACGGGCACCTTGCCGTCCTGGACGTCCTTAGGATGCACGTAGCGGATCTCGTGGACCAGGCCGCGATCCTTGAGGAGCACCGCACAGCCCAGGCCGTCCAGGTCGCTACGGGTCAGCAGTCGCAAGGGCATCTCCTTCTCTGCCAGGCCGGCGAGTGGGCGACACCCCCGCGCACGACCCGCCAGGAGTATCGGCCGTTGAGGGCTGGGGGTTTCGTAACGCGGGAAGAACACTCCCGGGCCCGGGGGCGTACCGAGCCCGCCGCCCGTTGCTATCGGGCGTCGAGGAGGAGTATAATCGGCGGGCGGCACGGTGGCGCCGTCACGCTGGAGACCGGTATGTGCAGACAAGGCCCGACCCGCCAGGCCGGTGCGAACCGTGCCGACAAGCCCCCGCGTTCGCGGGGCGGCGCCGGCGGGTTCACCTTGATCGAACTGCTGGTCGTGCTGGCGATTCTGGCGGTGCTGATGTCGATCCTCTCGGCGACGTTCATCGGCCTGAAACCGTTGATCTGGCGGATCAACTGCGGGTCGAACCAGAGGCAGTTGGAGGTGGCGTGGGGGCAGTTCGCGATCACGAAGGGGCGCCTGCCGGTCTCGAACACCGGCGGGACAGAGGCCTGGCAGCGGAGTTCCGATTTCGGCGACACCTACCAGTCCATCACCGACGGCGTCCTGTGGCCGTACGTGCACGAACTGGGGTTGTACCGCTGTCAGAGCAGCGTGTACCCGTACAAGGTCAGCTACTCGATCAGCGCCCGGCTGAACGGGGAGGCCAGCGTCGCCAAGACGCTTCACGAAGTCCCCGACCCGGCCGGGACGATGGTGCTCATCGAGGAATACGACAACCGAGGATACAACATGAACTCGTTCCTGATCGATCCGGTGAACTATGCCTGGATCGACGTGGTGGCGGGCAATCACGAGGGGGGAGACAACCTGACGTTCGCGGACGGGCACGTGGAATACTGGAAATGGAAGGACCCGCGGACGCTGACGTACGCGGGCGGGCACTGGATGATCGCCCCCGGCAGCGTCGACCTGCAGCGGCTCAACAGGGTATATAACCTATGGCCATAACCTTCGTGCAGACCAGGCTGCGAGCTTACACCCCGCGGCGCGACGGGCGGGTGGCCAGTTGGGTGGCCGCGACGGGCCTGATCGCGATCATCGTCGTCGCGATCGGCGCAAGTATCTACGCGTGGCGGAACGACGGGGACGACCCCGCCCGGATCGAGCGAGCCGCCAGGCCCATTCAGTTCCAGTGCGAACGTTGCGGGTACACCTTCAGCCTGATCCCCACGGAATTCCACGAGCAGTGGCGGGACGTGAACCCCAGCGCCCTGCCGGCTGAATCGCGGCACAAGGCCCACTGCCCCAAGTGCAATGAACGCTACTGTGCAAAGATGGTCGATGAACGCCTCAGCGACGAGGAACGCCGGCGGGCCGTTTCCACTCGGCCCAATCCGACGGCGGGTCAACCGTGACATGGATATCGGGATGAACATGACAGGACGAATCGGCGGCTGGTTGAGTGTGCTCCTGCTGGTGCTGGCGGCGGGTGGTGTCAGTTGCAGTTCCGGCACGGCCCGGCCGACGGCCCGGCCGGGGGCCACGGTCAAACCCGCCGCCGCGGGACCCAAGGTCTACGAACTCGAGGACGAACGGTTCACCGTGCAGACCGTGCTGAGCGGGCTGGACGTGCCCTGGTCGCTGGCGTGGCTGCCCGACGGGGCCATGCTGGTGGCCGAGCGAGCGGGCCGACTGCTGATCGTCGACCCTCACGGGCAGACGCCCCGGCAGGTGATCCGGATCGGGGGCGTCGACAGCAGCGGCGACCACGGGCTGATGGGCCTGGCCCTGTCTCCCCAGTTCGGGTCCGACCGCTTTCTGTTTCTCAGTTACACCACGCGTAAGGGCGACCGCCTGGTCAGCCGTATCAGCCGTTTCGTCTTCCAGGTCGACCGGCTCTTCGACGAGACGGTCCTGATCGACGACCTTCCCGCGGCGGGTTCCCCGGACGGGCTTCCGTTGCGGTTCGGCCCCGTCGGCATGCTGTGCGCCGCGACGGGGGACGGGGGGGGGGGGCAATTGGCGCAGGACGTGGGCAGCCTGGCCGGCAAGTTCCTGCGGATCAACAAGTATGGCCGCCCGCCGCGTGACAACCCGCTGGCCCTGGCCGACGGGTCCCGCAGCCCCGTCTGGACGTGGGGGCACCGCAACTGCCAGGGGTTCAGTTGGCACCCGCTGACGGGGCAACTCTACGCCACCGAACACGGGCCCGCCGCCGGCGTCGAGGCGATTCTCGGCGGGGGCGACGAACTCAACCGCATCCAGAAAGGCCGAAACTACGGCTGGCCCCTCTTCCACCACGACGCCAACGGCATCCTGGCCGGCGCGCGGTGCGCGGGGCCTTTGGCGCAATGGACGCCCGGGGTCGGCCCGGCCGGCGCGGTGTTCTACACCGGCGACAAGTTTCCCAGTCTCCGCAACAAGCTCCTGTTCGTCGCCCTCCGCGGGGAGGCGCTTGCCTGCGTCACCTTCGACGAGAAGAACCCCGACCGCGTCGACGAGGTGTCAGCCGTCCTCGAAAGGCAATTCGGACGCCTCCGCGCCGTCGCCGTAGGCCCCGACGGGCTGATCTATCTGACGACCTCCAACCGCGACCGCCGCGGGGTGGCGATGGCCTCCGACGACCGGGTTCTACAGTTGACCCCCGTGGTCGAAAAGGGCGGCAAGATGATCAAGCCCAAGAAGGATAAGAAATCCCGCTGGGGCTTCCAGTCGCCCAAGCACGACATGTGATCGCCCTCAGAAATACGTTTGCAGGTGCTTGCGGCTGTAGTCGTCCAGCGCGTCGAGGTCTTCCACTTCGTACGTGTTTCCGTCCGGGTCGCGAAGCAGCGCGCGGGTGGGCGAGAGGTGCCGCACGTCTTCCCGCTGGCGGATCTCAAAGCTGACGGGCCCGCGGTCGGTCTCCGCCGTCACCATCGCCACCCCGAACTCCATCCGGAACGCCGTCACCCGGCGGATTCGCGGCTGGAACACGCTGCCGTGCAACTCCGTCTCGGCGATCCGGCGGCTGGCCTCGTCCAACGCCTCCAGCGAGTCCAGCAGCGCGATCTCCTTGCCCTCCGACGACCGCACGGAGACGTACGCCTCGGGAATGCTCCAGGGGAAGCAGCGGGCGACGCGTGCGCCGACGTACGGCTCGGCCCGGCCGGCGAGGGTGACCACCAGCTCGCCGGAGGCGTTGCGCTCGATGCGCTCGACGGCACATACCCCGCTGTCCGTATTGGGCCGATCGTCCGTCATGGGTTTCCTGTCCCGCGGCGCGGGAGTGTGAGACTACGCCTTCGCGATGGCCTCGACGATGAGGTCGCCGACCTGGCTGGTGGAGAAGCCCATCTTGCCGGCCGACATCGACTTCATCTTGGGCGTCGTGGCGAGGATCGCCGCTTCGACGCGGTTGCCCGCGTCGACGAGCTTGGCGTCGGCGAGCTTGGCGCCGGTTTCCCGCAGGAGCATGGCCATCGCGCCGATCGCGGCGATCGGGTTGATCACGCCCAGCCCGGTGTACTTCGGGGCCGAGCCGCCGATCGGCTCGTACATGCTCACGCCCTTCGGGTTGATGTTCCCGCCCGAGGCCACGCCCATGCCGCCCTGGATCATGGCCGCCAGGTCGGTGATGATGTCGCCGAAGAGGTTGCTCGTGACGATGGTGTCGTAGTGCTCGGGGCTCTTGACGAACCACATGCAGCAGGCGTCGACGTGGTTGTAGTCCTTTTCGATGTCGGGGTATTCCTTGCCGATTTCCTGGAACGCCCGGAACCAGAGCCCGTGCACGAACGTCAGGACGTTGTTCTTGCCCACGAGGGTCACGCGGTGCTTGGGGTTGTTGCGGCGGCGGCAGGTCTCGAAGGCGTAGCGGATCGCCCGCTCGACGCCGAACCGCGTGGCGACCATCACCTGCGTGGCGATCTCGTTGGGCGTGCCCACGTGCGTGTTGCCGCCCATGCCGCTGTAGACGTCCTCGGTGTTCTCGCGGATCACCACGAAGTCGATGTCCGCCGGGCCCTTGTCCTTCAGCGGCGTCCAGACGTTCGGGTACAGCTTCACCGGACGCAGGTTAATGTACTGGTCCAGCTCGAACCGCAGCTTGAGCAGCAGCCCCTTCTCCAGGATGCCCGGGGCGACCTTGTCGTGCCCGACCGCGCCGAGGTAAATCGCGTCGAACGTCCGCAACTGGGCCACTTCGTCGGCCTGGATGATCGGCTGACTCGCCTGCGCCGGGTCGCCGCCGGTGGCCAGATACCGCTCGCCGCTGACGTTGAAGTCTGTCGTCTTGTACTCGAAGCCGACCTTCTTGGCGACGGCCTTGAGTGCCTTGAGCCCCTCCGCCACAACCTCAGGTCCGGTCCCGTCGCCGCCGATCACCGCAATGTTCATCCGAACGTCCTTTCCAAACTCACGCGTGCTGGTAGATTCCCGACGCCCGAAGCGTCCTTCCAAGTCCGACCACTCTAGCGATTTTCCCCCGCTCAATCAACCCCCTTGCTCCTTGTGCGTACCGCAAGGGAACGAGGGACCGGGAACAAGGAACTCGGAACTGGGAACAAGGAACTCGGAACTGGGAACTGGGAATCAGAATCTGTTGGACTGCTCGCTTCAGCGAGGCAGTTCCCAGTTTCTTCCCGGGTCCCCGCTCGTCCCAAGTACCCCAAGAATCACATCCCCGCGTCCACCCGAACCGTTACCCATTGTCTCCTCGCATGTTGTCATTTCTCTCCCTCCCGCCGCCCCCCGAAAACGGGTACTTCCCGGGTACTTGGGGGGTACTTCCCGGGTACTTAACGGGTACTTGAAGGGTACTTAGCAGGTACCTCGCGGGTACGTGGCGGGCACTTCCCGGCCCCCTGGCCGGGGGGTAGCCAGTCGCCCGTACCCGGTAGCCGGGATCGGGACCGGGGGTAGACCGGGAATCGTGAATCGTGAGTCGTGAGTCGTGAGTCGTGTATCTCATAATCTGTGTTCCAGTCCCCTCCCTTAATTAACACCGGACTTTCTGACGCAAACCCCCACTTACAATTCCTCCGCCCTCCGCAACCGCCGGGCCCAGAACGACTACCGGCTGCCCGCGCCGACATAGCCCCCAAACCGCCGTTTTCGCCGCAAATCCGGCCACTTTTCCCGGAAAACGAAGATTTTTTCAGAGAGGCTCAGGCTGTCTCCTCCTCCGCCCTGTCGGTGGCAGATAGTTTGGCCGGCCCCGAACCCCAGGGCAACAGCAGATCCGCGATGTCCCCGGTCGGCCGCTTGACCGGCTGAACGAATGCGGAAACCCCAAACGACCATTTGTGCAACAGGTTGTTGCAGAACTCCTCTGGCGGCACAACGTCATCCTGATTGACAACGTGAGGAGCCCCCTTGCCCGGCTTTGGTACGCTCGGGGACTATCGCGTCAACGACCGTATCCTGCCAGCGTTGGGTTCGTGAATAACTCCGGATGACGGAAACCGTTCTGAAGAAACGTTGACGTAGATGCCTGTCGCAGTGAGAATAGTATGGAATGTGCGGGAATGCCGCCACTGGGGCGGATGAATCCCCAACACTTTACCCAGATCGAACACTGTGAACGCGGCAATGGATAAGGGACTCGCGTTACTCGGCTTCCTCAAGGCTGCCGCCGCCTTCAGGCGGAAGCGAGTCAGTTCGTATGGCCCTGGCGACAAGCTCGTCTGGTTCGCCGAGGTTCCCAGGGACCGGTCCGAGTGCCGCTCCCCCTTCCTGACCGACAATCCCGACGAGTTTGCTGGACTCTGGATGGAGGTCCGAAAGAAACGGATGCCGATGCGTCCGCCACTGTCAGAGGCGATTGCGGAGTGGGTCCGGGCTGACGACTTGGAGCAAACCGACAAGGAACCAGAGCTTCGCTCCGAGATCACCGTGCTTGTCGAACAACAAGTGTCAGATCCAGATGCTCCTCCCGAAGGGCAAGGGACCGTGGTCGAGAGCCGCTCTGAGGTGCGCCGCCTGAGCGAGCATCCGGAGATCGAGGACGGCTGGATCGAGTACCTCGTCAACAAGTGGGAGCCGTGGGCCAAGGAGATGCGCCGTTGGCAGGAAGTCCAGCGCGTTTACGAGGAACTCGACTTCATGCGCCGGCGACTCGAGGAGTCCGAGGAACGCTACGAGCTTCTTCTGGTGTTCGGGCTGTTGCAGTGGCGAGATCCGACCGGCACGTCTGTCAAGCGTCACGTCCTGACGGCTCCCGCCGAGATCAGTCTCGACGCGGCACGAGGTGTCCTCACAGTAGTTCCGGCGGCCTCCTTCGATCGCTTCCGGATCGAACTCGACATGTTGGAGTTGCAGCACCAGCCCCGCCTGAATGGGGAGGCGATGGGGGACCAACTCGACGCACTCGACATTCAGGCGTGGGACACCGCTCGCCTTGCGCCGATCTTGCGAGAAATCGGGAACCGTCTCCCACCCGATGCGCAAGTCGACGAAGCAGCGTTCAAGCCTGCTGATCGCTCCGAGGAGAGTCCTCGATTGTCGTATGCTCCTGCACTTATCCTTCGTGAGCGCCAGCCAACGGCCTACGATGATATGGTACGCAAGTTTCTGGAGATCGCTAGCGGCGCCGGCTGGGAGGACACGAAGCCATGGCGTCGCCTTCTTCTTGAGGGTGAAACGCCGGGTGGTTGCTCCGATGATCCGGGGTTCAGGCCAGATGGCAATGGACATCCAGCATTACTACTGGACCGCTACCTCTTCCCGCTGCCCGCTAACGATGAGCAGCGACAGATCGTCCACCGCCTGGAGGTCGATCCCTGTGTGCTGGTGAAAGGCCCGCCAGGAACCGGCAAGAGCCACACGATCGCAAACCTGATCTGCCATCTCTTGGCCTTGGGCGATCGCGTCTTGGTGACGGCGCATGCCCCAAAGGCCTTGGCGGTTCTTCGCGGGCTGCTCCCGGATGACGTCCGCGATCTCTGCGTGACAACCCTTGGATCGTCGCGCGAGGACCAGCGGCTCCTTGAGGAGAGCGTTCGCGGTATCCTGCGAAGGAAGAACGAGTGGAGGGGGGCAGAGTGGGCCGAGCAGACCATCGATGAAACGGAGAATCGTCTCCAGCAGGTCGAAGGCGAAATCGCCACGGTAGAACGCCTTCTGCGCGAGTCCCGAGAGGCGGAGACGTACTCCCACGCCCTGCCTGGCGGCTATCAGGGAACCGCTGCGCACATAGCGAGAAGGCTGCACGAAGATCGCGAGGAGTTCAGTTGGTTCCCCGATGGCGGTTGTGCCGATGCTCCGTTTCCACTCCAGCCTGCGGAGGTCGCCTTCCTCGCCGAGGTACACGGACAGCTCACCAAAGAGGCATTGGAAGAGTCGCGATTGGAAGTCCGCGACCTCCAGCTTCCCGATCCTGACCAATTCGCAAGACTCGTTACCGACCTGTTGACTGCCGAGGAGTCCGCTGATAGAGCCAAGAATGGAACCACAGCGGAGAAACTCGAACTTCTCCGCAACTGCCCGCCTGAAGCTCTAGAGGGACTTCAAGCGGGGCTCGTGGATATAGAGGAACTTGCAGTCCGGGCGGCCCGTGTGCTCGGTGATCTAACAGAGACGATGCTGACCGACCTGCTCGTCGGGAGTGTGGACCGATGGACTCGGCTTGCGTCGGACGCGAGCGCTCTGCTGAGCACAGCGGACACACTGCGAGGCCGGCTCGGGACGACCCAGGTTGAGGTGCCCGCCGATGTTCACCGAGACCGCTTGCGAACAGATGCTGAACGCCGCCGAGTCCATTTCGAGCAAGGCGGGCACAGGGGGTTCTTCGTTTTCTCTCCACGGGTGGTCAAGGAGACTGGGTACGTTGAAGAGCGGTGCCTCGTTGATGGCCAAAATCCCAGAGAACTCGTTCGTCTGGAAAGGGTTGTGGACTTCCTTCAACTCGAGGAGGCCACTCGCACATTCGAACGACTGTGGCCTTCCCCTTTAGCGGAACTCCCAGATCCCAGGCCGGCCGCCACTCGAGCCGCAGATCTAACGAGCGAACTGCAGCGGCTCCTTCGGTTCTTCGAGACGATGGATCCAACTTCGATTGCCTGCGTACTCCCGGGCGAACGAGCCAGCATTGCCTCCCGTAATGAACGTTTGGCGTGGCTGAAAGCAGTCAAGGCCGAGTCAGCCCGTCGCGGTGCCCGAGTAGCCGGGGAGTCCCTCCAACAAGTCCTCGACGGGATTCGCCGATGCGAGAGCACCGGGGCCTCTCATCCGTGCTTGGAAACTCTTGCTCAGGCAACGCAATCCCGCAACAGCAACGCATGGCGTGCTGGCTGGGAAGAGCGGGAACGGGTTCGGACGAAGAAACAACGCTTTGAACACTACTACGATCTCGAGGAGAAGCTCGACCGCTCCTGCCCCGGCCTGGGGGCGATCCTCTGCGATACTGCGGGGAACCCCGACTGGAAGAGCAGACTTCTGGAGCTTGAGAGGGCGTGGGCATGGTCGAGTGCCCGTGCATGGCTCCGGCGCGTCTCCGACTCATCTGTCTATAAAGAGCGGGTGCAGGACTTCCATCGCCTGCAGAGGAAGGCCGAGAAGGCTACCGAGGAGTTGGTGTCCATCCGGGCATGGCGAGCCTTCTTCGACCGATTGGACGACGCAACGGTCCAGAGCCTCCACGCTTGGACAAAGGCTGTCGACAGGATCGGGAAGGGGACGGGCAAATACGCGTACCGCCACCGGCGTACGGCTCGTCAGCGATTGACGGAGTGTGTCCCGAAAATGCCGGCGTGGGTGATGCCGCTTCACAAGCTCTGGGAAACGGTTGATGCGCAGCCAGGCATGTTCGATACAGTAATCGTCGACGAAGCTTCACAGGGGGGAACCGATTCGCTCGCTCTCCTTCTGCTGGCAAAACGCATCATCGTGGTGGGCGATGACAAGCAGAATAGTCCGGAGGCCGTCGGCGTCAATTTGGCCGGCTTTGATCGCCTTGTAAGGGAGCACCTTAACCAGTTCCGCTTCCGTGATGAGTTCTATCCGACCACAAGCCTCTTCGATCACGCCACTCGCGCATTCCGGAGTCAAGTATCGCTCCGCGAACACTTCCGGTGCGTGCCGGAGATCATTCGCTTCAGCAATGACCTCTGCTACCGAGACGCTCCGCTCATACCTCTGCGACAGGCACCGCCGAACAGGCTGCCGCCGGTCATGTCGAGATTTATTGAGGGAGTTTGTGAGGGGGAGGGACAGAGAATCCGAAACCGCGCCGAGGCCGAGGCGGTAGTTGACGTCATCCAGTCCCTCATCGCAGACGAAGCCTACGAAGGCAAGTCGATGGGGGTGATCGCGCTTCAAGGACACGCCCAGGCGGAACTGATTGAGAACTTGCTCGCGCAGAGGCTTGACGCCAGGACGATAGAGGAACGACGGCTCCGATGCGGCGAACCCGCCACCTTCCAGGGCGACCAGAGGGACGTCATGTTCCTCTCCTTGGTCATCACGCCGAATGTTCACTTTGTAGCGCAGAATCGGTTGCCGGTTGAGCGGCGTTTCAACGTCGCGATGAGCCGCGCACGCGACCAGGTCTGGCTGTTCCACAGCGTTCAGCAGCACGACCTGAGTCCGGAGGATTTGCGGCGAAGGCTCCTCAACTTCTTCGAGAGCCCAGGAGACGAAGCCTTGGATCGGCTTTCCGAGGATCTTGATCATCTGGAACGCGAGGCGCGACGTGCAAGGCGGCTTGGTAACCAGCCGGAACCCTACGAGAGTTGGTTCGAAGTCGACGTCGCATTGGAGCTTCTCCGCCGAAAGTATGTGGTCCGGCCTCAAGTCGAGACAGCCGGGAAACGCATCGACTTGGTCGTGGATGGCATTGATGCCAGACTGGCAGTCGAATGCGATGGCGATGAGTGGCACGGCCCGGAACAGTACGAGCATGACATGGCCCGGCAGCGTCAGCTTGTGCGAGCGGGCTGGACCTTTGTGCGGGTGCTGGAGTCAGACTTCTACGCGGATCGTCAGGATGCCACGAGGACGGTAACGGATGCTTGCGAGGCGCTCGGAGTCTACCCACTCGACCGTATCGAGGAGGCGCGCGGGCTGTCCATCCAAAAACCCGAGGCACAGGCCGTAGTTGCTGCGGATGACGCGACCTCGATCATCGAGCCAGCCCAAGATGGTGAAGACCAAGAGACAAAGGCCGATGTGTCGGCCGTAGCGTATGGGCCGTTTTCTGGATACTCGGAGGCATCTGGATTCCCCGATCCACGAGAAACGTCCCCCGCCAATGTTCGTGCCGTGCTTAACCAGATCATTAAGAAAGACGGTCCCCTGACGCGTTCATCAGTCTGCCAACTGTATGTCGAGGGGTGCCCTGGTCTCCGACGTGTTGGCAGGGTCGTTCGGCAAGCGTTGAACCGAACGTTGGGATCAATGCTGGGAGCGGGAGAGATCATTCAGGAGGACGAATTGAGCGATGGTTCTCCCGAGGGTCAGGTGATTCGTCTTGCAGGCGATGCGAGTGTCCGGGTGAGGCCTGCTGGAAAACGTGACCTCCTCGATATACCTCCGTCAGAGCTTCTTGTGGTAGTGGGTCGTCTGTCCCCCACCCATCCGGGAACCGGAGAAGATGGCGAGGTACTGCTCCACGGGCTTCTGGAGCACTACGGTTTCAGCCGCCTGACGAGGCCTCGCAGGGACTACTTATTGAAAGTTCTGCGCCTCCGACAATCCAGGGCGAAGGAGTTTGGAGCTACCCAAACGGAGCACGAAACGATGGGGCCGTCTAATGAGCCACCTACTGGACCTCGCGATGACGGACTGTTGCCCTGGCCGGGCCTGGGATCCTGAGGCGGCGGTGGCAGGGGGAGCAATTCCGGGTCGGCTTGCTTCCCGCCTCTAAACCAGGACAGCCACCTCGGCGTCGTGACGTCCGGGAAAGGTGGTGGGGGAGGCCCCGCCGTTGACGCCGCCGGTGGCCGCGGCCACAATGGGGATATGGCGATGGCGAATGCTGCTCCGTTGGTGAAGTTTGTGTGCGGGATGATTTCCGCACGGGTGGAACTGTTGGAGGAGGCGGCGGGGGAGATGGGCAGGAGGATCGGGGAAATCGAGGCCGTCAGCGAGACGTGGCCGTTTGATTTTACGGAGTATTATTACCAGGAGATGGGCAGGCCGTTGTGGAGGAGGTTTGTGAGCTTTGCGGGGCTGCGGGGGGCGGATGAACTGGCGGGGATGAAGGTGATGACGAATGCGATCGAGGCGGAGTTTGCCCAAAGGGCGGCCGCGGCGGGGGGCGTTGAAAGTGTGGTGGCCCGGCCGGTGAATCTGGACCCGGGATACGTGGAGGAGTCCAAGTTGGTGCTGGCGAGCATGAAGAACTTTTCGCACCGGATCTGCCTGGGCCAGGGAGTGTTTGGGGAGTTGACGCTGATGTACCGCGGCGGAAAATGGGAGGCCTTGCCGTGGACGTTTCCGGATTTCGGTTCCCGACGGTATGATGGATTTCTGACGGAGGTACGCGGGTCGCTTCGTGCGGCCCGGCGGCCCCCGGCATAGTGGAAGGAGTAGATCATGCGATTGGCGAAGGTGATCGGAGCGGCGGCGGTGTTGGCGCCGGCCCCGGCGAAGGCCGGCGGGAAGGGGAAATAGCATGATGGTATGGGCGGGCGTGGCGGCGTTCGTTGTCGGGGCCATGCTGGCCGGGCTGGCCACGCCGGTCACGCGCACGCTGGCGTACCGGCTGGGGATGATCGACGTGCCGGGTCGGCACAAGGGGCACAAGGCGCCCGTGCCGCTGCTGGGGGGGTGTGCGATCTTCATGGCGGTGGCGTTGCCGAGCCTGCTGGCGGCGGCGGTGGCGGCGTACTGGGGGGCGCACCCGAGCGGGGCCTGCCCCGACTGGCTGCTGGCGTACGTGCCCGGGGCGGCGCGGAAGGCGCCGCTGGCCGTCGGGATCCTCGCGGCGGCGGGGCTGCTCCACGCCGTCGGGCTGCGGGACGACCGCCGGGCGCTCGGGCCCCTCGTCAAACTCATCGCCCAGTTCGCGGCGGCGGCGTTCGTGGTGTTCGTGTGCGACGTCCGCGTGCTGACGGCGATCGGCCCGTGGGGCAGCGACATACTGACGGTGGTGTGGCTGGTGACGATCACCAACGCATTCAATTTTCTTGATAATATGGACGGGCTGTCGGCGGGGGTGGCGATCCTCTGTTGTGCGGCCCTGCTGGGGGCGGCGGCGGCGACGGGACAGGCGTTCGTCGCCGTCTGGATCTGCCTGCTCGCCGGGGCGCTGGCGGGCTTCCTGCCCTACAACTTCCACCCCGCCTCCACCTACATGGGCGACGCGGGCAGCCTGGTCGTGGGCTTCCTGCTGGGCGTGCTGAGTTGCCTGACGACCTACACTCCCGCGGCCGGGCATGACTGGCGGACGGGCGTGCTTGTGCCGATCGTGTTGATGTCGCTGCCGCTGTACGACATGGCCAGCGTGATCATTCTGCGGATTCGCGACCGGCGGAACCCGATGGTGGGCGACCGCCGCCACTTTTCGCACCGCCTGCTCCAGCGGGGCATGAGCGTGCGGACGGCGGTGCTGACGATCTACCTGTGCACGGCGGCGACGGCGATCGCCGCGACGCTTCTGCCCCAGGTCGTCGGGCTCGTGGGGGCCCTGCTTGTGCTGGCCCAGACCGTCCTGATCGTGCTCGTGCTGGCGATTCTGGAATTTGGAGACCGCCGCCCATGACGCCCGCGTCGGAGCCCGCGTCGGCGAGGGTGGGGCGAGGCCTCGAGACGGCGGCGATGCTGATCGTGCTGGCGTGCATGGCCGCCCGGACGAGCATCGGGGAAGTGGAGTTCCGCGGCGAGGGGATCCTGACGGCGATCAAAACGGCGTCGATGGGCGCCGGCGGGGGCCGCCCTGCCGGGCCCACCCCCGAACTCCTCGCCGACCGCGGCGAACTCGTCCGCGCCACGTTCGCCATGGTTCTTCTGGCGGCGGCGGGGTTGTGGCTGGCGGGGGGGGCGCTCCAGGGGCGGCTGGCCGTGCGGGGAATGCCGGGGATCATGCTCGCCGGGGCGTTCGCGGCGGTGTCGCTGGCGGGGGCGTGGCAGGCCCCGGACAAGCGGACGGCCCTCGACGGGTGGCTGGACACGGTCTCGCTGCTGACGACCGGCATGCTCACCATGCAACTGTGCGCCAACCGCGCCCGCCTGGCGACGCTGCTGATCGTGCTGACGGGGCTGGCCGGGGCGCTGGGCATCGGGGCGATCGTGGAGTACACGGTGGACCGTCCGGCGTATGTGGCGCAGTTCGAC
>JAPLNA010000312.1 GCA_026693065.1 Planctomycetota bacterium
CAGCACGAAGTCCACCGTGTCGGCGGCGCCGGGGGCGAGGGTTCGTTCGACAAGGAGCGCGCCGGCGCGGAAGACCCCTCGGCCCGTGGGGGCGAAATCACCGGTCGCGCCGGCCTCGAACCATTTGACGAAAGCCAACTCGTCGGCCTCGATATCGCGGTCGGGAATCACACGGGCCGCGGAGGGCGTCCAGATCATGTGCCGCCCGAAGCTGGAAGGATTCCGCTGGTCGTCGCGGGCGGCCAGTTGCACCCCGGCGCCTTCGCCCGCGGCGGGCTCTTGGAAATTCGTCTTTCGGCACGACCACGGGAAGGAGTGATTCCACGTGTGGTGAACCAGCGGGAGCAGCTCGTCGGCATTCTCGTTGGGGCGAGTCATCGATCCGCCCACGTTGACGATGTTCTCCCACGAGAACAGCAGGCGGATCGTCTGCGTCCGGTCCGACGGGTTGCGCAGGGTGAATCGGAAGAACGCACAGGGCAGGCTGGAGCTGGCCACGTCGTGCGGCACGTGCGGCGAGAACGCGTGCAGGGCGGCCTCGACGGGCAGGAACGGATCGCGGTAGACCAGGTTCGCCTCGGGGAAACGCAGCGACGCCTCGATCGCGTGGACGGGGCGGAAGAACTGGTCGACGCTCTCGGTCTGAAGCAGCCGCGTGACGCGCCCCTGTTCACCGGCGGCTTGGGCCTGGATCGCGAAATAGCTGCCCGGGAGGCGGTAGATCGGGCAGTCCTGATTGTTGTTGGTGGTAGCGGCCGTAAAGAGCCCCTTGGCCGTCAGTTCGACCTTGCCCGCGCCGATCCCGCCCAGCGGCACGCCCGCGGGCACGTTGCATTTTTCGGCGTCAAACTCCCGTTCAAAGACAAACCCGTGACGGACCAGGCGTTTTCGTTCGGAGTCGGTGCTGCGGCGGTTGCGGCGGTCGAACACCCCTTCGAGCTGGCGGTTGTCCCACAGCAGGATCGCTTTTCCGCTGGCGACGATCCCGGTGTCATCGGAGAGCAGCGCGCCCAGGAACGGTTCGCCGGTCGTCACGGTGAGCTTGTGCCGCCCGCGCGGCAGCGTCAGCGTGCCCAGCCGCCAATGCCGCGGGTCGTCCTGCGCCGGAACGCCGCGGGACACCGGCTGGTCGTTCAGGGCCACCGCCACCTCGCCGGGCGGCTTGATCCAGATGCCCCACAACGCCATCGCGAACGAGCCGTCCATCGCCACCTCGAAGGCGTATTCATGGACCGTTCCCTGCGGCTGGCCGAGACGATTCTTGTCGGTAATCCAAAGTTCCATCGGTTTTTCCTCGCACCCGTGCCGGCCGGCCTTCCAAGGGCGGACATGGCAAGGACGCTTACGTTGGGTCTATGTAGAGCCCGGCGCAGGCGGCCTCCGAGCCTGGGTCGAAGCGTAGCCTGTAAGGGCGGCCCTGAATGGCGAACTGGAACACGGCGACCATCTGGCCGCCGATCTCGGCCCGCTCGTCGGGCAGGCGGGTCAATTCGACGAAGTCGCTCACCTTTACCGTGTACCGGGTGACGTCGCCGCGCAGGAGATTGTACTCGCGGCCGATCTCTTTGACCTCGACCAGGTACCGGGCCTCCGGGGGAATCACGATCTTCTCCACCTCGCCGGGGATGCGCAGCCCGGGGACTCGGTCGCCGGGCTTGGCGGCGGAGAACACGTCCCGCTCGAGGGCCGTCGTGGGCTCGGGTTCGGCCAGGGTCTGCTCCAGGTCATCGGGGATCGGAAAGCGATCGAGCAATTCGCGTCCCAGTTCGGCCACGGGACCTTCGTAGAAGTCGAAACGGCCGCTTACCGATCCGGCATCCAGGATCTCTCGCACCACGTCGAGATCCCCTACCGTCAGTTCCGGCTCACAGGTGGCCCCGTAGGGCGACCAGGGCAGCTTCCCTCCGGGCGGAGCGTAGTCGCCGACCCGGAAGAGAAGTTCCGTCTCCGTATTCCGATAAACCAGCCGGCCCGAGATGCCTTGCCCGGCTTCGAGCCGCTCCCGTATCTGCTGCAGGTACAGCTTGACCCGCGGCCAGTAGTAGTGCTCGATCATCTCGGCGAAGTCTTCGGCCGCATAGTCCAGCAGCAGCATCCAGGTCTCCCGCGAGATCAGGGCCGTGAAGGTGATCCAGTTCGACTCTTCGTTGGCGTACCCGGGCAAGACCTGGGGCCACCGGCGGGCCCACTCGTCGTGGGTGGCCAGACGGAACCCCGGGTCGGCGCTGCAGAAGCGGGCCATGAAGTGCATGATCTCTTCGACGCCGGCGGCGGCCGGTTCGAACGAGGCGCGGTCCCCGGATTGGAGCGCCTTGCGGGCCTTGGCCAGCCGATCGTTAAACAGGGCGCCCAGATAGGTCCGGCCCAGGTCCACCAGGTCGAAGCGAAACAGGGGGCTCTGGGCCAGTGGCTCCGATGCCGAGACCATGGTTTCCAGCGCCAATCGCATGGCCGGCAGATAACTCAGGGTGCGCCTCACCGAGGTAGGCGTCAGACCGACCAGATATCCGCCATGGAAGTCGCGGAAGAGCGGGTGATTGGTGGCATCCATGTTGGGGTGGGAATACAGGGATCCGGCCACCGCCCGGGTCGCCTCCCACAGCGCCGGGGCCGCCTCCGGGCCGTACCGCCGCGCGTTCCAGCGTCGCAGAAAACTCTCGACCTCTACCACCGCCGGATCCCAGGACAGCTCGGCGAACAACTCGTTGAGGATCAGCATGCGGTGGTTCACTTCGGAGGCGACGGTGAACCCCCGGCAGTTGGCGGCCTGCGGGTCGGCGGCCACGTTGCGGGCGCTGTGCACCGCCGCGGCCAAGTCGCCGTGCGGGTTGGTGTGCTTGCCGCAGGTAAGGGTCAGTCCCGTCAACCACGGCAGTCCCCAGTAATAGTCGAACACCTGGAAGGGCTCCAGGCCAATGCTCAGGACCGGCAGCCTGGCGTCCTGCACCGCCCGTTTCTGGGCTTCGAAGGTGCGGTTGTACCGGAAGGGCGGCTGCGTGAAGATCTCGGCCTGCGGGTCGCCGGCCCGCACGGCGCTGACAAGGTCCATGAGCATGGAGTAGGTAACCCGGTTCATCTCCTCCGGGTCGTCGCTCTCCCATCCTCCCTCGCTGGGCAGGGAGAGGAGATACAGGTGATCCGTGTCCAAGGCTTCGGCGTAGGCCTGCACCGCGGCGGCGACGAACTTCCGGGTAACCGGCGAGCGGGGGTCCAGCACCGGCAGCGTCGTGCCGCACCACTCATAGGAGAGCACCGGAACGGTCTGGCCGGTCTGCTCCTTGTACCGGCGGACGAACTCTTCCATCTGCAGCCGGTCCGGGAAGGAATAGGTGCCCGGCAGCTTCTGGTTGGACTGGTTGTAGATGTCGCTGACGTCGTGGATGGTGCGGATGCCCCGTTCTCGGGCGTACGCGAAGACCCGGCGCATCAGTTCCTGCCGCTGCCGCTGATACTCGGTCAGGGAAATGGGCACGCCCAGCTTCGCCGCGGCGAGCGCCCCTATGCCGGTGTACGAGTGCAGGCGGCAGGGATACCACAGATTGAAACGCTTCTTCACCATCCAGTCGACCCACGCCTTGAACTGGTCCCAGTCCCACCAGCGCATCCCGCTGTAGGCGTATTCCATGACGGTGACGTAGACGCGCCAGGAGAATCGCGGCTTGCACACGTCGTCGATCTCGCCGACCTGTACCGTTGCGGCCTTGGGCACCTGGTCGCCGTCCTCGAAGAAGCCGCAGCCCAGATGCCGCTCGATCAGTTGATACACCGCATAGAGGCAGGAATACGGTTTCGCGCCGGCCAGGATGATGTCCCGCCCGCTCGTTCTGACCACGTAGCCGTCGAAACCCAGGGCGGCTTCCGAAAGGTCCAGGCCTTCCGTGGGCGCCGCGGCGCCCAGGTAGATGTTGGTCTTTCCCTCGACGGCGGCGGTTCCGATGGGCAGTTTCGCCCCGCTCATCTGGAAGAGGTACTTCTGCAGTTCCTCCGCCGCGTGCCGCTCGGCCTGCGCCGGCCCGGCCGGAATGATGATCCGCGCCAAAGGTTCCCCGGCCTGAACGAGGGTGAGTTTCACTGTCTGGACGACCTTTCTGTGCTGGACGACCATGGCCAACGGCGCCGGCGATTGTACGCCGCTACAGGGCCCAGACAAGCGAATTCCCGCCGTACCCCGGGCCGGGGAATTGTCTTGTCGAAGTGACCCGGCCAGATAGAATCACCACATGGGCCGACGACGGCCCCCACAGGAGAATGCCGAGATGACCTCCGCCCCTGAATTGGCTCCCGCGAGGCCGCGGCGCCCGATCATTGTGAAGACGGGCACGCTGGGTCTGGATCTGTGCGAGTCGACGCCTTTCGTGTTGCATGGCAAGGTGTACCGTCTCGAGTGGTTCCGCAACGGCAGCGTCTTGCGGGTCATGGACCGCGACGCGCACAAGGAAGTTTCCCGGTTCGGCCCGAGCCATCGGTTTCCCTGCGCGTTCGTCCGGGACGACACCGTGTACGTGATCGCCACCCGGGAAGACCTCGGCTGGCACGGGTACACGTTGACCCTGTTCACGTCCAAGGACCTGATCCACTGGCACGAGGAGGTGGCCTTCCAGGACAAGGACTACGGCCTCTGCAACACGTCGGTGTGCAGGGCGGACGGGCGATACGTGATGTCCATAGAGGTACACACCTCCGCCAAGGAATCGATGAACGGCAGTTTCTTCGCGGGGCGGTTCCTGGAATCCGGGGACGGCGTCCGGTGGGCCCTGACCGCCCCCGATTGCCGCGTGGGCTTCGACGGCGGAACGAAGTCCCCGCACCTCCTGCGATGGTCCGAGGGGTGGTTCTACCTGTTCTCGACCGTGGGGGGCTATCCCGCCGGGTACGTCCTGCTGCTGGAGCGGTCTCGCGACCTCAAGACGTGGGAGGCCTGTCCCCTCAACCCGGTGATGGCCGCCTCGCCGGAGGACAAGCTCGTCTTGAATCCGTTCCTGACGGACGCGGAACGAGCCGAGATCGCCGCCAACGGCGACAGCAACAACTCCGACATCGACTTCTGCGAATTCCAAGGCCGCTTGATCATCAACTACTGCTGGGGCACGCAGGGCCAGGGCGGCGGGCACGAGTACCTCGCCGAAGCCGAGTACGCCGGCACGGAAGGGCAATTCCTGAAGGCCTGGTATCCGGAACCGCCCCCTTCCACTCGATGCTGAGGGCTACAGGGCGGCGTCGGGGATCAGGATCGGCCGCTGCCGGGCGAAGTGGCGGGCCACATGACTGCCCGCGGTGAAGTCCCATAGCGAGGTCCGCATCTGCCGCAGGGCCAGCACGGAGGTGATCCAGCTCTGGGTCCAGCCGCTCTCGATGGACCAGGCGCCCCAGCCGGCGTCGGTGCTGGAGGCCCAGTATTCCCACCGCGTGAAGTCGAAGGCGCGGAACCAGCCGCCGTCCAGTTCGGGATGGCTCTCGCTGCGGATCTGGATGCGGCAGAGGAAGGCGGCGAGTGTGTCTTCGGCGGCCTGGTAGAACGGGTCTCCCGTGGCGGCGGCCGCCTCGTGCAGGGCGAGGAAAGCGAAGTTGGAGGTGTAGAGCAGATCGCTGGCCGTGTCGGCGTTGGACTGGATCAGCGGGGCTTCGGCCGTGCCGTAGGCCTCATTCGACGCCGGCGGCGGACAGCCGCCCTGCCCCGGCAGGCCGATTCGCTCCCCGATGGCGCCGCAGGGATCCTGGGCGGCCAGGAGGTCGTCGGCGATTCGCCGGCCCCACGCTCGGTGCTCCGGGGTGTCCTCCACCCGCACGAGCCAGGCCACCGCCAGCAGCATCTTCGCCCGCTCCTGCTGGATGCCATTCATCCAGACCCAGCGGTCAGGATAGGCGGCCATGGTCATCCCCATCGCGGTCTTCGCCCGTTGCCGAAACAACTCGAATCCCGTCTGCCGATAGGCCCAGAGATAGCAGGCCCACATGGTGGCCTGCATGTGCGGCGAGTAACTGGTGTTCTTGCCATGGAAGTGGCTCTGCCAGCCGGCCTTTTCCAACGGCCCCTGGTCAAGGCGATCCGGCTGGAAGCCGAGTTGCCCGCTGATCCGCAGATTGGCCAGCAGGCACGTCAACAACCGTTCGTCGTAGCGGTCGGTCTTCATCGCCGCCGCGGCGAGCATCATGCCCATCATGGACCGCGCGTTGTCGTCGCCGTAATAGACCGCGTAGCCGTCCATCGAGCCGGGCCCGCAGTATTCGGGAACGTCGTTCCACCCGATCAGTCCATAGGCGGGATGGTTCGGATCGGCGTGGTCTCCCAGCGACATCCTCGACCCGAAGTAGAGCCAGTCGCCGACGTTGCCGGCCGCCTTGCGGTACGCCGGGTCTTGCAGCACCACCCCCGCGGCGGCCATTGCCCCGGCGATTTCGCCATTGCAGTCGTTGCGATTCCACCAACGCACCGGCTGGGCGCCGTCGTGGAAGATCCTGGCGTCGAACCCCTCCATCACTCCCAACGAGCCGTCGCCCGCCGGCGTGCTCAAGTCCGGCATCGGCGCGACCCGATGGCCGTAGGGCCAGTCCTGGTGGGGATCCGGATTGGCCGACGCCGGCTCAGGGCCGTTGGCCGGCCGGTCGTACGTCGCCATCATCGCGGCATGGAGCACCATGCCCGAATGGAAGTACCAGTCGATCCCCCGCCGGAGGGCTTTCGCTTCGACGTCCGCCGGCAGCGATTCCCCGGCGCCGAACCGTGGGCGTACTGTGGTCGTCCATTTCAACGCCGGGGGCTCCCGGCCCGGCTGAAGCCAGTCGAGAACATAGGCCCAGATGCTCCGCCACGCATCGGTGGGCGCGTAGCGGCCGGTGACGAAGTGGCTGAGCTTGGTGGCGGCGACCAGCACGTCGCCGGCCCCCTCGCGCCCGCTCAGGTCGAACAGGATCGGGAACGATTCCTTCGCCAGGCCGTACACCGCCGTGTCGAACCCCGCCACGCGCCCGATGACGATGTGCGGGCTCGGGGCTTCCAGCGGCACGAACCGACACCCATGAATCGCCAGGATGCGGAGTCGGGCCAGGGCGGGAGCAAAGGCGTCGGACGCGATCACCGCTCGCTCCCAGTGCGTCCCCCTCGGCGCCCCGACCGCCAGGCCGGGCAGGAAAGAGGGATACTCCAGGTATATTCGCAACTTCTTTCCGGCCGCCTGCTGGAACAGCGAGGCCTCCAGCGGCGTGGTCTTCTCGGGATACCCGTCGGCCAGCAGGAGCACGCCGTCACCTTCGCCGGCGGACTCTATGGCAGCCTGGGGTGTGCCCAAACGCTTCGCGGCAATCCCGTTCTCGGATACAACCCGAAACAGGTCGTTGTCGGCCGAACAGGAGAAGACCAGCGGCCCCGCCGAATCGCCCGCCGGGCCGGACTCCGCCGCCGCGGCGGAAAGGGGACTGCCCTCTCGATGTCTTCTCGACGGCGTTGGGCGGGAGTCGTAGGTCATTTCGCCGCCTCGGTGGCGTTGAACGCCCGGACCTCGACGAGATGCCCGTGGCTGTTCACGGTGTTGCCCATCCTGTGGAACTGCAGGGACCGGATGCTCTTCAGGGCGAAAGCGTGCTTGTATCCTTCGGGGCTCGAGCCCTTGTCGTTCTTGCTCATGTCCACGATCTGCTCCTCGTCTGACGATCCGGGAGGTCCGCCATTGCCGTTGGCGATACTACCCGGTACAGGTTCTGTTGGCGATACCCGTTTCGGCATTTCGATACGACGCGGAGTGGGCCGCCGGGTACGATGTCTCTATCCTGCTTGTTCAGACCTGTCGGCGGCGCGACGTCGCCCTGGCGAGCGCAACCTGAACCCGGAAACGGCAGGACCATGGCGTAGGAGAGGTCGCCATGGTCCTGCCGGTTTTCAGCCAGGCGGGGTCTTGGTGAACCCGTCTGGAGTCAGTCAATCCGCGTCATTGCCGGCGGCGGTTCTTGCGAGCCGCCAGGAGCCCGCCCAGAGCCAGCAGGGACAGCGTGGCCGGTTCGGGGGCATTCGTCAGGGGATACGTCCCCGTCGGCCCGCCGTCGAGGCCGAAGTTGTCCTTCAGCATGCCGAAGTCTTCCGGGCCGATCTCGCCGTCGTCGTTGGCGTCGCCCAAGGTCCAGCTCTCATGGTTGCCGAAGGGCAGACTGTCCAGGCCGAAGTTGTCCTTCAGGATGCCGAAGTCTTCCGGGCCGACCTCGCCGTCCTTGTTGAGGTCGCCGGCGAGGTAACCCGGCCAGGCCGGGGTCGACAACAGTGACAACGTGTTGTTCACCACTTGGAACTTACTGAGGTCCGACTGCGTCGCTTCATCCACGCGGATATATCCGCTGGTGACCCAGGTTTCAAAGTCGGACAGCCCCTTGCCCGCGCCGGTC
>JAPLNA010000313.1 GCA_026693065.1 Planctomycetota bacterium
GGGGAGTAGCCGTTGGCCGGCGACTTTCGTCTGATTGTCGGTGCCTCAGTCCAATCCATGGCTCCGTCTCCACGTCCCGCTCATCGAACCGGACGGGCGGATTTCCCGCATCCGGCTCTCGGGCAAGGACTCATGCGTTCGCACGCGGATAGCGCCTCCCATAATCCCCTGCTCTGAAAGAAGAAGATCTGACGCCTACGACCTGGGCACTGGGCTTCCGGGTGCCATGCTTCTGGCGGCTGTTTGCCAGAAGCATGCTCGCGCGATGGACGTCCTCTAGCATGCTTCTCCGCTGCGCGTAGAAGCATGGCACCCAGAAGGTTTTCATGGTTCGCGGGTGAGCCGAAGGCTCGTGAGGAACTGCTCTGAAAATCGCCGTCCCATTTTCGTGGATCGCGGGTGAAGCGAAGGATCAGGTGGAAATAATCCCTTTCTCCCGTACCCCCGTCCGCCGCGCCGCCCGGTCCTGTCTGTCGTTGCTTTCCCCTCGCCGCCGGCCGTTCAGGCCGTGCTGCGGATGGGCGCGTGGGGGCGGATGGGCACGATGCGGTGGGCGTGGCCCGTCGCGAGGATCCGGGCGGTGGGAACGAAGACCACGCCCTTGGCGGCCATCTTGCTGATGGCCTCGGCCTCGCGCGGGTGCCCCAGGCGCAGGATGGCGTCGGTGGGGCAGATGACGTAGAAGCCTCGGCTTCTCAGCCCGATGGCGGCCTGGAAGATTCCCTGGGCCAGCCCGGCCCCGCAGATCACGAACACCCCGTGGCGGATCTGCTCGGTAATCAGCCGTTCGATGCGGGAGTGGGCGAAAATGTCGGTGTGCCGCTTTTCGAAGATGACCTGGCGATACTTGGAGAGCAGCCGCGGGGGCAGGTCGGTGGAGTTCCGCAGCCCGAGGTTGATCCGCCCGGGCAGGAGGGTCTTCACGAGCTTATGCTCGCCTTCGGTTCCGTCGACACAGTGCGGCACGCCCGCCAACGGGCCGTGACGCCCGAATGGCACGCGAAGCAGCGTGCTGATCACGGGAATGCCGTCGTCCATCGCCCATCGCACCAGGTGGTAGATGTTCTGGGCGACAATGGAAGACTCTTTCCTATAGCAGCTTCCGCCAGGAGCGAACAGGTCCCGCTGGACCTCCATCTCGAGCAAAATACGTCGCCGGGTCATACGTCACCTCCCGGATACTTATACGAACCAGGCTGGGCATCAGCCTGAAATTCATCCGTAATCATTGTAGGCCCGCGGGCGGGGAGGTTACAGGAAACAGGAGGAAGAGACCAGGGGGCGGCCGGCCGGATCGCCGGTTAGTGAAGCCATTCCCACATGCCCCACAGCCCCGCGCCCAGGGCGGTCAGGCCGACGAACATGTAGACCAGCAGCAACAGGATCTGGAGGGGCAGTTGGCTCAGGTGGCGGACGCGGACGGTCTTGTACACGACGGCCACCGCGACGCACAGGGGCACGATCAGCCACAGGCACAGCCAGGAGGGGATCGAGACGGGATTGAAGAACAGGGCGGCCAGGATCACGCGGCGTCCTCCTCGTCGGAGTCCTCGTCGCGTGAGCCCCTGGGCGGCTCGCCGGAGGAGCCCATCAGGGCCAGGATCGTCGCGTCGAAGATGCACAGGAGGTTGAGAAGCCCGGCCACGCCCGAATACGCCCTGGCGACCGTGTCCACCGGGGCCACCAACGCGAGGTTGTCCGGAGAGGCCGGGTTGGCGTACTTCATGGGGTCTTTGTCGATGGCGGCCTGGGCGTATCGCTGCCGCTGCCAGCCGGCCAGCCCGTGTACGCCGGTGACCATCTGGGCGTAGAACCAGTACCGCTCGGCCTGGTGGTCGACGGTCTTGACGCCGCCCATGGCCACCCCCGCCCAGAACGTCGCCCCGATGACCAGGAAGATAATGATGCCGCGGGCCATGCGCCCGGTATAGACGTGCCCGGCGCCGGGCACCAGCCAGGCCAGCAGCATCGCCAGGACGTAGAGAGGTTGAGTTTGTCGCGGGACTTTAGGCACAGTCGCCCGAGTGTGCCCCAAGGGGCCCCGGATGTCAAGGCCCGACTCTTCTGAGTCATGCCCAGTTTCATGAACTCCTCTCGACAGTGCCCTGGGGAATCGCCAGCGAAGGTCTGGGGCATCCCCCTCGTCACCTGCCGCCCCGTGGAGGCACGCGGGGGGCCCGCCCCCCGCCACCCCCGGGGGTTTTACGCCCTCGGGCCTGCCGGCAGGCGATGAGGCGAAAAACCCCGGGGGGCACGGGGGGCGGGCCCCCCGCGGTATCCGGCACGGAACGACCGGGATATGCCGTGGCAAAGGGTGGGGCAAGAGGGACGTTTATCGCTTTCGAGCGGTCGGTCTTTGCCCAAACTTGGCGTGGATCACTTTTCCACGTCGAGCAGGACGAGGGTGACGTCGTCGCGGACGGCGCCGGCACGGCTGCGGCTCTCGAAGAGGTCGACCAGTTGGAGGAGCATCTGCTCTCGGGGCAGGGCGGCCCAGGGCTCGATCAGGCGGGCGAAGCTCTCCGGTTCCCCCGACGTCCCGCCCGGGCGGAGCGAGTCTTCCGCCCCGTCGGTATACAGCACCACGCGGTCGCCGGGGGTTAGTTGGTAGCGGGAGGAGGAAAACTCCTGGTGGGGCGCCACGCCCAGCAACGCCCCCGGGGCGTCCAGGCAGTCCCACGTGCCGTCGGCGTGGAAAACCACCGGGACCGGATGCCCCGCCCGGCAGTACGTCAACTCCAGCGTCCGCGTGTTCACGACGGCGTAGACGGCCGAACAGAACTGGCAACTGGGCAGGTCCTGCTCGCAGATGTCGGCGTTGAGCTCCTCCAGGGCCAGGTGGGGCGGAACGATCTCGTAGGAATGGTCGATGATCCGCTTGGTCTGGAGCGCCTTCTTGATAAACATGGTCAGCAGCGCCGCCGGAAGCCCGTGCCCGACGGCGTCGACGACGTAGAGCCCCACGTGCAGCTCGTCCAGCCGGGCCACGTCGTAAATGTCCCCGCTGACCCAGCGATACGGGCGGTACAACGCCCCGAACCGCACGGGCCCGACCTCCGGCAGCCGCCCCGGCAGGAAGTCCTGCTGGAGCTTGGCGGCCAGGCGAATCTGCTCGTCGAGTTCCTCGAGGCTCGGGTGTTCGTGTCCGCCGGTTTTTTCGAGGGCGGCCAGTTGCTGTCGCAGCCGGCGGATGGTGGGCTGAAGGGCGGCCGCGGCGGCCAGTTCCGCCCGGATCTCGCCCGGGTCGGCGGCGGCGTCGAGGCAGACGAACTGCCCCCCGCGAATCCGCAGAATCTGCCGCCCCACGTGCGCGCCGGCGTCCATCAGGAACACCCCCACGGCGTTGGAGGCCTCCAGGGCCGTCAGAACCGCCCCCATCCGCACCGGGTCGTCCCCCCACCCGTCCGGGCAGACCAACGCCACCGCCGCCCCGGCCAACTGACCGGCCAGCGGGGCGGCCGGATCGGGCACGACGACGTCCCAGGCGTTTTCGACGGCCTGCAGCAGGGGCGCGGGGATGGGGTCTTGCGACACCCAGGCCAAGCGGGCTTTCCTCACGGCGGTTTCGAGCACGTGGCGGTCCTGTCCATCGGCGGCGCCTCTTGCCCCAACGGGCCAAACGAGGGCAGCCTCTGGGGAGGACATCGTCACATGCCCGGCCGGGCTTTAGCAGCCTCCGGCACGGCGGCCGAGAAGCTCACCACGTCTCCGGCCCGGACCCCCGCCCGCTCCAAGGCCCCGGCCTCCGTCTCCAGAACGTACTGGGCGGGGCTCTCCGAGGAATACGTCACCGCGGCCGCCCCGCCCGGCTCGACCTTCATCGTGTACATCTTGACCACCCGAAGGTCCGGGCCGATGAACGCAATGTCCAGATCGATCAGGCACCGTCGCATACAGTACGCCCGCACGTCCGCCGACGGGTAGAGGAACAGCATGCCCCGCCCGTCGGGCATCGAGCGGCGGTTACTGAGCCCCTGGTATCGTTCGTCGCTCGTCATCGCCAGTTCGACCTGCCAGGTCGTGCCCCGGATCGTCACGGCCGGGCCCGGCTCGCCCCGGTCGCAGCCGCCCGCGGCGGCCAGAAAACAAACCCCCGCGATTGTCCATGATCGTATCGACATGCTTGACTATCTTTCCTCCCCCCGGAGTTCCTCGATCATCCGCACCACCAGGTCCACCGGCAGCCCCACCACGTTGGCGAAACTGCCCTCCACCCGCTCGACGAACCGGTCGGCGGTTTCCTGGATGGCGTACCCCCCGGCCTTGCCTTCCCACTCCCCGCTGGCGACGTAGGCGTCCACATCCCGGCTGGTGATGGCCCGCATGACGACGAAGGTCGTCGCCGACGCGATCCGCCTTCGCCCGCCCGGGCCCAGCAACGCCACCCCCGTGATCACCGCGTGCCGCGTGCCCGCCAGCGCCGAGAGCATCGCCCGGGCCTCGGCCGCGTCGGCGGGCTTGCCCAGCACGGCCTGGCCGGCGGCGACGATCGTGTCGGCCCCGAGAACGTACGCGTCCTCGCGCGGGCCCACCGCCCGGGCCTTGAAATACGCCAACGCCTCCGCCTGGGCGGCGGGGGAAAGCCCCTCCAGCCCCGTCGCCGGCTCCGCCAGCGGCGGGGCCGCCACCTCGAACTCCAGTCCCGCCTGGGCCAGCAACTCCCGCCGGCGAGGGCTCGACGAAGCCAGGATCAATCGGAACGCCTGCATCCCCCCATCTTCCCCCCTAACCCTCCCGCGTTCAAGCCCTCGCTCAAAGGAACCGCGGGCCGGTGGTCGTACGCAAGCACGTGGCGGACGCGGCGGGGAGAAGGGGATTAGGGGATTCTGGGGGATGGGAGAAGAAAAGGGATTGGGAAACAGATAACGGATTAGATACAAGAACAGGCGGAGCAGGGCAATCGCATTCTCACAATTCGAGCGTAAGTAGGTGCAGCAGATAGTCGTGTTCCCAGCCGGCGATCTTGCGACGGGCCTTGATGCTGGCCTTCTTCCACTGCGTGTCGGCCTTGAGCAGGTTCAGGGCGA
>JAPLNA010000314.1 GCA_026693065.1 Planctomycetota bacterium
TCCATGTTACGAAATCTTCCCTGCGTGGCCACAGCAGGCTTCCAGGAAATGCACGATACCCATCGCGTCACCCGGGCGCAACCCGAACATGCGCCGAACATCAAGAAAATTTACGCCGTCCTAGAGAATGCGATTGCCCTGCCGGAGGGCAGGGAAACCTTGATTCCCGCCCGGGCGAGCGTATGATGCTCCTCTTGCCGCCGGCGGGCACAGGGCCCCGGGCCCACAGGAGTCGATCATGGCGTCGTACAAACTCAATATCGCAACCGTCCGTGGCTGCCCCCCCGCCGCCCAGGTCGCCCAGGCGATGAAGGAATTCGGCCTGCCCGAAGAGGCCGAGTTCGGCGTCCTCAACGTCACCGCCACCCCCCAGGCCGTCTTCGGCACCGTCGTCCGAAAAACCCGCCAGTCCCTGCCCCAACTGGACGCCGCGACGGGCGAGATCACGGCCTCCGCCGTCGAGCGAGTGACGCTCTACCCGTTCTCCGTCAAGCCCTCCGCGGAGATCCTGGAGGTCTACGCCGGCACGGCCGCGGGCATCGAGCAGGTGGGGTTGTTCCTGGCCGGACAACTGGCCCTGCCCACCGTCGTCGAGGCCATCGAACGCGACGTGGCCGACATGGTCGAGAAACTCGCCAAGGTCACCGAGCGGTTCTGCCTGCAGAGCGTGCGGATCAGCGACTACGCGCACAACTCCTACATGGCCGGTCCGTACGTGCCCAAGTTCCTCGACAGCGACCACGGGCGCGACTTCATGGCCGAATACGCCGAGCAGGTGACCGCCGCCCGCGTCCGCTTCTCCGGCAAGGCCGGGCGGATCGGCGTGAACCTCTCGCCCAAGGCGTGTTTCGGTTATTCCTGCGACGAAGAAGACCAGGCGTTGGCGCAGAACATCCTGCGGAAACTGGCGTGAACTGAGGTTCTAGGGGAGAGGCGTACGGGATTCCCGAGGAACCGGGCGCGGGAGGGAACGCGCGGTGCAAGCACCGCGTTTTTCGAGGGTAACAAGGCGACTGCACTCAGACTTCTTCTCAGTCCCTCTTGCCGTCCATGCGGAAGGCTTCCTGGCGCAGCCAGGCGGCGTGGGCTTCGGCGGGGTAGGACGCCCGCCCGGTGAGAATCTGCTCGACCTGCTCCCAGGTCGAGACGACCTCGACGCGGTTGCGGGCCTTGAGCTTCTCGAGCTCCTTGGCGAACTTCCGCATGCCCTTGGCGTCGGCCTTGTAGCGGGGGAACAGGATGGCGCCCGAGCCACGCTGGGCGTATTCCTCGGCGTCGGAGAGTTTGTCGGTGACGCCGGCGCGGATGTTGGAGTAAAGCCTCGTGAGGTCTTTGACCCGGGCGGTCTTGAAGACGCCGCCTCCGGGGGCGAATTCCTTGACGCCGGCGACCAGGAGCGGGCCGGGCGGATAGCCCTGGTTTCGCAGCCAGTCCTTCGCCGCCCCGCCGCTCAGGGCCGAACGCGTCGCGGCGTAGACGATCGTATACCGCCCCGCCAGCCGCCCCACGACCGTCGGGGCCTGCGGGGTGAGGCTGTCCAGGTCGATCACGACCAGTTGGGCGTCCTTCGGGCGAACGCACGCCAGCATCGTCGCCGGGGCCGCCCGAAGGAGCGGGTCCTGGTCGCGACGGGCCACCGCGGTAACCCGCGCGGAAAGCTGGTACTCTCCCGGCCTGTGGGTTCGCCAGGTGGCGGCGGCGACGCCGTCTTCATTGAAGGCCCCGGAGGCCACGGGCTTCTCGCCGAGGTAGAACGTCACGGTAGCCCCTTGGGCCCACCGCGGGTCGACCTGGGCGGCGACGACGACCGTCACGGCTACGTCCGTGTCAGGATACGCCAGCAGGTCCGGCGCGTAGAGCCCGACGGGCGCCCCGGCCGCCGGGGCCGGGGGCAGCGGGCCTTCGGGAACGGACCCCGACGGCGGAACATATGTGCCGACATTAGCGGAGGAATTGTTCCCGATGTTGACGTCGGGAATCTGGGGAACATTGACGTTCAAGCAGCCGCCCGCCGCCGCGGCCAGGAATGTTATCGCCGTGATTTGTCTGATCCACATAGCCGTATCCTTCCCAATGGGGGCCGTCAAGAGCGGCCTGTCACTGCAATTATATCCGCCCGGCGGGCGAATTGCCCGCCCCTTCGTCGATCCGCTTCAGGTCGTCGTAGTAGAACTTCATGAGTTTGTCGGCCAGGCGGGGCCAGCGGGTGGCGATGTAGATCAGGAATCGCCCGCCGCGGGAGAAGACCAGTTCGGGTGTTTTTCGCCCGGTGACGGCGACGATCCGCCGGGCGACGACGTCCGGGCTCATCCGTCCGCGAACGCCGCGGAAGCTGGACTCGTGCGTGCGGTCGCCCCCGTCGACGTGGTCGAAGAACTCGGTGGCCGTCATGCCCGGGCAGACGAGCGTCACGCGGATGTGCCAATCGATCATCTCGACGCGGAGGCTCTCGGTGAGCCCGCTGACGGCGAACTTGGCGGCGCAGTAGGCCCCGTTGTAGGGCGAGCCCCGCTTGCCGATGACGGAGGAGACGTTGAAGATGTGCCCCCGCCTCGCCGCCTGCATCACCGGCACGACCGCCCGGCAGCCGTACAGCACGCCGTAGAAATTCACCGCCATCGCCCGCCGCATCTGCTCGTCGGAGATCTGGTGAACGAGGGCGTGCACGCCGAAGCCGGCGTTGTTGACCATGACGTCCACCCGGCCGAACGCCTCCACGGCACGGGCGACGAGGGCGTTGACCTGGGCCGCGTCGGTCACGTCGGTGGGCACGGGCAGGCCCGTCCCGCCGGCCAGCCCGCACGCGGCGGCCACCTCCGCCAGCGCCCCCGCCCGCCGGGCCGCCAAAACCACCGCGTACCCCTTTCGGGCGTACGCCAACGCCGTCGCCCGGCCGATGCCGGAGGAGGCCCCGGTGATGATCGCTACAGGTCTTTGTGGCATGCCCGTCCTCCGGGGAGAAAAATCCGAAATTCGAAGCACGAAATCCGAAACAAATCCAAAACGGCAAATTCAAATACCCGAAACAAACACTCGGCCATCGAAGATGTTCTTGGTTTTGAACATTTGTATTTGTCTGTTTGGGTCATTGTTTCGGATTTCGAGTTCCGGGTTTCGGATTTGGCGGCTCAAGCCGATCTACACCGGCCACAGCATCCACGCCGCCACAAGGGCGCCGGCGCCGCAGGCCAGCCACAAGGCCGCCTTGATGCCGCGCACGGTCCGGTCGATCGGGCGGCGGGTGCCGCCGGTGCTGCCCAGCCAGATGATGTATCCGACGCGGCTGGCGATGGAGCCGTGCCGCCAGTTGTATTGATACGGCGCGGTGCCGTTGAGTTCGCCGACTCGTTCGAGGGCTCGGGCGAAGATGGCGGCGCCTTGCGTGGTGACGGCCCGTTCGTCGGCGTCCCCGGGCCTCGCCGACCCGACGGCCCAGGCGCCGAACACGTCGGCCTGCCGCTCGAACCGCCGGCTGATGTACCCGAACCCCGCGAAGAACAGCCCCGCCAGCGCCGCCAGGGCCGCCACCTCGACCAGCGGCGAGTCCTCGCCCAGAGCCCACCCGGCCAGGACGGACAGTCCCACGGCCCCGGTCGTCGCACACAGCCCGAACAGCAGGGAATAGGGGATGTGGCGGAAGACGATGTGGGCGGCCTCATGGGCGAAGACGGCCTCGACCTGTTCGGTGGGCAGGCACTCCAGGAGGGCGTCGGAGACGAGGATGTACCGCAGCGGACCGGCCAGCCCCATCACCCCGGCGTTGGCAAGCACCCCGCCGGTCTGCCAGAGAAGGATGTCGCGGTAGCGAAGGCCCAGGCGTCGGCAGGCGGCCTCGAGCTGGTCCCGCAGCGGGCCCGGCGGCAGCGAACGCGTGCGCCACAGGCGGACGATCAGCGCCGGCGAGAAGGCGAACACGCCGATCCACGCCGCCGGCATCAGGATCAGCAGGACCGTTTCGGAGAACCACCCCGCGTTCTGGGCCAGGACCAGCCCATCGCCCACCAGGAACACCATCGACAGCGGGGCCAGCACGAACAGGACATTATGGCGGAGGCTGTAGGCGATGTACTCGCCGCGGGTCCAGGTGGGCCTGGCGAGCCCGACGCCGCGGAGGCGGGAGGTCTGCCACTGGGGATACTGCACCACCCACGCGCCCACCTGGGCGGCCAGGTAGGGCGCCAGCACCGCCAGTTTGCCCACCAGCGGCCAGTGGCCCAGGTTCAGGTCTTCCAGCGTCCAGCGGAGGAAGCCCCCGGCCAGGGGAAGAGCCTGGCCCAGCACCAGCCAGGCGTCGGCGGCGAGGGAGGCCAGTTGCGCCCCGCGGAACCACCGATCGGCCCGCCGCCCGGACCGCGCCATCGCCCGCAACCCCAACCGCGTGGCCAGAAACCGAAGCATGATCGCCGCCAGGAAATACCCCGCCAGGGCCGCCGGAGTGATCGCCCCGGCCGCTCGCAGGGGCACGAACGATCGCTCCAGGGGTTCCTGGGCAAGGGTCAGAGCTACCATGATCGCGGCCAGAGCGACAACCTGCATGATTCACCGGCGGGGATTGTACGGCGAGCGGGGGCCCGACGGCAGGAAAATCGCCCCGCCCGCCGGAAGGAAAACGTTGCAGACATCCGGGAAAAGGCGTAGAGTTTTCTCTGCCCGACCGATCGGATCGGGCGACAGAGGTAATCCGCCGCCGACACGGGCCGACCTCCGGCGGGAAACACACCGGCCCAGACAGGATCCGATGACCATGAAACGCCTATCCCTTGCCCTGACGGTGTTGGTGTGGATGTCGATGGCCACGACGGCGATGGCAGCCCAGCCGGCCGCGAAGGTCCGCCCCCTACCCCAGGCCTATGCCTGGATGAGCAAGGAGCTGCCCCTGACCGACGAGCAGCAGAACGGTATCGCCGACCTGAACAAGCCGGCCAACATGGACAAGATCGCCGCCGAACTGCTGAAGGAACCCGCCGACAAGGTCGCCGGGCGGAAGAAGGAACTGGCCTTGGCCCTGAGGGAGAAGAACGCGGCCAAGATCAAGGAGACCAAGGCCCAGCTCAACGCCGCCGAGGCGGAACTCAAGACCGCCAAGGCCAATATCAGGCTCAAGGTCATGGACAAGGTCGAGGCCGACATGATGAATCTCCTGACGGCCGAACAGAAAACCAAGTGGGCCGTCCACGCCGCCATGCCGAGCGTCCAGACCGCCATCAAGCCCGTGACGTTGACACAGGATCAGACGGGCAAGGTGCGGTCGATATGCGAGGCCCAGAGCGCCGGGTTGCTGGGGGCCTGGGGTCGCGAGAAGGCCGAGGAATGGAAGGCCGAAATCCAGAGCATCGTCGAAGAGGTGAAGGCCAATGTCCTGAGCGAGGCGCAGTTGCGGCAATTGCCCAAGGAGAAGTCGCCCGAGAAGAAGGCCCCCAAGGACGGTTCGGGGAAGTGAGCCGGGCGCCGGCGCAGGGTTTTTTTGCGGCGGGGCCAAAAACGCTTGAAAATCTCTGGCCTCTGGGCCAAGATATGCCCGACAATACGGTGCAGACCTGGCGCGGCGGCGTAGCTCAGTTGGTTAGAGCGAGGGATTCATAAGCCCTAGGTCACTGGTTCGATTCCAGTCGCCGCTAGTAATGGATTCCGGCAGGCCCTCCCGTATGGCGGGCCCGCACGGCAGTGAAGGTTGGTCGGTCGTCCGTCACAGGATACTGTAAGAGGAGAACGAGACATGGTGTCATCGATAGTGGCCTTGTTTAACGGGATTCTGGTTTGGTGGCAGATCCCTCTGCTGATCGCCCTGATCGCGCTGATCGTCTTCTACGTCAAGTGGAAGAAGAAGCAGATGTAACGGATCGATCCGGCCATGATGTCTAGGCCGGCGGCCAGGTTGTGCAAGGGGCCCAGTGACCTTGTTGTCCGACGGCAACGGTCGTCGGTTCCCGTTTTTCGGCCCATGGCGGCCGATTTGTCTTCGTGCGGGCGGGGTGTCGTGCTAGTATGCTAATGTAAGGATGTTTCAGTCGCCCCTGGTCGGGGTTGGTAAGGCTGGCCGTCCCGAACGTAAAGGGTTGTTGGAATGACCGTCTCAAAGAAGCAACGTCAGGTACGAAGTCTGTCGCAAATGTTCCGGGCCATGGGCGACCCCACCCGGTTGCAGATCCTCGTCCACCTGGCCGAGGGAGAAAGCAACGTGACCGCCCTCTGCCAGCGGCTGGAGATGCCTCAGCCGACGGTCTCACACCACCTGGGGCTGCTGCGAGCGGCCCAACTGGTCGAGGCCCGTCGCAGCGGCAAAGAGATCTTCTACTCTTTGGAAGTCGCCGGCAGAAACGGCTTCTCCAAGGCCTTCAAGGGCATGCTCACGCAGGCCTCCAAGGTCTGCCTCGGCAAGGACATTCTCTGACCTTGCCGAAGGGCCCCGGGCCCGGCTCTATGTAGGTGAAACCTCCCCTACTGCGGAGGCCAACGGTTGTACTGCGCGCTCCCGGCGCCAACCCCACAATGGCCCCTTCCCTCGCCGCGGGCCTTCTGGTAGTATCCCTCCCATGCCCGAAGACACCCTCTATCCCGTCTACGTCCTGTATGGGCCTGACGAGTTCCTGCGGGACGAGCACCGCCACCGGATCGTCGCGTCCCTCATCGGCCAGGCCGACCCACAGACCTGCGTGAGCAGTTTCGATCCGACGGCCGATCTGTCGGCCGTCCTGGACGAGCTCCGCACCCTGCCTTTCCTGGCCGATCGAAGAGTCGTGATCCTCCGCGAGGCCGACGCGTTCATCTCCGCCCACCGGGCGGCGATGGAGAAGTATCTCGAAGCCCCCGCGAAGACCGCTTCGCTGATCCTGATGGTCTTGAGTTGGCGCAAGGACACGCGGATGGCCAAACTGGTGGCCAAGATCGGGCAGGCGATTGCCTGCTCGGCCGGGGAGGGCATGAGCATACCCGACTGGCTTCGACAGTCGGCTTCGCGTCGGAAGAAGAAGATCGACGCGGCCGCGGCGGCCCTGCTGGTCCAGTGGGTCGGGGCGGACCTGGCCTGCCTGGACAGCGAGATCGAGAAACTCTCTCTGTACGTCGGCGAGCGGGCGACGATCACGCCCGACGACGTGTCGCGGCTGGTGATGGCCTCGCCCATCGCGGCGGACTTCGCCCTGACCAACGCGATCACGGCCGGCCATCGCGCCGCGGCCCTGGGCGCCCTGGCGGCGATGCTCAACCGCCGCGGGGATGAGTTCAAGATCGCCGGCATGCTGCAATGGCACCTTCGCCGGGCGATCCAGACGGCCCGGGCGGTCGCGGGCGGGACGCCGCTGGCCCAGGCCATGCCCCGCATGCCCTACGAGCAGCAGAAGGCCTTCGGCGCCTACGTCACCCGACGGGGCCTGACGGGTTTGCAGGGCGACTTCCGCCGGCTGCTGGCGGCGGACCTGGGCATGAAGAGCGGCCTGAAAGCCGAGGCCGCCCTACAGCACCTGGTGATCTGCCTGGCCTCCTGACGGGCCCCCGAAGGAGCGTTCCCCTTGTCGCGGGCCCTCGGACAGGCGATAATGGCCTGGGAGCAAGGAAAGGCCGGACTATGAAGAATCTTCTGATCGGGGCCGTCCTCGTCGCCGCCGTCTTCTTCGTGGCCTGGAAGGCCACCCAGACCAACAAGCCCGGGCCCGCCCGCCAGGCGCCCCAGGATGCGCCGCAGGAGGCGCCGCGGCCAGAGGCGGAGGCGGCGCCCTCGCCCGACCCGTTCCCGCACAGTGCGGCGCCGGAAGGGTCCGCCGCCACGCCCCCGCCCGTGGTGAGCCCCGCCCCGCCCGCGGAACCCGCCTACACGAGCAAGACCGAGTTGGGCACCCGCCGCGAGGAATGCCTCTACCTCTGCGGCAAGTGCGGCAAGGTCTTCTCGCCCACCGAGGAAACCATGCAGGCGCAGGTGCGGATCCAGTGGACCGATGCCATCGACTGCCCCTACTGCAACGGGCAGCGCACCGCCTACTTCGCCGAAGCCTGCCCCTCCTGCGGGAAGATCTACGCCCAATTCCCCAACACGAAGAGAGACGAGGCCACCGGCGAAATCCGCAAGTTCTGTCCGCAATGCGGGACCGATCCGGTCCGGTGGGTTTTGCGGATCCGGAAGGCCCGGCCCGCCTCGCCCACGGACCCGCCCGCCACCGTTCTGGGCCCGCGGCGAGAAGACTTCCGCTTCCTCTGCCGCAAGTGCGGCGCGAACTTCTCTCCCACCCCCGAGAGCGCCCAGAAACAGACCCGCGGCCAGGGCAAGACCGCCATTGACTGCCCCCTCTGCTACGGGCGATCGTGCGCCGACGCGGCGGTCTGCTGTCCCAAGTGCAAGCACGTGTACCTGGCGGAGGGAGCGAAGGCCCTCTGCCCCCGCTGCAAGACCGACGCGGTGGAGTGGCATCGCACGAAGGGCGGCACGAAGAGCGGTACGAAGTAGTCGCCCGCCCGGGCGTTCTCAGCCCGCCGGCCAGCCCAGGGCCTCACGAATCGCCGGGGCGTTGCGCGCCACCAGCCACCGCCCGACCGCCAGCAGAAGCTCCTGCTCGTCGGCGGATACGCCGAATCGCGTGGGGATATTGGCCGCCAGGACGAAGGGCTGCGCCTGGGCGGGGGCGACGCCCGCTCGCGCCGCCAGCCGTTCCAACGCCCCCTGCGAAAGCCCGTGCGCCCGCAGAGGCGAGCAGTCGGCCAGGTCCGACAACGCCGTCATGCTCAGGAAGACCGGGCGGATCGTCCGGCCCGGGCCGGCGTAGTCGGGCGACTTGCACAGGGCCTCCACCACTTCCTGGGATCGCCCATGCCAACCGCGCAGTTGCGCCATCGGAACCTGGGCGGCGGTCATGAGAATACTCGGGCTTCGCTCCCGACGTCGTTCCGCGCGTCCACGACGATCAGCCCCTTGTGGCGGACGCCCGCGCCCGGCTCGGTCTTGAGCATGCGAAGGGCGGTGTATACCCCCAGATTGTCGGCCAGCCCGCCGTCGGTGAGATACAGGTACGGGTACTCCGGGCTCATCACACTGCGGAACACAGGCGGGGGAATGGCCAACGGGAAACTGTTGCTGACCGCCACCGCCGCCCCCATCGGAAAGCCCGCGATGAATTCATCGTACGCCCGGGCCTGGGCCTCGTCGCGGGGGCACCAGGGATCGTCGACGTCGGCCTTGACGGCCTGGAGGCGGTGGGTGTATTCGACGATCTTGTAGGCCCGCAATTGCTCGGGGGTAAAGACGAATATGGCGCCGTTGAGCAGATTGGTGGCGTTGGGGATCCAGATGGGCAATCGCACGGCGGGCGCCGGCTCGCCGGCCGAAGGAAACAGGTCGCCGACCGTCAGCCCGTTATGCGCCGGGCGGGAGGCCGCCGGAAGGGCAGCATATTTCTCCTCCCGCCAGCGATGCCCCATGATGCGGTCATCAAACGCCCGCTCGATGAAATGTCCCCGATGCAGCCGCCCCAGCGTCAGCGGGGCCATCAACTCGCCCCAGGCGTGCTGGGCGTAACTGTGGCTCAGGTGCTCTCGCAGGGCGGGGTCAGTCTGCTGGCGATCCAGGGGAGGCAGGGGCGCCGCCGGGGCCAGCGCCCGCGCCAGCGAGTAGTCCTGGGCCCGCCCGCCGAATCGCTGAAAATCCTGCAGACTGGACAGGTAGGCTCCCACGCCCAGCCCGCCCCCCGAGACGGTGGAGAAGTAGTCCACCTCCCGCAGCGCGTTGGCGTTGCCGCCCGGGGCCTTGTGCAGTTCTTCCAGCCCCAGCAGAACGCCGGCCATCAGGTTCGCCGCACGCATCCCCCCGCCCGAGCAGGCCAGGGCCAGCCCGATGGCGGGGTCTTGCCCGGGCCTGGTCTGCACCGACTGATACGGGCAGAGGTCCACGCCGATCTCGCGGAAGACCGACGAGGCCCCGTGGGGGTGCGTCAGCGGCG
>JAPLNA010000315.1:0-1198 GCA_026693065.1 Planctomycetota bacterium
CCCAATGGCCCGAGGTTAAGCCTGAGGGGGCAATAAAGAAAGGCCTGCCTTGTCGATGAGGATGGGTGTGAACGATCCATTACTCGTAGGCAAGGAGGCCTGACATGAACGGTATCGTCACCCGTCCGAAATCGCATCAAGGTTTTTCCCACTCCCAACAACTGGCGGCTCTGTCCGACCTGCTCTCGGATCCAGAGATCGACACCCTCTGCCGCCAACTGGGGCACGCCTGGCGGCACCGTATCTTTGCACCCGGGGTTACCGTGCGATCCATGGTCTACCGCCGCCTCCACCCGGACAAGTCCATCCTGGCTGTATTGGCCGACGTCACCGCTGGCCAGGAACACCTGGAACACGCCCCGGCAGACTCCTCCTGGTGTGAGGCGCGGTCGCGGTTGCCCGAGGCCTTATGGCCCAAACTCATCGCCTCCAGCACCGCCCGGCTGCAGCGTTTGGCCGGACCGACGTATCGGTTTGAAGGCCGGGCGGTCTATCTCGTGGACGGCTCGACCGTCTCGATGCCCGACACCCCGGAACTGGCCGCGGCCTTCGGCTACGCCGACAGCAAACACGGGCCCAGCCGGTTTCCTGTCGCCCGGATCACCTTCCTGGCCCACGCCGGAACGGAGGCCGTCGTCGACTATCGTATCGGCCCGTATCGCACCTGTGAAGACACCCAATTCCAGGCCCTGTGGGACCGCCTGCCGGCCGGCTGTATCTGCCTTGGCGACACGAGATTCTGTTCCTTCTACAACCTCTCCCAACTCCGCCGACGCCGGGTGGATGTCCTCTGCCCGCTGCACCAACGGCGGGATCCCCACAAACTCATCGCCACCGGCCGGAAGATCGGGAAGAACGAGTGGATCGTCTGGCTGGAGTTGGCGCCCAAACTGCGACAGCGATATGCCGACCCCGACCTTCCCCAGCGTCTATGTGTCCGGTTGTTGTGGGTGCGGTTCCGGCGAAACGGCAAACGCAAGGAACTCTGGTTGGTGACGACCCTGCTCGATGCGGCCCGCTACAGCGCCTCGGGCCTGATCCGCCTGTATCGGCGACGCTGGGGAATCGAGACGCGGATCGGATCGTTGAAGACCACGCTGGAGATGAACGTCCTGCCGAGCAAGACAGCCCGCGCCGTGCGCTACGACGTGGCCGCCACGATCCTGGCCCACAACCTCATCTGGACCCTGATCCACCA
>JAPLNA010000315.1:1214-14913 GCA_026693065.1 Planctomycetota bacterium
GATCGCATCAGCTTCGCCGCCACCATCAAGATGGCGTTAGCCTTCTCGCTCCCCTTGCGGCAGGCCTGCGGTGAACAACGGGCCGCCCTGTACGCTCGCATGTTGGTCAACATCGCCCGGCAAACCAACCGCCACCGCCCCCATCGCATCGAACCCCGGCTGGTCAAGCGTCAGAAGCGAGCGTTTGGATTCCTAAAAGTACCCCGTGCAAAAGCCCGACTGATCGCTTAACCTCGGGCCATTGTATTGTGTCCCCCGATCCTCCCGATCCTGCCCCGATCCTGGAAGTATTGTGTCCCCCGATCCTGGCCGGCAATCGCCAGACCATCTTGACCACAGTCGGACATGGGAGTAGTGTCTTGGCATGGAACCATCCTCACCGAACACCCAACACGATGAAGCGGATGCCCCAGAGCATGTTCGGCGACCCAGAGGGCCTTTCCACCTTCGAAACCGGCATCCCGGGCGATTCATTGTGGTGCTCCTGGCGCCAATGGCCGTGGTTTCCATCGCGGGATGCCTGGCTGTGCTGGCTCATTGGAATGAAAGCAAAGGGGTTCGGGAACTGGTCCTGGGCTTAGGCGCATTTATCTCGATGACGTGCGGCCTACCGTCCCTTCACTTGCTGACCTGGCGGCGTGAGGTATCCTTGATCAATCGTGAAGTCTGCTACCTCTCTTGCTCCCTATTTCACCGCCTGCAATGGCAGGAACCGCTACAGGGCTACAACGCCGTCCACAAGCGACGAACCCCCATTACGGGCCCACTGTATTTCTTCCTTGCTGCCCTGGGCGTACACTCTATCCCCCGGCGCACAACACTCGAGCTGGAACTGACTCATCGCTCCAATCCCTCGCGGAACGTGGTAGTCCTGCTGGCGAGGGATGAAGCCGAACTGGAACACATGGCGATCATACTTGCCCGTGCGCTGGCGGCGCCGGTAGTCGACACAGGTATCGATGGGCCACACGTCCGGCAGGCCCAGGAGGCCGTTACGCCTATTGTGAAACGGAGCACGAAGAGGCCGGCGCGATTGACTGCCTCGAACTTGGTGTCATCGCTGCCGGGATTCCGAATCGACCAGACTGACGAGGGCCTGCTAGTGACCACACGGGCGCCCATCTTTGTTGTGGTTGTCGGGCTGGCCCTCGGAGTCGCTTCGGCCTTCCTCTTCCTGGCGTCGCCTCGCGACGGCAAATTCGCCACGCTGATGACGCTTCTGGGAGGGCTTTTCGGTTTCTTAGGGGTGGCCTGCCTGTTCAGCTTGCGGCCGGAGCGGTTGCTGATAACTCCCGATGGCCTGAAGCTCAATGTAGTCCTCGGTGATCGGGTTCGGCATGAGTTGATCCCTTGGGGAGTGATCCGGGACATCCGAATTGCGAAACAACAAGACGCTGCATGCTCCCTGGTGCTTACAACGGAGGAAGGTGATCTTGGAAGTTGCATCTCCGGCAGTGCCAGCAGAATGAAACCGCTTTACGACTTCATTCTGGCCAATCTGCCAAACACAGTCACCGCTCCAGCATCTGGTTCTCGATGACGGTCAATTGCCGCGAATCCAACTCCCAAATCCGAATCGGAACCCCGGCGGAGGTTGAGTCGTGGTAAAGCAGGAGCCGGGCCTCTCCGCAGCCGCAGTAGTCGAGCACTGGATAGAACGTCTCCCCCGGCAGTCGTCGTAGGACGCCGCAAGCCGTCACCGGATCGGCTGCGTCCATCGCCGCCTCGAATTCCCTCCCAGCGTATCGTGACAGCGAAGGCAATAGCCGTCGCCGACGGAATTGTCTGCAATGGGGGCAATAAGAGAACGCAGCCAATCCAGATTCGCATCGTTGACTGGCCACGCTCGCCCCCAAGCAACTCAGAGCGGCAATGGCTGCCAGTCCTGTCACACCCGCGTGAAATGCCTCCTCCAGAATCTTGTGAAACATACCTGGCACCGGGAATCGGACGACTATTGGCCCGATGACAAGCAGATGGGTTCCCGCCACGGCCGCCAGGACTGCCAGGAAGCAAATTGGCCTGGTTGCCGCAGGATGGCAGAGCTGGCCCTGCCGGGCGCCCCAGGCGACCGCCCGCCCAACGCACCGCCCGCCCATCACGGCCGAGGCCAAGATCCCCAGAAGCCCGACGAAACCAACGAAGGCATACCCGCCAAGACTGATATGCCCTTCTGCGGCCGCCTCTCCCAAGATCGCTAGCCCGCTCCAGACAAACAGCACCGCCGTCGTGATACACGCGACGTTCACCGCCGCCGCTACCGCCGCTCCGACCCCCCCACCAGTCAATAGAGTCCCAAGGCCCGAAATATTCGTCGGCTTGGATTCCTGCGATTGATCCACGACCAGAGACCTCCTGGCTATTTACTGCCCGCCTACGTCGATCCTACGACCCGGCGGGTCAGCTGTTGGCCTTCTTGTTTCCGGCGAAGTTGCCGGTGACCAGGCCCTTCAGGAATCCGAATAGGCCGATCACGAAGAGGATCGGCGGGTAGAAGAAGATCCGGCCGGCCTTCCAACCGAGGACGAACCAGACGACGGCGATGACCATCATGAGCAGGCCGCCCAGGACGCCCTTCTCGATGCCGCGTTTCTCGGGTGAGAAGAACCCCGACTGCGGGGCGGTCTTGATGATCGGCCGGCGCAGGGGCCTGGGTTCCCCGCCGGCGTTCAGGGCATCGACGGCCGATTCCTCCGCCGAGGGCGAAACGGCAGGATTCGGGACGGGGGTGCTGGGCTTCGCCGCCGGGCGGACCGGGGTGGTTTCCAACGCCCGGTACGGGTTGTCGTCAACCTGACCGGCCGCCGGGCGGGCGGGGACGACCATCTTCTGCCCGCATTGGAAGCACCGCTCCGATTGCCCGGCCATGCTCTCGGGCGATTCCAGGCGCGTTCCGCAGTGGGCGCACTTGTACGCGATCATTGCCGTACCCTTTCCGTCCGCATCAAGACCTGTCGCCCGGCCTGCACCCCAGGCCGTCGCGTTCCACTATCGCCCCCATGATACCGCGAGGCTCCAACGCGCCAAGGAGATTCCGCACGAGCGGATCGCTGGCCGCCGCAGCCAGGCGATCCCCCGCGGCGACGGGGCGGCCGATGCCGGGGCGCCGCCCATTTCGCTCGGTCGCGTGGCGGGCCTGGAGGCCGGGGCGGTTGTCGCCGCCGGGGCCGGGGCGGTCGCGGGGGCGGGTTTGGCTTTGGGGATGTCGAACTTCCACGTGTTCTTGTCGGGCTGATAGACGTACTGAATGTCGGCCAGCCGCCCGTGTTTCCGCACGATCCGAACGAGGGCGCCCTTGCCATCGAGGGTCTCGATGAGGTAGCAGTGGCCTTCCTGAACGCCCTCGATCAGCCCGGGCGTCGCTTCGCCCGCCACGGAACGCTCGGTCTCGCCGTATACCTGGGGCGGCCGCTTTAGAACGACCCCGCTGAGATCGTGGAGGGACTTACTTCCCAGGTCCGTGGCCCGCCCGCTCATGGAACACAGGCCGCCGCCCTTCAGCGAGGAATATACAAGGTCGCCTGTCTTCGCGTCGGCCACGGCGGCGATGAATTCCACAGCCGACCGGGGTTCGGCGCCCGACGGGAACGAAGGCCGGTTGAGCGTGCCGTCCGAGAAACGCAGGATGTATCCCGCGCGAGCCTCCTGGGCGTTCCGGTCAGGGATCACCAGGCCTCCGTGCGGCAACTTGCAGGCGGAGAGGTCTTCCTCCTGCGGCTCCTGGGCCGCCGGATCGCCGGCGGCGAAGGAAGCGATGGCGACCATGACGCCCAATGCCATCCGACTGACCATCCACAGGTTTCGCGTATGCATACGGTTCTCCTTACGCCCGCACGATAGTAGACGCCGCCAGGGAGAAACAGTTCCGTGGAATGTGAGAGTTGTTGCCCATTTCCGCCTGGGGCGTGCTCCCGGGGTCACCGGGCGGCGCCTCGGCAAGCTACTTGCCCGGCGCGTGGGACCGCATGTTGCGGGCAGCTTCGAAGCCCAGCATGTGGACGCCTTGGGTTCGCGGGGCCGGCATGGGCGAGCCTTCGTAGGTCGGACGCCCGGGCACGTCGACCTGGCCGCGAATCCGCTTGGCGAAGTACTCGACAAAGTCGCGGTCTTTCGGGTCCAGCCGGGCCGCCCCGGCCGCCAGAAACGTCTCCCACTCCGCGATGGAACGCGAGGGCTTGCATTGCAGAAGGATCGCGCAGCAACTGGCCAGCCCGCTGCTCGGGGCCGGGGGAGTTTTCACGTACACGTCCGCCATCTCCCGGGTGATCTCGTATTGGCCCTGGGTAGAATCCGCCTGGCACACGAGGATGCTCAGCCATTGCGTCTTCAGAAAACCCCTGGCCTTCTCGCGCCCTTTGCCCTCCAACACAAGCCGCCTGGCCAGCGGCCAGGTGGACTTTCTCCCCCAATAGGTGCGAACGGCCTGCAGTTTGGCGGACGTCGGCTTTTGACCGCTCGCGGCCGCCAAGTCCGCATCCGTGCAGCTATCGATCATGGCCAGAACGAAATCTCCCAGGCGGCCCGGGGCGAGTGCCTCCGTCCAATCCAGGGCCATCGACCCGACCGGCACAAATTGTCCGGCGAACTCCTGGGCGTAGTCATCGACTTCTTTGATCGTCAGAGTGTTGGCGGCCACTTCCGACGCCATGATGGCATCCAGGAGGGGGCGACGGGGATCGACGAACCTGTATACTTCGTCTTCCGGCCTGCCAGGCTTGGCGGCATATTCCTCCCGGAAACGCTGGAGCTCGGCCTTCAGCATGACGTTCGCCAGCGGGGCGGCATTGCGGCCCAGGGCCGCAACGATCAGCAGCCACCTGTCATCCAGAGCTTTCCCGCCCGCGTACTCGGCCAGCATCCGGCCGAGGATGATGCACCCCTTCTCTTTCTGTCCTGACAGCACGGGATAGAGGAACGCCGACCTGGCGTTCTCGTGAAACATCTGGTCGAGGGACAGACTCCTGGCCTTGCTCTCGTCAAGTGCGTCGCACCGGCCTCGGATGGCCCGGACAACGTCGTCATCCGGCACGATCTTGTACGGCCGCCACCACAACCAGTACGCCCCGGTGTTCGGCGAGTCATCCCACAATCCGTCCTTCGTTTGTGCCGCATCGCGGGAGGTCGGTCCAGGGGGCGGTTGGGCGGCGCTCCATACGGCAATCAAACCCACGCCCACAGCCGCCCATATCATTCGCGTCCCGTTCATGACGGAGTCTCCTTCGTTCACCGGGTTCCGGTCATGTCGCCGTAAAAGACTCTATCCTTCCTTGTATACCGGTGCGCAGGAGAAATGAAGGTGGAGGCAGAGCGGAAGATCACGCGGGAGCCTGGGCCTGTCTGCCGGCAGCACGAACGCGATAAACTCCGGGGTATGGGGCAGAGCCCCAGCCTGGCGCCCTTGTTCCACAAGCGTTCTCGATTGGATATCGCAGAACTGTGGAGGAGTCAGCCAAGGCCAGGATGGACAGCCGTTACGGGAATAGGTAGGCTTTGTTGCGTTCCGGCCACGGGCCGGGGCGACCGACTGGAGCGTGGTTTCTCCAGGTCTGCATGGGAGAAGGCACATGTTCGTGAAGGCGATGACAATTCTGGGCGGGTTGGGCGTGCTCGCGGTCGTGCTGGCGTGCGTGCAGAACGCGGCGGCGCAGACGGCGGCGAAACCGCCGGCCATGGTGCCCATGCCCACGGACGTGCGGATGGCGACGGGGCAATTGACGCTGGGCGAGAGCATTGTCGCCACGGACGCCAAGCTTCTGCCCCTGGCGAACGTGCTGGCCGGTGAGATCGAGAAGGTAACGGGGCACGCGCTCAAGGCGGCCGTCGGCCAGGCCCGGGCCGGGGCGATTGTGTTGAAGCTGGACGCGGCCCTCAAGGGCGAGCAGTATCGACTGGACACGGCCGGCGAGGCCGCGGTGGTCGCCGGCGGGAACTACTTCGCGGTGGCCTCGGGCACGGTGACGCTGCTGCAGGCCCTCGCGGGCGGCGAGAAGCTGACTGTGCCGTGCATGACCGTCGACGACAGCCCGGCCTACGCGTACCGCGGGGCGCTGATCGACCTGGGGCGGAAGTATCATTCCATCGGCGGCATCAAGCAGGTCGTCGAGCTGTGCCGCCAGTACAAGATCCGCTATCTGCAAGTCCACCTGAGCGACGACCAGTTGTTCATGTTCCCCTCGAAGGCGTTCGGCAAGGCGGGCAAGAGCAACCGGGAGTTCGCCCGCTTCGAGCCCGCGTCAGCCCCGAAGATCGTGCCCTATACGCTGGAGGAGCTCAAGGACCTCGAGCGGTTCTCGCAGGAGCGCGGGGTGCACGTCGTGCCCGAGATCGACCTGCCCGGTCACAGCGGACGGCTGATCGCCGACGAGCCGGCGGCCTTCCGGGCGCCCAACAACGGCTCGACGATCAACATCGCCCGCGATCGCGTGGTGGCCAATGCCATCACGCTGCTGAACGAAGTGATGGACGTCTTCCAGGGCACGCCCTACGTGCACCTGGGGGCCGACGAGGTCGGGCTGGGCGGGATCGACCAGGCCCCCGAGTACGCGGAGACATGCAAGAAGTACGGCGTGAGCAGCGTGCACGACCTGTACTGCAAGTTCATCGTGAACATGCACGACGCGGTGGCCAAACGCGGCAAGTCGTGCGTGGTGTGGGAAGAGGCCTGGAACGCCGGGGGCAAGTTCCCGCTGCCCAAGGACGTGGTCGTGATGGTCTGGTGCCAGGGTCGAAGCCCCGAGGAGATCACCAAGGCCGGCTATGCCGTGATCAACGCCACGTGGACGCCGCTGTACATCGTTCGGGACAACCGCAAGACCCTGTCGTTCCTGGGCCAGTGGTCCGTGCCGCAGTTCGGGCGGGAGGGGTCGGAGACCTACACGACGCTGGCGGACGTGACGAATCACCGCGGCGCACAGTTGTGCTCGTGGGAGGACAGCGAGTCGATCGAGATCCAGTCGATGCGTGACCGGCTGGCGTTGGTAGGCGAGAAGACGTGGAACCCGAAGGCCGGCTCGTTCGAGGGGTTCAAGGAACGGCTGGCGCACACCGACGCCGTGCTGGAAAAGCTCGTGCATCCCGTGCACGTCAAGGTCGACGGGGCGTTCACGCGGGATGAGAACACCTACGAGCAGCCGCTGAAGATCACGCTGACAAGCGAGCGGAAAGACCTGGCGATCCGGTACGCGCTGGACAACTCGATGCCCAACCCGAACTGGAAGGCGTACACCGGGCCTTTCATGCTGACGGAGACCGCCCACCTTCGCGCGGGTCTGTTCGACAAGGAAGGAAAGCAGCAGGGCTACCTGGTGGGCCAGTGGTTCAAACGCGTGGTGGTGGTCAAACCCAACCTGGCCACCGGCAAGCCGGTATCGGTGGGCCCGGGCCCCGACCGCACGGACGGCTGGGGGGCGGCGACGGCCGTCGACGGGCGGGCGGATAACGTCGACGCCCACTGGGCCTCGAGCGAGCCGGCCCCGCAATGGCTGCGGATCGACCTGCAGAAGGTGTTCCCCATCGACCGCGTCAACGTGATGACGTTCGTGGACGGGAACCGCTACTACCAGTTGACGGCGGAGGTGTCCGTCGACGGGAAAGACTGGAAGAAGGTCGGCGACCTGTCGGGCAACACCGCCCCGGCCACCCAGGCCGGCTACGACATGAAGTTCGCCAAGACGGACGCGCGCTACGTGAAGATCAACATGCTCAAGAACAGTGCCAACCCGTACGTGCACGTGGTGGAAGTGGTGGTGCAGGAAGCGAAGTAGCGGCGGCGTCAGGGGGCGGCCGGCTGGACAGGGATCTGGACCTCGCTGTATTTTCGCCAGAACGCCATGAAGGGCGAGTTGTAGGCCAGCACGCGGGGGGGCCCGGCGGGCCGCCATTGCGGGTGCGCGACGAGCCACTGGCGGAGTTGGGCCTGCGCCTCGTCGAAGTTCGCCTGGCGATACGAACCCTTCAATCCGAGCGAGACGACGGTAAGCGGCTTGTCGTCCTCGACGAGGACGGCGCCGTCTTGGCCGGCCCGGCCGACGGATGGGCTGCGGTAGAGGAAGGCCATCGCCTCAGGCGAGCCCGCGGCGGCCGGGGGAGTCTGGGCGGCGGGGTTGGCGTATTCCATGACCACCGGGGCGGTCATGGGAATCTCCCGGGCCTGAATGTGGCGGAAGAGGACCATGAACTGCCCGTTGCGTTTCTCGGGCGAGCGAACCCAGGCCGAGCGGACCGGCGGGTACGTCTTCACCCGGATCAGCCCGGGCAACGACGGGGCGGGCCAGCCCTCGGGCAGGGGCGACTCCTCTGCGATGCGGAAGTCCCTGGCCCGCTGGGCGCGAACGAGGGCGGCCTCGAGCAGTGTGCCTCGGGCATCGGGGGCCAAGGCCTTGGACTGTTCGAGGGCCTCGGCAAGAATGAGAGCGGCGTCGGAATCCGGGCGCTCGGCGTCGGGAGCCGCTTTAGCCTTGGCGGCCAGGCCCTCGGGCGCGGGCGTTGGGGCCGCGCAACCTGCCAGAGCCGCCAGCGCCGCCGCACACATAACCATCGCAACATGCATCGTCATGGGGTATCTCCTGTTCACCCACATTGTAGGATGCTGGCCGTGCGGTCGGGGCGGCGCATAGGTTTTGACACCCGCCCCGGCCGGGCCATACAATGGGCACCGGATCGGCTGGAAAGGAACGTCCGTTGGAAACGCCGCAGACAATTCCCGTACACCTGGGGCCGCGAAGCTACACCGTCAGCGTCGGGGCGGCCCTGTTGGAGACCCTCGGGCGGACGGTGGCGCAGGTTCCCCACGTGAGGCAGGCGGTGATCGTGGCGGATTCCGCGGTGGCCCGGTTGTACGGCGAGCGGGCGCGGGCGAGCCTGGCGGCGGCGGGGATTGACGCACGGCTGCTGGAGTTCCCCCCGGGCGAGAGCAGCAAGACGGCGGCGACGTGGCTGTCGCTGCAGGACGGTCTGCTGGCGGGCGCCAGGCCCATCGACCGGCGGACGGTGGTTGTCGGGCTGGGCGGCGGGGTGACGACCGACCTGGCGGGGTTTGCGGCGGCCACCTGCCTCCGCGGGCTGGCTTGGGTGGCCTGCCCGACGACGCTGCTGGCGGCCGTCGACGCCTCCGTCGGCGGAAAGACCGGCGTGGACCACCCGGCGGGCAAGAACCTGATCGGGGCGTTTCATCAGCCCTCGGCCGTCGTGATAGACGTGGACACGTTCGCTTCCCTGCCGGCGGGTCAACTGGCCAACGGGCTGGCCGAGTGCGTCAAGCACGCGGTGATCCGGGAGGCGGGGCTGTTGGACTTCATCGACGCCGGGGCCGGGGCGATCGCCGCGTGCGACCGGGGCCTGCTGACGGAGCTGGTGGCCCGGAACGTGGCGATCAAGGCGGCGGTGGTGGCTGCGGACGAGATCGAGGCGGGCGAGCGGGCGCACCTGAACTTCGGGCACACGATCGGGCATGCCGTCGAGACGTACCTCGGGTACGAGACGATCGGGCACGGCGAGGCGGTGTCGCTGGGGATGGTGGCGGCCAACCACGTCGCCGCGAGACGCGGGATTCTGCCGGCCGCGATCGCCGCGCGCGTGGAGGCGGTGCTCGCGAAGCTGACGCTGCCCGTCCGCCGGGCGGGGTTGGCGGCGAACGTGATATGGGAGATCATGCAGCATGACAAGAAGGCGCGGGAGGGGAAGGTGCGGATGGTGCTCGCGCGGGGGTTCGGGAAGGTGGAGATTGTGGACGACGTGAAGGAGAAGGAAGTGCGGGACGCGGTGAAGTATCTGGGGCGGTGACCGCGGGAATCGCGGGAAAGACGCCCAAAGGCGAGCCGGTACGCGGGTCGGTGGCGAGAGTGCGGATCGAGTGAAGAGAGTTGGGAAGAGAATAGGTGAAGAAGAACGTGGAGAAGACGGACCCGACGGAAACCGCGGAGAAGACGGTCGATTTGTCCGTGGAGATCGCGGGGGTGAAGTTGAGCAATCCGCTCATGACCGCCAGCGGCACGTGCGGGTATGCGGATGAGTACGCCGACTTCCTGGACATGCGGGAGCTGGGGGCGTTCGTGACCAAGAGCATCACGGTCAAGCCGCGGAAGGGCAATGAGTATCAGCGGGTGATCGAAACGCGCGCGGGTATGCTCAATGCGATCGGGCTGGCCAACGTCGGGCTGGAGGCGTTCCTGCGCGAGAAGGTGCCGCTGCTGGAACGGCTGAAACTACCGGTATTCGTGAACGTGGCGGGCACGACGGTGGACGATTACGTCGCGGTCGCCCAGGCCCTGGAGGCCGTGCCCGTCGTGCGCGGGGTGGAACTGAATATCTCCTGTCCGAACGTGAAGGAGGGCGGGATTCAGTTCGGGACCGACCCGCGGCAGGTGGAGTTGGTGACGGGGGCCCTGCGGGCGGTGTGCAGGAAGAACATCCTGATCGTGAAACTCTCGCCCAACGTGACGGACATTACGGCCACCGCGCGGGCCGCCGTCGAGGCCGGGGCCGACGCCCTGAGCATGATCAACACGTTCACCGCCATGGCGATCGACGTGGAAACCCGCCGCCCCGTGCTGGCCAACCGGACGGGGGGGCTTTCGGGCCCGGCCATCCGCCCCATCGCCGTCCGCATGGTGCACGAGGTGTACACCAAGGTCGCCCGCCACGCCCGCGTGCCGATCATCGGCATGGGCGGCATCCAGTACGCCCACGACGCCCTGGAGTTCCTGCTGGCCGGTGCGACCGGGCTGGCCGTGGGAACGAGTCTGTTCGTCAATCCCGCGTGCGTGGTGGACATCAAGAACGGAATCGCCCAGTACCTGCGGCGGCACGGGTGTGCCTCCGTGCGTGAAATCGTCGGAACCTTGAAGACGGACTGACCCCCCTTGCGGACAAGGAGTTCCCTCATGAAGCGACGAATCGCCCTGGCGGCCGTGTGCGTGATGGCGATACCCGCCCTGGCCCGGGCCGTCGACGTCAGCGGCAAGCACCTCAGCGCCAACGCCGACTTCGGCGACGCCGCCAATTACCGCCTCACCGGCGACACGATCTTCGCCTACGCGACGGGCAACATCACGGGCGACATCGACCTCAACGGGTTCACGCTCGTCAGCGACACGGGCGGGGGCAACCGCCGGACGTTCAGCGGTGCGATCCGCGGCAAGGGCGCCTTCGAGTGGCTCGGGGGCGGCGTGCCGCAGGTCTGCCCGGCGACGCTGGCGGGCGAGAAGCCCAACACCTTCCAGGGCGTGCTGACGGTCTCCCGCGGCGTGCTGGACCTGGCCAAACCCGCCGGCGTCGACGCCGTCCCGGGCGACCTGGTCATCGGCTCCGCCGGCAGCGCGTCGATCCGCCTGGTCAACCCCAACCAGATCAACGACGCCTCCAATGTCACACTCGGCCCCAAGGGCATCTGCAGCCTGGATCTCCAAGGCAACAACGAGACGTTCGCCACCCTGACCATTACCGCCCACGCGGTGATCGACATGGGCGGCAAGCCCGCGACGCTGGCCGTGGGAGATTCCAGCGGGCGCTCGTGGGACCTGACCAAGACGGTGACGGTGCGGAACTTCCGCCCGGACAAGGACAGCATCACGTTCGGCAAGAACGGCAAGGCCCTGACGAGCGGGCAACTCGCCCGAATCGGTTTCGAGAACCCCGCCGGGCTGGCGCGTGGGCTTTACACGGCCCAGATCGGCTCGGACGGGCGCCTGGCCCCCGGCGTGCTCGTCAAGCCGGCTAACCCGCCGTTCGACGTTTCCGACGACGCCCGCGCCCAGCGGGCCAAGCTCTATGAAGTGTCCGGGCTGGCAGGCCTGGCGGGCAAGGACACCCCGCTCAAGGACGGCATGACGATCGGCTTCTTCGGCGATTCGATCACGTGGCAGAACGGGTACGTCGGGGCGATTGACACCGCGATCCGGGCCGGCGAGGGCACCAAAGGCAAGGCCGTCAAGATCGTCAACCGAGGCATCAACGGCGCGGACGTCGCGGGGCTGTTCAAGGGCTCGGCCGGGGGAGGCTTTCCGGGCAACGCCCCGCAGAAGTCCTTTGCCGACTGCCTCGTCGCCGACAAGATCGACCTGGCGGTCGTGTTCATCGGCATCAACGACGTGTGGTGGGGCAAAGGCACGCCCGAGACGTTCGAGAAAGGGCTGCGGGACTTCGTCGCCGCCGCCAAGGCCAACAAGACCACGCTCGTGCTGGCCACCATGACCGTCCACGGCGAACTGCCCGACGGCAAGAACGGCGACGATCCGAAGATCGAGCGGTTCGTCGAGATCAACCGCCGCGTGGCCAAGGACACCGGCACGGTGCTGGTGGACCTGCGGAAGGCGTACGTCGCCTACCTCCAGAACCACAACGCCGAGGTCCGCGTGGACGGCACGATGCACTTCGTCGGCGCCGGCGTTCTGACGTACGACGGCGTTCACCCCAGCGCCAAGGGCGTGGCCCTGCTGGCCAACCTGATCAGCCAGGGCCTGTGCGAGGCCCTGAGGAAGTAACCCCAGCGAATGAAACTACGTCCGTTCCACTTGTCGCAGATCGAGATGGAAGGCTTCACCATCGCCGGCTACAGCGTCGCCGGCGAGGAGACCTGTTTGCTGGCGCCCGAGTTGGACTGCACGTTCGACATCGGTCGCTGCCCCCGCGAGGCCCTGCCCATGAACCACGTGCTGCTCTCCCACGGGCACGCCGACCACGTCGCGGGCATCACATACTACTTCGCCCAGCGGGATTTCCAGGGCATCGCGGGGGGCAAGGCCCTCGTGCCGGCGAATCTGGTGGGCCCGCTGGAGGCCCTGGTAGCGGCCTGGGGGCGAGTCGAGGGGCACGTGCCACCGCACGAGTTCATCGGCATGGTCCCCGGCGACGACTACGAAATCCGCCGCGGGCTCCTGGCGAGGGCGTTCGGCGTGCCCCACGTGGCGGGCAGCCTCGGCTTCGCCCTCGTCGACGTCCGCCAGAAGCTCAAGGAAGACTATCTCGGTCTCACGGGCCCGCAGATCGTCGAGCTTAAGAAACGCGGCGTGGCCATCACCGATCGCGTCGAGGTGCCGCTGGTGGCCTACCCGGGCGACACGGGGCGGTTCCGCCTGGCGGACATTCCCGCGGCCGGCGGGGCCAAGGTGCTCCTGCTGGAATGCACCTTCTTCGACGACGAGCATATCGGCCGCGCCCGCCAGGGCAAGCACGTGCACGTCGAGGATCTGCCCGAGATGCTCGAGGGCACGACGAATCAGCACGTCGTGCTGATCCACGTGACGCGGCGGACGAACATGGGGCTGGCCCGCAAACGCCTGAAGGACGTCCTGCCGAAGGAAACGCTCGAACGAGTGAGTTTTCTGATGAGCAGGAAGTATATCGAGGAGGAATAGGGGCATTGCCGGTGGCAGGCGGACCTGGTAAGGACGGCAAGAAACCGCCGCGTACGGCGTTCCTTGTGTTAGGAAGAATCGGTGAATCGCCAGTTGGCAGTACCCCGGTTCACCGTAGGACGGCAGGCGGCATGGACGTACATTCCGACAGTGTCTTTCCGAAGGGGCATTGGGGCAGAACGACAGGGCTGGCCCTCGGGCTGCTGTGCGCGTTCCAGTCCGGCTGCACCTTGCAGCAGTATCGCGAGCAGGCCGACCGCACTGCCGGGCGGACCATCCAGGCCGGGCAGGGCCGCTTCGTCGAGGACAAACGGGGCTTCTCCCTGGACTATCGCCGCCTGCCGGCC
>JAPLNA010000315.1:14969-21753 GCA_026693065.1 Planctomycetota bacterium
CGGCCGACCGGTCGGGGGCGATCGCGGTGGACGGCACGCGTCTGCCGCTGCGCGAGAAGGCCCCGGGGCGGCTGACGCGCGATGAGGCCCTGCTGATCGCCTTCCGCAACAGTAACGAGTACCAGACTCGCAAGGAGCAACTCTTCGCCCAGGCGCTAGCCGTTGCCAACGGGCGGCGCGGGTGGGAGGCGCCGCTGGCGGCGGGGGAAATCAGCGGATTCACCGGGGTGGACAGGATCGGCGATGACAAGGCCTCCTTCCCCACCGAGAGCGACCTCAAGCTCGGACTCACGCAGCAACTGGCCCAGGGCGGCGTGATCACGATGGGGCTGGCCTTGTCCGCGGCGACGGACTTCCTGGGCGGCGGGGACGCGACAGCCGGTTCGCTGCTGTCGGCCGGCATCACCCAGCCGCTGCTGCGAGGGGCCGGGCGCGGGTTGGCGTATGAGAACCAGTACCGGCTCGAACGGGACTTTGCGATCGCCCTCTACGACTTCGCCCGATACGAGCAGACGTTTGCGACGGACGTGACCAACCGGTTCTACCGGCTTCTCCAACAGCGGGACCTGCTGGAGAACGAGAAGGCGAGCATCCAGCAGAGCGAGGTCACGTACGCCCGCACGAAGGCCCTCTTCGACCGCGGGCAGGTCAGCCGTATCCAGACCGACCAGGCGGAGCAGAACCTGCTGGACGCCCAAGTGCGGCTGGAACGGACCCGCCAGGACTACGAAGACGCCGTGGACGCCTTCAAGATCTTCATCGCCCTGCCGGTGACCGCCAACGTCGAGCCGGCCTACGCCGAGGCGATGGGGCAACTGCGGAAGCTCGTGCCCGACGCGGCGGACATTCCCCTCACCGAGCCCCGCGCGAGGGAGATCGCGATGCAGACGCGTCCGGACGTTTTGACGCAGCGGGCGGCCCTGCGGGACGCGGAGCGGAACGTGGAGATCGCCTCGGACGCCTTTCTACCCCAGTTGGACGTGCAGGCCGGCGTCAACGTGCCCAGCAAGCCCCCTCGCCAGATCCACGAGTTGCAGTTCCACCGGAGCGAGCGATTCGCCAAGATCATGTTCGACTATCACTTCGACCAGACGGACGACCGGGACGCTTACCGGAACAGCATACTCGCACTGGCCAAGGCGCAGCGCGACTACGAGCAGTTCACCGACGGCGTGCTCCTGGCGGTGCGGCGGTCGTTCCGCGCCCTCGAGCAGAGCCGGCGGACGTACCGCTTGCAGTCCAACAGCGTGCAGATCGCCGAGCGGCGGTATCTGCTGGCCGCCCGGGAGCAGAGCGAAGGCCAGGCCGCCGCCCGCGACGTCCTCGAGGCCGAGGAGGCTCTCCGCACCGCCCGCAACGGACTCACCGACGCCCTCGTCGAGTACGCGACCACGCGGCTGGATTTCCTGGCCACCCTGGGCATGCTCCAGGTCGACGCGAAAGGACGCATTCATGAGCGAGCAGAACCCGTCACCTTCCGCCGGATCGCCGCGCGTTACAGCTACGCTCCCGGTCCGCCCGGGTCGGTCGGCCGAACGGAAGCGAGGTAACGCCATCCGCTGGGCGGTCGTGCTGGGCGTGCTGGCCGCCGTCGGCGGGGCGGCGGCGTGGTATGTCACGAGCAGGCCTGAGGCCCTGGAGTCCCTTGGCCCGGTGGTCAAGGTGTCGCGAGGCCCGCTGCTGGTCACCCTGTCGGAGAAGGCGGAGATCGAGGCCGCCGACAAACTCGTAATCTCCAACACGCTCCGCCGCAACGTCGTGATCAAGGCCGTCGCCCCCCAGGGGCCCATCGCCAAGGGCGCCCTCGTCGTCGAGTTCGAGTGCAAGGAACTGGACGACGCCCTGGACGACGCCGAGATCGAGGTTCTCAAGGTGGCCAATCTGCTGGAGGACGCCGTGCAGAGCCGCGCCCTGAAGGACAAGGAGACGGCCTTCGCGATCAACAAGGGCGACGCCGCCCGGCTGGACGCGATAGGCGAGATCGAGCGATACAAGAAGGAACAGATCACCCTGTTCGCCGAGGCCCGCAGCGACATCAAGCTCGCCGACCAGGAAGTCACCCTCGCCGAGGAGAAACTCAAGACTAAGCGGGAGATCAACCAGCAGGAGAAGCTCAAGGACTCCTACAGCAAGAACGAGCTGGAGAACGATCAGTTGAAGATTGACCAGTTGAAGGTGAAGGCCGACAAGGCCCGCACCACGCTGGAGATGCTCGAAGCCTACGATCACGCGAAGAAGCTGCGGGAGTTGCACACCAAGATGGAGGAGGCCGATCTCGACTTGGACAAGGCCCGCCTCACCCGCAAGGCGCAGCTGGCGATCGCGGACAACACGGTGGAAACGTATCAGAAGAGCCACGCGCGGCGGATCGAACGGCGGAACGACCTGCTGGGCGAGAAGAAGCAGTTGCGCTACGTGTCTCCGCGGGACGGCATCGTCATCTACGATACAGGCGAACGCTGGCGGTGGCGGAGCGACGTGGAGATGCGTGTGGGCGAGCCGATCGGGCCGCTGCAGCAGATCATCACGATCCCCGACCTCAAGAGCCTCCAGGTCAAGCTGACGGTCCACGAGGCGGTGTTCCGTCATATCCGGGTGGGCCTGCCCGCAACGATCCGCCTGGACTCCGAGCCGGAGAAGCCCCTCCGCGGAACCATCACGCACGTGGCCTCCATCGCCGTCAGCCAGGACTCCTTCATGAACCGCGACGTCAAGGTCTTCGACGTGACGATCGCCTTCGACCCCTCCGTGGACCGCGCGCAGATCAAGCCCGGCTCCAGCGCCGGCGTGGACATGGTGCTCGTCCGGGCCGACAACGTGCTCAGCGCCCCCGTCGCCGCCGTCTACGCCCGGCAGGACAAGTACTACTGCCGCCGCCTCGCTGCCGGCGGTGCGGTCGAGGCCGTCCCCGTCACCACCGGACTGATGAACGACCGCCGGGTCGAGATTCTCTCGGGGCTTCAGGAAGGCGACACCGTGCTGCTGACGGCGCCCAAGCTGACGGAACAGGAGCGTCGCGAAGCGGCCGAGAAGGACGCTCCAGCGCCGGCGCCCGCGGGCGCGAAAGGCGCTCCCCCGTCGACCCGGCCGGCCCTCGGGGGCGATACCCGCCCCGCTCCTGCCAGCCGTCCTGCCCCGCTGCCGGAGACGCGGCCCTGACCATGCCCCCCCTCGTCCAACTCCACGACGTCTGGCGTGTCTACCCCGTGGGGGACGAGGGCGTGTGCGCCCTGGCCGGCGTCGCCATGGATATCCACGAGGGCGAGCACGTCGCCATCATGGGCCACAGCGGCTCGGGCAAGAGCACGCTGCTCAATCTCCTGGGCTGCCTCGACCGCCCCACCGCCGGACGCTACTGCCTGGGCGGCTCGGACGTATCGGGCATGGGCGACGCCCAACTGTCCGACATCCGAAACCGGCGGATCGGGTTTGTGTTCCAGAGTTTCAACCTGATCCCGTGGCTGACCCTGCTGGAGAACATCGAGGTTCCGATGTTCTACCGGGGTCTGCCCCGCCGCCAGCGTCGCCGCCGGAGCCTGGAACTGGCGGACATGCTGGGGCTGGGCGATCGCGCCGCCCACCGTCCCACGGAACTGTCGGGCGGGCAGAAACAGCGAGTGGCCATCGCCCGCGCCCTCGCGAACGACCCGTTGATCCTTCTGGCCGACGAACCCACGGGCAACCTGGACACGGCCACGTCCGGGGAGATCCTGGCCGTCTTCGACGAGTTGAACCGGCGGGGGCACACGCTGATCGTCGTCACGCACGAGAGCGAGGTGGCCGCCCACGCCCGGCGAGTCGTCCGCCTGCGGGATGGACGAATCGAGTCGGACCAAGTCACGACGTCCCGGGGAGGCCCGGCATGATCTTCCCCCAGAGAATCGCCGACGTCGTCCGCCTCGGGCTCCACGGGGTGGTCGTGCACAAGGTCCGCTCCGTCCTGACTGTGCTCGGGATTCTCTTTGGCGTCTGGAGCGTGATCGCCATGCTCGCCATCAACGCCGGGCTCACCGTCGAGAGCCAGCGTCAACTTCGCAACCTGGGCAGCACGAACATCATCATCGACTCCGTGAAGCCCGCCCTTACCGGCGGGGGGACGTCCTCCGGCAACAGCGGGGCCAAGAGTTTCGTGCTGACCTACGGGCTGACCCGGGCCGACGTCGAACGGCTGCGCGACAACCCGCCGGGCGTGATCGAGTCCGCCGTCATGCACTGGACCCGCAAGAACGCCGACGCCAACGGCAAACGCCAGTCGGTTTCGGTGTTCGGGGTGGAGGCCAACTATGCCGACGTGGCGGGGGTCCCCCTGGCCGCGGGACGGTTCATCAGCTCGGCCGACCTGATCCGGCGGCGTGCGTGCTGCCTGATCACGCGTGAACTGGCGGCCGACCTGTTCCCCTGCGAGGACCCCCTGGGCAAGACGGTCTATCTCTCCGACCGCACCGCCGCCCACGCCGTCACCGTCATCGGGGTGCTGGACCAGTTGCCCCAGGCCCTGTCGCGTCACGCCGGCAGCGGGCAGCGGTGCGTGATCATCCCGCTCACGACGGACCTGGCCACCTTCGGCGAAATCATGGTTCACGCCACGCAGGGCTCGATCGACGCCGAGCGCGTGCAGGTCAGCCAGTGCATCCTTCGAATGGCGGACGAGGCAGCGGTACTCGCCGCGGCGCCGATCGTTCGCGACCTGCTCGAACGCTACCACGAAGGCGTGCGCGACTGCGAGGTCCGCGTGCCCGTCGAGGAGATCGAGCTCATGAAGGCCGACCGGAGGCGGTGGAACTTCATGTTCGTCATGATCGCCTCGGTGTCGCTGCTGGTGGGCGGCATCGGCATCATGAACATCATGCTGGCCAGCGTCACGGAGCGGACGCGGGAGATCGGTATCCGCCGCGCCCTGGGCGCGAAGCGCCGTCACATCGTCACGCAGTTCCTGGTCGAGAGCGTCACGCTGACGGCCATCGGCGGGGTGCTGGGCATCGTCATCGGGCTGCTCGTGCCCTGGATCGTCCGCCGGGCGCTGGGGTTCGAGACGCTGACGACGGCGGCGACTCTGCTGGTGCCGTTCGTGATGGCGGTGGTGGTGGGGCTTCTCAGCGGGCTGTACCCGGCGATGCGGGCGGCGAGGCTGGACCCGGTCGAGGCCCTGCGGCACGAATAGCCCCGCCTCCTCCCTCTTAAACACAAGCGCCCGCAGTCGGCCCGCGGGCGCTTGGACAATTCATTCCAGGCCTGGGAGTGTTTCTTACAGGCCCATCGCCTTGCGGAGGGCGTCGACCTTGTCGGTCTTTTCCCAGGTGAAGTGGGGGCCCTTGCGGCCGAAGTGCCCGCCCGCGGCGGTGTCGCGGTAGATCGGACGCAGCAGGTCCAGGTGCTTGATGATGCCGGCGGGGGTCAGCGGGAAGATGTCCCGGATGGCCTTGGCGAGCCTGGCTTCGTCCACGCGGGCGGTGCCTTCGCAGTCGACCAGGACGCTGATGGGCTCGGCCACGCCGATGGCGTAGGAGACCTGGACTTCGCAGACGCTGGCGAGCTTGGCGGCGACGACGTTCTTGGCGACGTAGCGGGCCATGTAGCTGGCGGAGCGGTCGACCTTCGAGGGGTCCTTTCCGCTGAAGGCGCCGCCGCCGTGGGCGCCGCGTCCGCCGTAGGTGTCAACGATGATCTTGCGTCCGGTGACGCCCGAGTCGCCGTGCGGGCCGCCCGTGACGAACCGCCCGGTCGGGTTGATGTGGAACTTGATCCGGTTGCTCCAGAGCTTCGGATTGATCGCCATCACGACGGGCCGGACGACCTTCTCGATAAGCTTGGCGCGGGCCTGGTCGGACATGTTGTTGGTCCGGGGGTTGATCACCGACTCGTCGTGCTGGGTGGAGAGAACGATGGCGTCGATGGCGTCGGGGCGCTCGTTGGCGTAGCGGATGGTGACCTGGCTCTTGCCGTCCGGGCGGACCCACTTGAGGACGCCGCTCTCGCGAACCTCGCTGAGCTTGTCGGTCAGGCAATGAGCCATGTAGATCGGCAGGGGCATGAGAACCTTGGTTTCGTCGCAGGCGAAGCCGAACATGAGCCCCTGGTCGCCGGCGCCCTGGTGTCGGTCAAGGGCCTTGCCGACGCCCTGGGCGATGTCGGCCGACTGGCTGTGCAGTGCCGTCAGCACGGCGCAGCTGCGGTAGTCGAAGCCGGTGGCCGAGTCGTTGTAGCCGATGGAGCGGACCACGTCGCGGGCGACCGTCTCGACCGTGAGGAGGGCTTCCTTGGCCTTGGAGTTGTGGACGGTGATCTCGCCGGCGAGCACGACCAGTCCGGTGGTCACGAGCGTCTCGCAGGCCACGCGGGCGAAGGGGTCCTTCGCGAGCAGGCAGTCCAGGACGCCGTCGGAAATCTGGTCGGCGACCTTGTCGGGGTGCCCCTTGGTTACGGATTCGCTGGTGAACAGGTGCGTGCTCTTCATGATCTTCTTGGCCATGGCGTTGGGGTTCCTTTCTTGCGTTCCAACCCGTCGATAAGCCGGGTCAGTATACCCGCCCGGGCGGCGACGATCAAGCCCCCTCTGCCCACAATCTCCGCGCCCGCCCGGCGGCGCCCTTGCCGCCGGGGGCGCGCGCCGCGTATAATCAGACAAAAGGCCCCCGGCGTCGCCCGGGAGGCCGACAGGGCCAGAGGCATGAACAACGTTGTTCGACGGCTATCGCAAGGGACCACCCAGGAGACTCTGCCATGACCAGTGGGCTGACACGAACGGGCCTGTGCGTTGCGTTGACGGTGGCCATACTCCTTCCGG
>JAPLNA010000315.1:21844-24130 GCA_026693065.1 Planctomycetota bacterium
GCCGGGCGCCCAACCCGCCAGGGCGCTGGCGGCGGAGGAGATACTGGTGCAGACCATCGAGAACCCCAAGCCCGCCGGCACGCTGGAAGACGTGCTGGACGCCTGTGAGCGTCAGGCCACGCGGCTGGGGCGGCTGGTGGTGATCGTCGACTGGGCGGAGATGAAGACGGCCGGCGTCACGCGGGACACCCACGTGACGTTGACGGGGGCCACCGGCACGGTGAAGGCGTATCTCGACCAGGCGCTCCGGGCGGCCACGCCGCAGGTGGAGAGGCTGGGGTGGTATCGCGTCGAGAACACCGTGTTCGTGACGACGCAGGACTACATCTCGCGGAACACCGGGCGGATCTCGATGCTGGCCAGCCCGGGCGCCGCTCCTGCCCGTCGGGCCGCGGGCGAGTCTCCCGCGCCGGCCCCGGCGCCGGCGGCGGCGAAATCATCCACCGGGGTTGTCTTCGAGGAGACCCCGCTCGAGACGGTCTTTGACTACGTTCGCGAGGTATTCGACGTCAGCATTCACGTCAACTGGAAAGCCCTGGAGGCCAGCGAGGTGACGAGGACCACGCCGGTCACCATCCAGGTCAAGAACCTCAGCGGAGGGAAGATCCTCGACCTCACCGTCGAGCAACTGACCACCGGGCCGGATAAACTTCGCCGGGTGTACTGGTACATCGAAGACGGGGTGGTGATGGTTTCGACCGGGCAGGCCCTCAACGACACGCCGCTGACAACCAAGGTCTACCCGACGGGATCGCTGATGGCGGACGCCCCGAATTTCATAGGCCCGCGGATCGACATATCCAAGCTCGGGTCCAGCCAGAACGGCCAAGGCAGCGGGGGCAACGGCGGGCTGTTCGGCGGCGACACGACCAAGGACGGCGACGGCGCCACCACCGAGACCGACAAGGAACCCTCCCGCGCCGAACGGCGAAAGATGCTCCAGGAGCAGCTCGTCACGATGATCAAGAGCACGACCACCGCGGACATGTGGGAGCCCGAAGGCAAGGGCAAGGTCACCATCCTCCGCGACCGCGTGATCGTCAGCCAGACCAAGCTCGGCTGGCTCCTGATGGGCAAGTAGCCCACTCCCCCGCCGGGGCGGGGAGTCGCTACTCCCCTACCACCTTGATGAGGCTCTGGACGTCCAGCCCGGGAAGAATCTTGCGTCCGTCGAGGAAGCACAGTTCGACGACGACGGCGACGGCGACGATCTGCCCGCCCTCCTGGCTCACCAGGTCGCAGGCGGCGGCCATCGTGCCCCCGGTGGCCAACACGTCGTCGATCACGAGCACCTTCTGCCCCTTCTCGATCGCGTCGGCGTGTAACTCGACCGTCGCGGCGCCGTATTCCAACTGGTAGCTCTTGGAGATGGTCTTGGCCGGCAGCTTGCCCGGCTTGCGGATGGGCACGAAGCCCGCCCCGAGCTTGACGGCGACGGCGGCGCCGAAGATGAACCCGCGGCTCTCAATGCCCACCACCTTGTCAATGCCCGCCTTGGCGAACGGCGCCGCCAGGCGGTTGACCGTCTCCCGGAGGGCATCGGCGTTGCCCACCAGCGTCGTGATGTCCTTGAAAATAATGCCCTTCTTCGGGAAGTCCGGCACATTGCGGATAAAACGTTCCAGGTTCATTGCGGTTCCTTTCGCGCCGCCGCTTGCGGCTTCGCGGCTTCTTGTGTTTGATAGGCGAACAATGTAGTCTGCAAACCCCGGCGAATGCAAGGAAGGAGACGGATCATGGCACAAGCGGATCTCGGACTGATCGGGCTGGCCGTCATGGGTCAGAACCTCGTCCTCAACATGAACGACCACGGCTTCACCGTCGCGGTGTTTAACCGGACGACGAAGACGGTGGACGACTTTCTCGCCGGCCCGGCCCGTGGGACGAAGATCATCGGCACGCACTCCCCGGCCGAGTTGGTGGGCACGCTCAAACGCCCGCGGCGGGTGATGATGCTCGTCAAGGCCGGGCCGGCCGTCGACCAGGTGATCGAACAGGTGCTTCCCCTGCTGGAGCGCGGGGACATCATCATTGACGGGGGCAACAGCAACTTCCAGGACACGATCCGCCGGTGCCGGGCGGTCGAGGACAAAGGGCTGCTGTACGTGGGCACGGGGGTTTCCGGCGGGGAGGAAGGCGCCCGCCACGGGCCCAGCATCATGCCCGGGGGCAGCCCGGGGGCCTGGGCGCACGTGAAGGACATCTTCCAGGCCGTCGCCGCCAAGGCCGACGGCGCCCCCTGCTGCGACTGGGTCGGCGAGGGCGGGGCAGGCCACTTCGCCAAAA
>JAPLNA010000316.1:0-10378 GCA_026693065.1 Planctomycetota bacterium
TCGTTGACGCTGGTGACGTCCAAAACGGTCGTGTCGAATGGCGGTTCATCTAACCGCGCGCCGTCGGGCCGCCAGAACGGTTGGTTCCTATCCGGATAACGCGATAGAGCCACAAGCTCGATCTCGGCCCCGCTGGGCAGCATCGCCTTGAGGGAGCCTATCGGGGGAAAGGTGACGTTGGCTGACATGCCCGGCTTGAACGTCACCTCGGGATTCGCGATCTGAATGATTGCCTTGTAGATCACCTGATTCGGTTGGGGAATCGGCTTGTCCCCCACCTGGACAACCTTGCCCTTGAAAGCCCGTCGGGGCATGGCCTCCAACGTGAAATCGACCTCTTGACCCACGGCGACCTTGAGAATGTCCCGCTCGTCCACCAAGGTATCGATCTGCCATTTCGCGGAGTCCTCACGATCTCGAACCAGGGCGCCGATGGCCCCAAAACCTACAGGCGTCTTCTTACCACCTCTGGGCTCCTTGGCCGACGGGCTGTCCAACGGCCCGATCAGGGCCGGTATCCGCGCAGACGCGGGCTGGGTCGAGGGGGCGGGCGGGAGTTCCACCTCGACCGCGGTCCGTGGAAGGGATTTGCGAAGGCGCTCGGCCAGATTCGCGGGGACCTGGCTCTGGCGAATGGAAAGCACCGCGACCTGCTTGAGCCGACTGACTGCCTCGACAAACTGGTCGGCCTGGGGGCCATCCAGGTGCAGGTTGTAGAGCCATAGGAGGCGCAGCGGTTTGATCGACGCCAGTCGCCCCAGTTCCCTGACGTCAAAGCCTTCTTCGGGGGTAAGGAAGATTTCATTGAGGTCGGGCAAGTCGGCCAGGTGGGCCAGCCCCGCGCCCTTGATGCCCGGGCACCGAAGCATCATCAAGACGCCCAGTTTAGCCATCGGCTTCAGGTGCGCCAGGCCCTCATCCGTGATCCCGTCGCAGGACAACTCCAGCACGTGAAGCTGCCCCAGGCCTTTCAGGGCGGCCAATCCCTTGTCGGTCACCGCCGGGGTCACCAGGCCCAATTCGCTCAGGTTGGCCATCTGCCCGATCGTGGCCAGGCCGGCGTCGGTGATCTTCGTGCCTCCCAGGCGTAACTGGGTCAGCCCCGCCATCGTCTTCAGGTGCTCCAGCCCAGCGTCGGTGATCTGGTCGCCGCAGGGCTCCATGGGCCTGGCATCGTTCGGGGAGGTCCGGGGGTTGTTGACCGAAAGATACGTCAGGGCCTTCAAGGCCTTGAGTTTCGCCAGCCCGGCGTCGGTGATGCCCGCGGGCCCGGGCGCCCCTCGCAGCCCGCTGACCGCCAATCCGCGCAAGGCGGGGAGTTTCAGCACGTGGTCCAGTCCCTCATCCGTCACGGCCGTCCGCTTGAGGGACAAGTGCTCCAGTTTCGCCAGCCCGGCCAGGCGGGCCAGGCCCGCGTCGGTGATCTTCGTCTCGTCCAGGATCAGCCGCCGAAGGTTCTCCAGCCCGGCCAGATGGGCCAGACCCGCATCGGAGACGGGAGCCCCGGTCAGATCAAGCATGCCCAGCGGCTCGACCGTCTTGAGCAGTGCCAGTTGTTCGTCGGTGGCCGCCTTCCGGGCACCGCGGTCGGCGCCCCAGCGTACCTCGTAATACTCCTTGTAGACATTCAGCGAGGCCTGCGCACCCAGTTTCTCCAACGCCTCCGCCGACTGGGTCTGCGACGAGGGGGCTTCTCCTGACTTCGGCGAGTCCGATTGCGCTGAGTCCGCCTTCGGCGGGCCGATCTCCACCAGCTTCTTCTGGGCCTCCTCCCGCTCCTTGGCCGACGCGCTGCCCAACTGCCCGACCAGGGCCGGTATCCGCCCAGCGGCCGGCTGGGTGGCGGGGCCTGAGGGCGCTGGGGCGGTTGACACTGGGGGGCTGGCGGGCGGCTTCGTCCGGGCCTGGATGGCCTTCTCGACGTCCTGCACCAGCGACTGGGAAACCTGGCCATCACCCAGAATCGACCGTGCCAGATCGGCCAGTTCTTCCGTCGCGAGGGGATTCAGGCTGTAGTAGTAGACGATATGCCCCCGGGCCTGAAACCGGAACAGGTGGAGAGACCTGGCAAAATCATACTCCGCCCTTTCTTTCTCAATGGCCTCCCGCTCTGCCTGGGGCGTACCAAAACTAACTCCCCTGCCCGGCGGGGGCGGCAGGTCTTCAGGAACCTGATAGGCCTCGGCGATCTGCATGGCCCGGAGCCGGAGAATGGTGGATTCTTTTCTGAAGCGTGCCAGATCGGCCCCGGTAGTTCCACGGCGAGTGTGGTCCAACACAGTTGGCCAAACCAGAAACAGCCGAGCCCGGTCCACCGCCTGCATCGGAAGCGTACTTGCCTTCTGCGCATACACCAGCGCATCCTCCGCCCCGCGGTTCCCGCTGGCGGCATGGCAGAGCAATACCGCAAGGCATATCTTGGCCTTTTCCTCCGGCTTGCTGTACTGTTGCTCCAGTTCGGCGGCGCGTTTGTGGATCAACTCGAAATCGTTGGGCTGCCCCCGCATGTCATCCATCTTCCCCAACTCGCGGATCAACTGGTAATCGTAGTCGTACTGCCGAACGGTCTGGGGCTCGGGCGACGGGGCCGAAGCGGCGGGCCGAGAGGCCGACGGCCTACCCAACTGCCCGATCAGGGCCGGGATCCGCGACGACGCAGGTTGGGTGGCGGAGGCCCGGGGCAGTTGTGCAAGAACACTCGCCGAGGCTGCCCGAGGTTGTCCATCAAGATGAGCAACAAACGCTTGAAGGACTTCTCTGACGCGTCTGTCATCGCTGATGGGCTCAAAGACCGCGAACTTGGTCTTGTCCCCCCGTTCCAATTCCAGTTCCAGAGCGTAGCACGGTGCATGCATCCCCCAAGCACCCAAGTCGCCATAGCTTCTGTTATATTTGTTAAAGTCGATGGCGCGTTTGAAATACCCGAGATCGGCAAGCACCTCCACCAATTGCCCAGCCTGCTCCGGCGTCAAGGGTGCCTGTACGCAGTTCTCCGCTTCGGGCTTCACCCCGGTATCGCTGAAAAGGAGAACCCGGCGGGTTCCGAGTGAGGGCTTATCGTGCCACCAGGCCAACGTCATTTTCAAATGCCGTCTGTCCGCGACGGCCGCATCGTAGAGCTTCCGGCCCTCGTCGCTCATGACCCGCGCCGGCTGGGTCTGCGTTGTCCCCGTATGCCCTGATCGAGTCGAAGGGGTCGACGGAACCGGGCGGGCGGGCTGCGTGACGGCGTTCGGGTTGGCCTTCCTGAATCCTTCGACAAAGTCAGCAATGCTCTTGCCCGTGGGCAACGCGTCCACGTCTCGGACCAGCCACCGATCTCCGTTCCTCATGAGCTTAAGCCCCATCGTCATGGCCCGGCCTTCCTTCCGGAAAGAGAAAGCGGAGGTCACTATGCAGGCTTCCGTATCGCTGACCAGGACCTTTTTAACCCGAACGGCAGAGAGATCGAAGACCTCCCGCAACTTCGGGAATCCATCGGTCTTGACCGTGCGGGGCAACGTGAGTGCCTTGGCCGTCTCGTACTGACCGGCGTCGAGTGCCCGTAAGAATGCCTCAGCTACCTCCCCGGGATCCTCTTTCCCCGCCGGCTGCGAGGCGGGCAGGGCGGCCTGTGCGGCCAGTGCTTTGGGCAGGGCCGCATGGACCGCCTGGTCCCGGGCGAGAATCTTGCCGTCTGGGCTTATCAGAATCAGAGTAGGAAGGGCGTTGGCACGGTAATGGAGAGCGACCATCTCCCCCTTCTCTCCGCCCAGAAGGCACTGGGGCCACCGCATGTCGTTCTTGGCGACGAATTCCTTGACGGCCGCCATGTCCCTGTTCGCGCTCAGGCCGATCATCACGAATCGGGGATCCTTTCCGAAGGTCTCATACAAGGCCTTGAGCTTGGGGGTCATGGCGACGCACGACCTGGATTGAACGGCCCAGAAGCTCAGGAGGATGAACTTGCCGCGGTAATCGGCGAGTTTGATGGTCTTGCCGTCCAAGGTCTGGGCCTCGAAAGGCGCGGCCAGATAGCCCACGGCGGGTCCCTGCTCTAGGGGCAGCGGAGCGACAAGTTCCATGGTCCCAGCGGCCGTGACCCGGTTCACGGTCCTGTCGATGAGGTTCGTGACCTTCGTGCCGGGAGGGAACACCACTTCGCAGTCCTTCTCCGTCACGTTCCCGCGGGTGAATTCCTTCACGTCACACGTGATCTCCGTCTCTTCGTCGCTGGCGGTTGTGCCGGAAGTGCAGAAGACCCGCATCGGAACCCAGAAGCCGTCCACCTGCCGGGAGTCGGTGACGATGGTTCCGGCCGAGTTGTTGAATACGGGATTTCCACTCCAATACTGGAACCGGACCGGCATCATGTCCCGTTTGGGGTCCAGGAAATACGCCATGGACCAGCTTCCTTCGGCAACAATGATGGCTACAAGTATCTCGCCGTCATTCAGGTGGAGGAGAACCTTGATCGGAGCGTCTTCCTGGGCCAATTGCTCCACCCACTGGGCGAGTGAGACTTTCGGGCCATCCTGAACCACCCGCAGCCCGAGAATGTCGTTGTAGCGGCGGCTCTTGAAGTTTGAGTCGTCCGCGTCCTCAGTTATGATGCCGTCTATCCGGCCCTGGAACTTCCCGAATGCCCTTCCAAGCGTCCCTTTCCAGTTGCAGGTGAATTCCTCCCGGATATTCCCATTTGCGTCCTGTTGCCGCCCCTGGAGGAAGAGAACATTCCCTGCCCTCTTCACAGAATACCAATCCCGGTGCATGGCCCTACGGGATCCATCCCGGAGAGACCGATTGTCCGAATTTTCCGTGAACGCGTAGGCGACATTCCCCAACTGAGCCTCTCGCCATTTCAGCCAGGCCAGGACGGCCGTCACCTTCTCTTTCTCAGGCAACCTCACGAATACGGCCTTGTCGAAGGTCGGTTTGCCCGGCGCTGTCGCCGGCTGGGTGGCGGAAGGCTGGGTGGCGGGTGCGGCCTGGCCTGTAGGGGGGGGCGAATCGAGGAACTGCCGGATTCTCTCGGCCGTCGCCGCATTGCCGCTTGTCTTGGCCCACGCGAGCAGGCGCGGGCCATAGGGCCGAACCTGGTGAGGCGCGTACTTCTCGAGCAGCGTCTCGATCAGCGTCGAGCGACGGTCGAGGTCGGCGACGGCGACGCCGGGCCCCCAATTCTCGACGTATTCTCTCTTGGCCTCGATGAGCTGGACGATCGCGTCCAGCATGGCAGGCGAGGAAGGCATCTGCGGAATGAGCGCGACCAGAGAGATCTGCTCATTCCCTCTGCTGTCGAGGCACCGCCTCGCAAACAGACGCGTGCCCTCATCGTCCCCCAGGCGTGCCAGGACGGCGACGGCCGGGTCTCGCGTGCTCGCGGCCTTCGTCAGCGTGCGCCACCGTTCGATCGCACTCGATTGGCCTGCTATGCCGTACGCATCGACGGCTTCCCGCGGCGAAAGCGCCTTGCGGGCCGCCCACCCAAGCAGCACTTCATCCAGCTCGCCGGCGTTGCCTCGAAGCGCCATGGGGTCGCTGCCGGCCGCCCCGGCGGGAATCGCGCCCGCCGGTACGATAAGGACGACGGAGTGTACGGGATCCTTGTATCCGTACTCGAACCGAAGCTCCGGCTCGCTCAGCAGAACGCTTCCCTCGGATGAGCCCTTGCCGTGCGAGACGGTGAGGTCCACGGCGGCTTCTTTGCGGCCCGGGCCGCCCGGCCGGTCGTGGATCTCCGCGGTTCCCAGGGCCCCTGCCTTGAACTTGAAGGCGTGGCCTTTTGTGGTCTCTATCGAAAGCTCGCCACCGGGCGCAAGCTCGCCCTTGGCGAATCCCGCCAGCGCGTGAGTCTTCTTGTCAAAGGTCCACACGGCCAGCCGAAGCCTTCCCTCTGTTGCCGTCGGCTGCGCGCGGAGGATGGCGATGGGGATGGCGACGGCCAGGAGGGCGGCGGCGGCGAGAAGGAGGGCCAGGCGGGTGAGGGAGCGGCGGTTGCGACGGGGGTCGAGGATGGCCAGGAGTCGGCCTTCGAGGCGGCTGGGGCGGGCCATGGCGATCGCGCCGTGGATGGAGAGGGAGGGAGATTGGAGGCCGGAGGCGATGTGAAGGACGTGCTCGGCGTAGTCGGCGGGGCGGCTGCCGACGGCGAGGACGAGGTCGTCGCAGGCTCGTTCGGCCTCGTTCTGGAGGCGGAAGAGGGCCAGCCAGGCCAGGGGGTTGAACCAGTACAGGGCGCAGGCCAGGTGGGCGATCAGGCGGGTGAGGCAGTCCCAGCGTTTGGCGTGGCCGAGCTCGTGGAGCAGGACGACCCATCGGCGGTCGGCCGGCCAGGCGGCGGCCTCGGCGGGCACGAGGAGCTTGTGCTGGAAAAGCCCCCAGATCATCGGCATTGGGCGGCGGTCGCTTTCCAGGAGGATGACGCGGCGATGGAGGCCCAGGGTGGCCCCGGCCCGGGCGAGCAGGTCAAGCCAGGCCGGGTCGGTTACGCGGCGGCAGCGGCACCGCAGCCGCCAGAGGCTCAGCCAACCCAGGAGCACCGGGGCGAGGCACAGCAGTGCGCCGAGGGCCCAGCAGGCCATCGCCCAGGGCAGGGCCCGAGCCATCGCGGAGGGTTGGGCCATGGGGGGTTTGGCCGGTTCGGGGACCGGAGGCGCCGCGGCCGGGGGGAGTGCGTGAAGGGCGGCGGAGGGGTCGGGCCGGGCTGAGTCAGACACGGCGGGAACCGTCGGCATGGGCGGTTCGGAGAAAGTCGGCGGGGCCACGGCGATGGGCGACGGCTGGGGGTTGGCCGGCTCGGGCGCGGGAGTTTCGGCCGGGCGGTCGAACGTCACGTGCGCCCAGGCGGGGAGGATTCGCCAGTCGGGCAGGGCGGCGGAGAAGACGGGCAGGAGGAGGGTGGCGGTGATGGCGGCGAACCAGACGAGCTGGCGGGCGGCGGCGGAGGCCCGTCGCATGAGGGCGACGGCCAGGCCCGCGAGGGTCAGGAGGGCCAGGCCCTTGAGCGAGGCGTCCAGCAGCGTGGGCAGCCAGCGGAGGCTCAGGTCCTGGGCCAGGGCGGTCAGGGCGGCGGTGGTCATGAGAGTTTCTCCTTGGCGCGGGCCTGTCGGATGAGGCTCTCGAGGCGTTTGAGTTCATCGGGCGAGACCTTCGTGCCGCGGTCGGCCAGGTGGGCGGCGACGGCCTGCTCGATCGAGCCGGCGAAGAACGTGCTGAGCACCTTCTGGAGGGCAGACTGGCCCACCCGCTCCCGCGGGCGCGTGGGGGCGAAGATGAACTCCCGCCCCTCCTTGCGGTGCTTGAGGTGGCCTTTCTCTTCCAGAATCCGCAGGAACGTCCGGACGGACGTGCGGGTGGGTGCGTCGGGCATGGCCTGGAGCACCTGGGTGGCCGAGGCCTCCCCCAGGCCGTAGACGATGTCCATGATCTGTCGTTCCCGCCCGCTGAGCCTGCCTTGCTTGTCCATGAAGAAGTCCTTTCACACACATAGACGCCCGGGCCGGTGGAATGTTACATGAATCTGTGAAAATTTTAGCCTACACTTCGGTGATGTCAAGGTCGAAGGCGAATTTTTTCGCTTCTCGGATGATGCGGGGCATCGCCCGCCTCCCCGCTCCCGGAGCGGCCGGACTTGCGGGTTGACCGTTCCGGCATCTGCCCGTACCATCACCGCATGAGAGTGACGCGGGCAGATCGAGACGGGCAGGATCGCTCCCTTTGGGGGGGTGTGGCGTCGGCTGAAATCCTGGTCGGGGCGATGTTGATCTGCGTGGGGGTTTTCGCCGCGGGGGCGCGGGCCGGGTCGGTCGAGGACCGCGGGGGAAAGACGGTGATTCACGTCACGGTGTTTGACCTGCCCGACCCTACCAGCCCCCTGCCGGCCAAACGGGCCGATCTGGCGGTGGTCAATGAGTTCAAGCGGCGGTTCGCTGACATCTTCGCCCGGACGTACCGCGACAAGTACAAGGCCGACCCGAAGCGGTACGGGCGGCACAACTGGGACAACGTGGAGATCGAACTGCACCGCTCCACCGGGATCCAGGTCGAGGGGGTGGAAAACGACCTGATGGCGATCGCGGGCGGGATGGCGCCGGACGTGCTGTACGTGCAGTTCCGCAAGTCGGACAACTACATCCGCAACGGGTTCCTGTACCCGCTGGACAAGCCCGAGGACGGGTACTTCACGTCGTTGTCCGAGGAGGAGAAGAAACTCCGCATCCATCCGAACCTCTGGGCGGTGATCGATCGCAAGGGCCCGGACGGCGCCAAGCACGTCTGGACGATGCCCTTCGGAGGGCTGCTGGGCATGACGATGCTGTACCGCAAGGACCTGTTCGACCGCGCGGGCGTGCCCCACCCCACCAACGACTGGACGTGGGAGGACATGCTGGCGGCGTGCAAGAAGATCAGCGACCCGGCCCATGGGGTGTACGGGATCGGCCTGGCGGTGGGGTGGCAGTGGGAGGCGTGGTTCTGGTACACGTACCTCTGGTCGGCCGGGGGAGACGTGATGGTGTACGACGAGAAGACCGACAAATGGCGGTGCACGTTCGACAGCCGCGAGGCCGCCGTCGCGTTGGACTTTTACACACGGCTGACCAGCGAGGCCTGGACGGACGCCCAGGGCAATCGCCAGCGGGGGTACGCCTGCCCGCCCGAGAACGCCAACAAGTGGGAGAACGGGCAGGTGGGGATCGTAGCCGGGTATATCAACGAGAAGGTTTTCAACACGATCAACCCGGACGTGACGGGGATAGTTCCCGTGCCGCTGGGCCCGACGGGGCTGCGGGGGGGGGAACTCAACAGCACGATGATGGGGCTGTTCGCGGGGATCGAAGAGCCGGCGGTGCGAGACGCGGCCTGGGAGTACATGCGGTTTTTCGACGACAAGGAGGCGATGCGGATCCGCGTGAAGATCCTCGTCGAGGGCGGGATGGGGCGGTTCCTGAACCCGCAATACTTGCGGATGTTCGGATACGAAGAGCTGCTCCGCCTGGCCCCGCCCGGGTGGGAAGAGTGTTTCCGGATCGCGATGGAGACCGGCAAGCCCGAGCCCTACGGACGCAACAGCAACTTCGTCTGCGGCATTCTGTCGGAGGCGATGCAGAAGGTCCGCACGCTCGCCCTGGCCGGGCGGCTGCCCGCGGACGAAGCCAGGCGGCTCGACGTGATCCAGGGCGTGCTTCACGCCAGCCGGCTCGAGGCCGACGTCGTCATGCTCGACGAACTCACGCCCTCGCAACGCATGACGCGGCGAGTGACGGCGGCGATCGCGTTGGTCGTCGTGGCCGGGGCGTTCGTAGGCGTGTTCCTCAAGATCACCCGCCTGTTCAGGCCCCCCCCGGCTGTCGAGGGCGAACGGAAACCCATCTGGAGCTTCCGAAGGAAGGCCGTCGTCTGCCTGCTGCTGGGGCCCGCCCTGCTGAGCGTGCTGCTCTGGCAATACGTGCCCTTGTTCCGCGGGTCCGCCATGGCGTTCCAGAACTACAACGTGATGGGGAATTCCGCCTGGGTCGGGCTGGACAACTTCGGCAACGTCCTGTGGGACGCCCAGTGGTGGACCTCGCTGTGGAACTCCGTCCGCTACAGTTTCCTCATCATCGCCCTGACGTTCCTGCCCCCGGTGGCCCTGGCGATCCTGCTCCAGGAAGTGCCCCGGGGCAAGATCCTCTTCCGCACGATCTACTATCTCCCGGCCGTCACGGCGGGGCTGGCGATTATCCTGCTCTGGAGGCAGTTCTACGAAGGCTCGCAATACGGCGCCCTGAACGCCCTGCTGCTGCACGTGCCGGCCGTGGCGTACATCGCGGCCGGAGGCGTGTTGCTGTGGATCGCCCTGGCCTTCGCCCGGCGCGTGTGGATGCACGGGCAACGCCTGGCCGCCGCGGGCTTCGCCCTGGCCGGGGGGTTGTTGATGTATACGTGCTGCTCGCTGGCCGGGCCGATCTTCGCCGTCCCGGACGTGTCGTTCTGGCGGGCGATGTTCATGCCCCTGCCGGAGTCGTACAACTGGCTGCTCAACCCCGACACGGCCATGTTCTGCTGCGTCCTGCCGATGGTGTGGGCGGGGGTGGGCCCGGGGTGCCTGATTTACCTGGCGGCCCTGAAGGGCATCCCGGACGAGGCCTACGAGGCCGCCGACATCGCCGGGGCGTCGTTCATCGACAAGATCCTCTTCATCGTCTTCCCGATGCTCAAACCGCTCCTGATCATCAACTTTGTCGGCGTGTTTATCGGCTCCTGGAACGCCAGCGGGAACATCCTGGTGATGACCGGCGGCGGGGCGGGCACCAAGGTCGCCGACCTCAACATCTTCTACACCGCCTTCATGTACCTCAAGTACGGGCAAGCCACCGCGATGGCCTGGCTGCTCGGGGCGATGCTCATCGGGTTCACC
>JAPLNA010000316.1:10395-10803 GCA_026693065.1 Planctomycetota bacterium
TCAAGAGCGCCGCGGGCACGGAATAGGCGGCCCGGCATGCCCATCGTATCCCTCGCCACCTATCGCCACCCCAAGACCCGGGCCCTGCATGCCCTGATCTACCTGGCCCTGCTGTCCGGGGCGCTCACGATGGTGTACCCGTTCCTCCTCATGCTCGCCGGCAGCACGCAGAGCACGGTGGACTCCAACGAGGCCCAGCCGATCGCGTCGTTCTGGGTGGACGACGCGATGCTCTATCGCAAGCACGTCGAGGGGCTTTTCAACGAGTCGCTCGACGCGATGAACGTCGCCTACCAGGGCAGTACGCCGTCGATGGAACTGCTCCAGCCGCCCGAGGCGCCCAACCGCAAGCTCGTGGACGAGTGGCTGGCCTTCCTCGCCCAGACCCCCCCGCCCCCCCCCCCCGCC
>JAPLNA010000316.1:10817-20463 GCA_026693065.1 Planctomycetota bacterium
GTACGCCCTGGGCTACGTCGCGACCCCCATGGCTCGCACCTCGCCCCAGTGCGCGCGGGAGTTCAAGCGATACCTGGCCGCCACGTACGGCCCGGACATCCAGTCGGTCAATCGCCGGCTCGGGTGCGACTTCGTTAACTGGAACGCCTTTGTCCTCTTGCCGGAGGAGTACCTCTCGCGGCTGAACATGCCGGACGAAACCGCTCTGCTCAAGCCGATGTGGGACTTCAAGGCCCGCCAGCCCCGGGGGATGGTGTACTACTTCTCGCCCGAGGGGTTTTATCGGCGGATGTTCCTGCAGAACAAGTACACCGCGGACATTGCGTGGTACAACGAAACGCACGGCACGCGGTGGAGTTCGTACGACCAGGTTCACCTCACGCGGCGGCTGCCGGAGGGGACGCGGCTGGAGAAGGAAGACTGGGAGACGTTCGTGCGGAACTCGCTGAATCCGCTGTGGATTCGCGCCGACCGCGCCGCCGCGGGGGCGTATCGCCAGTACCTCCGGGCCCGGTACGGCGCCGTCGACGTCCTCAACCGCAACTACGCCACGACCTATAGCAGTTTCGACGACGTTCCGCCCGTGGCCGCCGACTCGCCTCCGGTTCATCCGCTGGTCCGTAGCGACTGGAACGATTTCCTCGCCGGGTGGCAAGCGCCCGACACGAAGGTGACACATATCGTTCCGGCCGAGCTGCTGTGGATCGACAGCGTGGACTTCCAGTTCCGCGATTATCTCGAGGGCAAGTACAAGTCCCTCGCCGGCGTGAACGCCGCGCTGGACACGAGCTATGCCGATTCCCTGGCGATCCTGCCGCCACAGCGCGAGGCCCACTACCTGGCCTTCCTGGACATGAAGGGCGCCCTCCGGTGGGAGTTCATCTCCCGGAACTACCGGGCCGTCTTCGACTTCATCCTTTACTACGGGCGTGGGATGGTCAATACGATCATCTACTGCGCCCTGGCGGTCCTGGCGGCCCTGATCGTCAACCCGATCGCCGCGTACGCCCTCAGCCGCCACAAGCTCAAGAACTCCTACCTGATCCTGCTGTTCCTTTTGCTGACGATGGCCTTCCCGCCGATGGTGACGCAGATCCCCTCGTTCCTGATGCTGCGGGAGTTCGGCCTGCTGAACACCTTCGCCGCCCTCCTCCTGCCCGGGCTGGCCAGCGGGTATTCCATCTTCCTCCTCAAGGGCTTCTTCGACTCCCAGCCGCGGGAGCTCTACGAGGCCGCCCAGATCGACGGCGCGGGCGAGTGGACCATCTTCTGGCAGATCTCGATGAGCCTGGCCAAGCCCATCCTCTCGGTGATCGCCCTGGGGGCGTTCGTGGCCGCGTACGGCAACTTCATGTTCGCCCTGCTCATCTGCCAGGACGACCGCATGTGGACGCTGATGGTGTGGCTCTATCAGCTCCAGCAGCTCAGCGGCCGCGCCGTCGTCTACGCCAGCATCGTCATCGCGTCGATCCCGACCTTCGTCGTCTTCATCCTCTGCCAGCGCGTGATCCTCCGCGGGATCATCGTGCCCAGCGAGAAATGAGCCGCAACCGCAGGTCTCAGGCGAGGGCTCTCTGGCGTAAGCGGGTGCGGGAGAAAGGGATTTCGGGATCAAGATTGCAGACGGGGAACAAGCCCCCGGCACTACCGGGGGACCGGTCCCCCGGCGCCTGCGGGTTCACGAACGGCCGTCGGACCGACGGATCCCGCCAGGTCCACGAACGGCATCCCCCTGCGGTGCAGGGGGCTTGTTTCCCGCGTTCCTTGCGGTCTTCTCTGTTCTTCTTGGCGGTAATCCCTGAATCCTGTTCCCTTTCTCTCGCACCTGCGACCGCCGCGCGAGCCACGACGTGGGATGATATCCGAGGGCACACTCGGGATGACTCGGGGCCCGGCACTACGGGGCGCCGCGGAGGATCGCGTTCTTGACGTGCCACGCCAAACCGGGCAAAGTATCGGTTCGCCATCGGCCCGGTCGCCATCACGGCCGCGGGGCGGCAGGAGAATCGCCATGAGAAAGCATCCGGTTTCGCTCGTTGTCGCCCTCACCCTCGGGCTGGTCGTTGGCGGCGTGGCGGCACCCGCCCGGGCCGACAACCCGCTCAGGCTCCTGCCCACCCCCAAGGTGCTCAAGGTCCAGGACGGGCGAGTGCCCCTCACCGCCGACAGCCGGATCGTCGCCGCCGACGAGGCCCTCAAGCCCCTGGCCGCCATCCTGTCGCAGGAGATCTGGATGTTCACGGGGTTCCACCCGGCGATGGCGCCCGGCCCGGCCCGGGCGGGCGACGTCGTGTTGGCGATCAACCCGAAGATCCAGGCCGACGAGGACATCCTCACCGTCCGCGGGCAGGACGTGCTCAAGACTCGCGACATGGCCCACACCCTCGCCGTGACCGACCGGACCGTCATCGAGGGGTGGGATTACCGCGCCGTCTGCGAGGGCACGGCGACGTTCCTCCAGGCCGTCGTCGAGGACGGCGGGGCGTTCTTCGTCCCGAAGATGACCGTGAAGGACTGGCCCTACGCCGACTACACCTCCACCATGCCCGACTGCGCCCGCCAGCGCCAGCCGATCTACGCCCTGAAGACCGTCGTCGACTCCTGCCGGTTCTTCAAGATCCGCTACCTGCACCTGCACCTGAACGACGACAGCGCGTTCACGTTCCCCTCGAAGGCCTACCCGCAGGTCACCCGCTGCAACGGCAAGGTCGGGGCGTACACGCTGGAGGAGCTCAAGGACCTCGTCACCTACGCCGACGCCCGGGGCGTTACCTGCGTTCCGGAGATCGACGCCCCCGCCCACTGCTCCTCGCTGCTGAGCGCAATGGGCGGCAAGCTCGGCAGCGCGAGCCAGCGGGTCATGGACGTGCTCAACCCCGACATCTACCCCATCCTCGACACGATCGTCGGCGAGATGTGCGACGTGTTCAAGAGCTCCCCCTACTTCCACATCGGCGGGGATGAGGTCGAGCCGGCCTGGTACCTGGGCAACGCGCACGTGAAGGCGTACATGAAGGAGCACAATATCGGCGCGGCCGACAAACCCATGCTCTTTCTGCCCTACGCCCAGGAGATGGCCAAGATCGTCAAGAAGCACGGCAAGAAGACGATCATGTGGGAGGGCTGTCCGATCGGCCCGCCGCTTCACCCCTCGCTGGCCAAGGATGTGATCGTCTATACCTGGTATCCGCGGAGCGGCGGGGCCAGGCGGGCGCAGGAGTTGGGCTTCACTACCATCACCGTGCCGTGGGAGATCAAGATCCCCTTCGCCAAGTGGAGTATGTTCCACTCCAACGGGCATGACCTGGACCCGAAGAAAGACCGCGTGCTGGGCGCCTGCCGCCCGATGTGGGAGATGGACCACGTCGCCCTGGCCAACGGGTACATGCACGGCGTGGGCGAGCGTCAGGAGCGGACGTGGGGCCCGTTCAACGAGATCGAGCCCGACTACAAGGCCCGCATGGCCCGCCAGAACGCCCGCGCCGACGCCATCTACCGCCCGGTCAAGTACGCCCTCGACGGCGAGGTGACGAAGCACCGCACGTTCGCCGCCCCGGCGACCCTCACCCTGTCGGCCCGGGCGGCGGGGTTGCAGATCCGCTACCAGCTCGACGGCAACGAGCCGACCGCCCACTCGCCGCTCTACGAGAAGCCCTTCCGGGCCGCTGAGAGCCTCTACCTCCGCGCGGGACTCTTCGACGCCGGCGGGCGGCAGGTGGGCAACACCACCATTGGCGAGACGTACCAGTATCGCGGCAAGGTGCCCAACCTCGCCCTGGACAAGCCCGTCGAGACCTCGCGCCCGGGCAACGCCAAGGAAAAGCCCGAGTACGCCGTCGACGGCATTGTGGACATCGGCCAGTATTGGGGCACCAAGCCCGCCCCGGCCTGGATCAAGGTGGACCTGCAAGCAGAGCACACGATCGCCCGCGTCCAGGTCGTGCCCTTCTTCGACGGCATGCGGTATTATCAGTACACCGTCGAGGCCTCCCTCGATGGCACGAACTGGACGATGATCGTCGACGGCTCGGGCAACAAGACGCCCGGCACCGACAAAGGATACACCCACGCGTTCGCGCCCGTGAAGGCCCGCTACGTGAAGGTGAACCTGCTCAAGAACAGCGACAACCCGGCCGTCCACCTCGTGGAGTTCCGCGTGTTCCCGGCCGGGGAGTTGACACAAAACCCAAAGTGAGTTGAAAGACCCATGGCACACATGATCATGAAGACTCCGGCCACGCGGTGGCAGGACGCCTCCCCCGTCGGCAACGGCTCGATCGGCGCGATGATGTACGGGCAGTTGAACGCCGACATTGTCCTGCTCAACCACGAGGGGCTGTTTTTCCCGCGGAAGCACGGCCCGCTGCAGGACGTCTCCGACCTGCTGCCCAAGGTTCGGGAACTGATCGAGCAGGGGCGCTACGACGAGGCCACCGGCGTCATGCCCTGGGCCCAGAAGGTCCGCGGCAACGATCCGGACAACGCCTTCTACGACTTCCCCGACCCCTACCAGCCCTTCTGCGAGCTCCGCATGCAGACGTCCCTGGGCGGGGCGTTCCGGCGATATCGCCGCGGCGTGGACTTCGCCACCGGCCGCGCGTGGGTCGAATGGCTCGACGAAGGCCACCCCATGCTCCGCGAGCTGTTCGTCTCCCGCCGCAGCGACACCGTGCTCCTGCGGGTCCGCCCCGACAAGGCCGCCCGCGTGGACTACCGGTTCAGCCTCTCGCGCCAGCACGTGGCCGAGGGCGACGACTGGTACTGGTTCTCGAAGGACCGCGGCGTGACCCGGGCCGACTGCACCCAGCAGGCCGAGCCGGGCGGGTGGATCGTCTTCACCGGGCGGTTCCCCGGCGCGTGGGCGTTCGGGGCGGTAGCGAAGGTGACGGCCGTCGGGGGCACCGTCGGGGCCGAGGGGGCTGAGGTGACTGTCAAGGGCGCCCGGGAGATCGTCGTCCGCGTCAAACTCTTCGTCAACGAAGAGCCGGAGTCGGCCATCGCCCGGCTGCGAGGCGAGCTCCAGGCCGACGCCGTGGGTTTCGACAAGGCACTCGCCGCCAGCGCGAAAGAGCACGGCGAACTGTTCAACCGCATGACGCTCCAGATCGCCGGCGGCAAGCGGGGCTCGAACGACGAGATGCTGCTGGCCGCGTATGACGGCGAGGTGTCGGCGGAGCTGATCCAGACGATGTTCGAGTACGGGCGCTATCTGCTGATCTGCTCCAGCCGCCCGGGCGGACTGCCGGCGAATTTGCAGGGGGTGTGGAACGGCGACCTGGCCCCGGCCTGGACGTGCGACTACCACAACGACGAGAACCTCCAGATGAACTACTGGCAGGCCCTGCCGGGCAACCTCGCCGAGACCGCCGGGCCCTTCTTCGACTACTTCGAACGCTACCTGGCCGACTTCCGCGAGAACGCCCGCAAGCTCTACGGCACGGCGGGCATCCTCGTGCCCCTCTGCCAGAGCCTCGACGGGCGGGCGTATCCGTGCATCTGGACGAACTGGGTGTCGGCCGCCGGATGGCTGGGGCAACTGTTCTACGACTATTTCCTCTTCACCGGCGACAAGGGCTTCCTCGCCCGGCGGGCGATCCCGTGGCTGAAGGAAGTGGCCCTGTTCTACGAGGGGTTCCTCCAGAAGGACTCGCGAGGCAAGCTGTATTTCTCGCCCTCGGTCTCGCCCGAGAACGGCCCGGCCGGCATGGGCATGCTCACCGTCAACGCGACGATGGACGTGGCCGTCTGCCGCGAGGTGCTCGCCAGCCTGTGCGACTCCTGCGAACTCCTGGGCCTGGAGGCCGAGGGCGTCGCCCGATGGCGGACGATGCTCGCCGACCTGCCTGAGTATGAGATCAACGCCGACGGGGCCCTGCGGGAGTGGCTGCACCCGAAGTTCGCCGACAACTACTGGCACCGCCACCAGTCGCACCTGTATCCGTTCTTCCCCGGGCTGGAGATCACCGAAGAGACCGACCCGCGCCTTCACGAGGCCTGCCGCGTCGCGGTGGAGAAGCGGCTCGTGACGGGCTTGACCAGCCACACCGGCTGGTCGCTGTCCCACATGGCCAACATCTTCGCCCGCCTGGGCCAAACCGGCCGTGCGCTGGAATGCCTGGAGCTTCTCATTCGCGGCTGCGCGGGCCCCAACCTCATGCTCACCGCCCACGACCGCCGTGCGATGGGGCTGACCATCGGCGGCATCGGCGGCAGCGCCCCTTTCCAGATCGACGCCAGCCTGGGCTTCCCCGCGGCCATCCTCGAAATGCTCGCCTTCAGCAAGCCGGGCCTCCTCCGCCTCCTGCCCGCCCTCCCCAAGGCCTGGCCCACCGGCCGCGCCCGCGGCATCGCCTGCCGCGGCGGCATCACCCTCGACCTCGACTGGGACCAGTCCGCCCGCACCGTCCCCGCCGTCCTGACCAGCCGCACCGACCAGACCGTCCAACTCAAACTCCCCCCCGGCCTCAAGGCCGCCCTCCTGGGCCCCAAAGCCCGCCCCGCCGACGCCTCGCCGTTGGGCAAGCAGTACGTTTCGGTGGACCTGCTCGCTGGGAAGTCCCTGCGGCTTCGGGCCGAGGCCGGCAAGCGGCGGCCCTAGTCCCGCCCCACCGCTGATCGGCCGGCGAGGTGGCCGCTGGCGAAGGCCCATTGGAGGTTGAAGCCGCCGCAGGGACCGTCCAGGTCGAGCAGTTCGCCGGCGAGGAAGAGGCCGGGCAGGAGCCGGCTGGCGAGGGTGGCGGGGGCCACTTCGGAGAGCTTCACGCCCCCGCGGGTGACGAAGGCGACGTCGAAGCCTTTGGTGTCGGTGACGGTGAAGGGCAGTGCCCCCAGCAGGCCGGCCAGGGCGTCACGGCCGGTGGCGGGCAGTTGGGCCATTGTTGTGGAGGGAGCTACGCCGGCCTGTTCGCAGAGAGCAACGCACAACGACTCGGGCAGGTACTCCCGAAGAAGAGATACCACGCTTCGTGAACCGGCGGCGGTGCGCCAGGCGTCGAAGCGGCCGCGCCAGGCCGCGACGTCCACGCCGGCGAGCAGTTCGATGCGGATCGGCACGGGACCTTCACGCAGAAGAACAGCCACCGCGCCGGAGAGGTCGAGGATCGCCGGGCCTGACAGGCCGTGGTGGGTCAGCAGGAGCCCGCCGGCCAGGCCCGCCTTGCTCTGGCGGGGCAGGTCGATCCAGACGCGGGAGTGTGGCAGGCTCACGCCGGCGAGTTTCTCGGGCCATTTCTCGCCCGTAATCAGCGGCACGAGGGCGGGGGCGGGCTCGACGATGGTATGTCCGGCCTGCCTGGCCAGAGCGTATCCGCCACCCGTCCCGCCCAATTCCGGCCAGCTCTTTCCCCCGCAGGCGAGCACGACGCGATCGGCGACGACCGTGCGGCCGTCAGAACACTCGATGCCTTTCAGAACGCCATCGGCAACCGACAGTCTCGCCACCGGGCGGCCGGTGAGAAGACGTCGGCGGCACGGCCGCTGGCGGGGAAGACGTAGAGGGCATCCTCCACGACGGTGGGCAGGCCCAGGCGGGCGAAGAAGTCGCGAAGGGCCTCGGGGCCAAGAAGGTCGAGGGCGGGTGACATGAAGCGGCCCTGGCGGCCGAAGGAGGCGAGGAACGCGGGCGCGGGAGTGAGGTTGGTGATATTGCACCGCCCGCCGCCGGTGGCCAGGAGTTTCACGCCCGGGCGGCGGAGTTGTTCGAGCAGGACGACGTTGGCCCCGGCCTCGGCGGCGACGATGGCGGCCATCAGGCCCGCCGGGCCGGCCCCGACGACGGCGACGGTGAAGGTTGGCTCTTGCCGGTCCGTGCTCATAGGAAAACCCCTACCGCCCCATCGCGACGATGGCGTCGAGGTCGGCCTTGATCTGGCGGAGTCCGGCGATCGGGTCGTCGCCGGCGGGGCTTAGCTCGGCCGTGAGGTAGCCGTCGTAGCCCACGTCGCCGAAGGCCTTCATGACGGCGGCCCAGTCGATGGTGCCCTCCCGCAGCGGGGTCCAGGCGTGCCGGGCGGCGTGGAAGCCCTTGACGTGGACCCGCCGCACCCGCCGCCCGAGCGAGCGGATCCAGTGGTCGGGATACCCGTAGGCGACGATGTTCCCCACGTCGAAATAGGCCGCGACGTGCGGGCTGGCGAAGCTGTCCAGGTACGCAACGAACTCCATCGGGCTGAGCAGGAACTTGTTCCAGACGTTCTCGATGGCGAGCACGACATTCGCCTTCTCGGCAGCGGGGATCAACCGGCGAAGCTCCCGGGCCGAACGCTCCCACGCCTGCTCGTAGGTCACGTCGGGCGTCACCAGGCCGGGGATGACGAGCACGGCGTCGGCCCCGAGGGCGGCGGCGGCCTCGATGGCGGCGAGGACGGCCTGGACGCCCTTGTCTCGGACGGCCGGGTCGGCCGCCGACAGGGGATGTTCCCAGACGCCCCCGGTCATCACGCCGCTGATCTGCAGGCCATACCGGGCGGCCAGCTCGCGGTGCTCGCGGAGTTGCCCGGGGTCGGCGAGCGCAGCGACCTCGACGGCGCCGAAGCCGGCGCGGGCGGCGTTGGCGTATCGCTCGGCGTCGGTGGCGCCGGGGACGCAGCCCAGACAGATGCCCAGTTTCATTCGGGATCTCCTTGGTCGGGAGTCTGAGAGGGGCCCTTCTCTCGCCGGCGGCGTCGCCGGCGGGCGCGGGGGTGTAGGCCGGTGCGTTCCAGGCGGTCGAGGGCCATCAGTCGGCGGTCGGCGTTGAAGGCCGGCGGGGGCAGGGCCTCGGCGGCCTGGCGGGCCTGGTCGGGGTCGATGTCCGTCCGGGCTGTGCCCACCCCACGGAAAACGGGCAGGTGTTTCTGGCGGGCGAGGATCTCTCGCCGCGTTCGCCCCTCGGGGGCGTCGGGCCAGGGACCGGCCTGCTCGTGGAAGTCGAAAAACGCCGGAACGACTTCGAGCATGTACTTCCAGTACGCCGGATTATCGGTCTGGAGGACGAGCCGCCCGCCGGGTGCGAGGGCGCGGTGGGCCTGGAGGAGGAACAGCGGCGTGAGCAATCGTCTCGAGGCGTGGCCGGGCTGGTAATAGGGCTGGGGGTGGTAGACGTGCAGCTCGGCGAGGGCGCCGGGAGCGATCCGCCGGGCGATGACGTCGCGGGCGTCGCCGACGGCGAAGCGGACGTTGGCCAGCCCGCGCTGGCGGGCGCGTTTGCGGGCGTAGCGGATGACGACGGGCAGGTTGTCGACGCCCAGGAAGTCGCACTCGGGGCGGGCGATCGCGCCCCCGAGCACGCTCCGCCCGTTGCCGCAGCCCAGGTCGAGGACGACCGGCGCGTGGCGGCCGAACAGGGCGGGGAAATCCACGGGCCCGGCCGCGGACCACGCGCGCAGGGCCGACACGGTCCATGGCTCCGGCGGCAGGATCACCCCGGGGATCGGCACGCCCAGTTCATGTTCGATCGAGCCGGGGGGCAGCGTCGGGCCGGTCTTTCCGCGGGAGGTCTCTGTCATAGGCGCATTGTAACACCGGCGGCGGCGAAATGCCCTTGCCTGCCGCGTCGATCCGCCGATAATGGCGGCATGAGAGCATTATCAGGCACACAACCGCCCGGGCGGCTTCACGTGGGCAACTACTTCGGCGCGATCCGCCAGTACGTCAAGCTGCAGGATGA
>JAPLNA010000317.1:0-23212 GCA_026693065.1 Planctomycetota bacterium
ATGTCGTGATTGACAAGCCCAGTAGATTGGGCGATCATGGACGACAGCCCAAAGCAGCACCCGAACGATATCATGCGTGTCATAGATTTGCCCGGGCTTGTGAATCCTGGGGAGTCGATTCAACTCCCGGCAGGCCTCTCCAAACAGCTCGCGTTCCATCGCTGGTCTCCTTGCTTGGCAAAGCCGAAGAACAGTATGGGCGCGAACTTTTCGTGGCGCAAGGGGTTAAGTGTGATGGCGCATAATGTTGGATGCTGGGGGCTTGCCCCGCGCGGTCCCTCGGCCGCCGGTGCCGGGGGTTTGTTTCCGGAAAAGAAAAACCCCCCGGCCTGGAGCACCAGGACGGGGGGCGTGTGGGTGTGGGGTGTTAGCGGCCGCGACGGCCGGTGCTGGGGCCGCCCGTCAGGGGGCGCTTGTATTTGCGGCGGGAACGCCAGAACCCGGCCTGCTGCTGCTCGGGCGTGCCGGCGGCGTGGGCGGCCGGCGCGGGTGTCTTGCGAGAGGCATGGGACGCGTACGATCCGTGCGAACCCGTCGAGACCCGGGCGCGGTGACCGTGTTGCTGCTGCTGACCGCGGCCACGGGCGGGCTTGCTGGCGGCGAGGGCGGACTCGGCCGTCGCTTTCACCGCGTGGGACAGGACGGGGATGGCCCGGCCCAGGAGGCGTTCGATCTGGCGGAGTTCATCGCGTTGGTCGTCGCTGCAGAAGGAGACGGCCTGTCCGGCGGCGCCGGCGCGGCCGGTGCGGCCGATGCGGTGCACGTAGGTTTCCGGCACGTCGGGAAGGTCGAAGTTCACCACGTGGGAGATCTCGACCACGTCCAGCCCGCGGGAGGCGATGTCGCTGGCGACCAGGACGCGGGTGCGGCCTTCCTTGAAGTTGCCCAGAGCGCGGAGGCGCTGGTTCTGGCTCTTGTTGGCGTGGATGGCCTCGGCCCCGATGCCGCAGTGGGCCAGGTGCTTGGCCACGCGGTCAGCCCCACGCTTGGTCCGCGTGAACACCAGCGTGCGGGTCATGTCCGGGCCGCGGAGAAGCTCTTCCAGCAGGGCCGCCTTGGCGGTCGGCTCGACGTAGTAGAGCACCTGCCCGACGGTGTCGGCCGCGGGAGATTCCGACGGCGCCTTCACCATCACGGGCTGACGCAGGAGCCCGGCCGACAACTTGCGGATTTCCGTGGGAATCGTCGCCGAGAACAGCAGCGTCTGGCGGTCGGTGGGCAGGACGGCGATCACCCGGCGGATGTCGTGGATGAAGCCCATGTCGAGCATGCGGTCGGCCTCGTCGAGGACGAAGATCTCGATGCCGTCGAGCCTCAGGAGCCGCTGGTTCAGCAGGTCCAGCAGGCGGCCGGGGGTGGCGACGAGGATGTCCACGCCGGCCTGGAGGGCGCGGACCTGGTTGCCCTGCTTGACGCCGCCGTAGATCACCGCGAACTTGAGCGGGGTGTGTTTTCCGTAGGCGGCGAAGCTCTCGCCGATCTGGGCGGCCAGTTCGCGGGTCGGCGCGAGGATCAGCGCCCGGATGGGGCGGCGATTCTTCCCATGGCCGCCATGGCCCACCGGGGCGTGAGTCTGCATCAGTCTTTGCAGGATCGGCAGCGCGAACGCCGCCGTCTTGCCCGTGCCCGTCTGCGCGCAACCCAAGACGTCTTTGCCTTCCAACACAGGGGGAATTGCTTGTACTTGAATCGGGGTCGGAGTGGTGTAGCCCTCGGAACCGACGGCTCTCAGCAACGGCTGAATGAGCCTCAACGTGTCAAATGTCATACTGGTAATTCTGCTCTCTTGCCGGAAAGCCGGCAGCTAAGAAACGCGGCAAACGATAGCCCCGTAAGTGAGACAGTATACGCGGCTTCGGCCGGTTCCGCCACTCTATTCCGAATAATTCCCGAGCCCGGGCCCGGGCGTCACTCTGGCCCGTGCCTCCTCGTTCGCCGCCGGAGCGGCAAGAACGCCCGGCACGCGACGGCCGGTCCGGCGAATTCCTTTGCCACGGCGCGGGGGGGAGATAGGATCAGGCAATCGGCCGGCGGCCGGCAAGAAGGAGACCACGTATGAACGCGACCATGGTTGGAACGGCACTCTCGGTGTTGGTTTTCGCCTGGGTGGCCGGGTCGGCCTTCGCCACGGAGTTCCACGTGGCGCCGGCGGGCGATGACACGAACGCGGGCACGAAGGCAAAGCCGTTTGGGACATTGACCCACGCGCGCGATGCCGTGCGGACGGCCATCGCCGCCGGCATGACCGGCGATATCGTGGTGGTTCTTCACGGGGGCAAGTACTACCTCACCGGGCCCATCCTGTTCGACGAGCGCGACGGCGGGCGTGACGGGCATCGGGTCATCTACCGCGGTGCGCCGGGCGAGAGCGCCGAGATCGTCGGGGGAACGCCAATCACCGGCTGGGAAAAGTGGAAGGACAACATTTATCGCGCCAAGGTCGCGCCCAACAAGCCCTTCTACTGCCTGTTCGTGGACGGCCGGCGGGCGACCCTGGCCCGCTATCCCAAGAAAGGCAGCGGCTATCTCGTGCGAAAGGCCGTTCGCTACGACGTGGGGGGCAAGGCCATCGAGGAAGCCGCCAACGCCGCTCCCGACCAGCCCGTCCACGCCTGGGGCGAAGGAATCCGCTGGGCGCCGGGGATTCTTCCGGAACGATTCGACGTGGAGGATGCCCAGGTCTTCGGATGGAAGGGGTGCGATTGGTTCAGCCAGGTTCACAAGGTCACCTCGGTGGATCTCGCCAAGCGCGAACTGCACATGACGGGCGGGTCCGGGCAGTTCGGAGGCTTCGGCGGGCGCGGGTATCTCATGGGCATCCTCGAACTCCTGACCGAGGAAGGCGAGTGGTGTCTGAAGAACAAGGAAGGGTACGTGTATTACTGGCCGCGGGGCGACATCGATAAGCAGGAGATCGTCGCCCCTGTCGCGATGCGTCTGCTGGAGTTCCGCGGCTCGGGCATGGACAAGCCCGTGCGACACATCCGCCTGGAGAACCTGTCGATCCGGGTGAGCGACTTCGCCGCCACGTGGAGCATTTTCAGCGGCCTGGACAACACGATGCCCCCGGCCGAGCAGCAGGGCATGGTGTTCCTGGAGAACGCCGAACACATCGAGCTTCGCTTTTGCCGACTCACCAACGCCGGGCACGCCGCGGTGTACATGAACCACTGGGCGCAGCACAACACGGTGTACGGCTGCTGGATTCAGGACACGGGGCACGCGGGCATCTACATGAACGGGTTCGCCCCCAACGAGGGCCCGTTCAAGACGGGGGCCGAGTCCGACGTGAACAAGCACCACCTCATCAGCAACAACTACATCGCCGACGTGGGCCAGTCGATCGGGCACAGCGCGGGCGTGGAGTTCTACCAGAGCGGGCACAACGAGGTCTCCCACAACGTCATCACGCGGTCGCCGCGCTACGGCATCGCGTACAAGGGCGTGCGGTTCGGCGTGCTACCCGAGACGATCTACGGCGTCAAGAAGACCTTCGAGAACCACTTCGACTTCCTGCACACCCGCGACAACAAGATCCTGTACAACGAGCTGTCCAATCTTTGCCGCGACAGCTCGGACTACGGGGCGATCGAGGCCTGGGGCCCCGGGCGCGACAACCTGTGGGAAGGCAATGTCGTCCACGACATGGACCAGGCCGTGCACTGGGACGCCTGGGCGCACGCCCTGTTCAGCGACGACGCGACCCACTACCACACGCTGCGGAACAACATCATCTTCGAGTGCAAGGGCGGAGCGGCCACCCGCGGCATCATGGTCAAGAGCCTCTACATGACCGTGGAGAACAACATCCTGTCGCACAACTGGGACTCGGCCTTCATGACGCTGGGCAGTTACGACGAGCCGGCGGGGCACTGCATCCTCCGGCGTAACATCCTGGACGCCCCCGCCGCCGAGGGGCCCGGGAAGCTGTACGACCTCGATCCCGGTAAAGTGGGCGAGTTCCAGGAGATCGACTCCAACGTGATCTGGCCCCGGCCCGCGCAGGCGGCCTGGCTCAACCAGAACAAGTTTGAAACCAACAGCGTGTTCGCCGACCCGCAGTTCGACATCCGCCACGCCGACTGGGACCTGGACTACACCGACTTCCAACTCAAGCCCGGCTCGCCGGCGTTGAAACTGGGCTTCCAGCCGATCGACATGGGCAAGATCGGCCTGCGGAGCGACTTCCCCTTCGACCGGTCGCTGATGGGGCGCCGGTCGGCCCACGAGAAGATCCAGGCCGAGGATTACGACCGCATGCGACGCGCCCGCACGCTCAATTCCTCCACCGTAGGTTTCCTGGGCAAGGGCTCCTGGCTGAAGTACAAGAACGTGGACTTCGGCAAGGACGGGGCAAGGCGATTCTCGATGGCGTTCTTTCCCGCCGTCACCCCCCCCGTCCCGACGGACGCCCCCGTCGTGCTCACGCTGCGGCTGGATTCCCTGGAGGGCCCCGTGATCGGCCGGGGCCGCCAGGGCGAACTCGAAATCCCCCTCACCGCTCCGGTGCAGGGCGTGCACACGCTCTTCCTGAGCTTCGAGGGCCCCTTCCTCTACAACATCGACTGGTTCCGATTCCTGCGATAACGGCAGACTCACGCGATGAGGGCGACAATCATGAACATCTCGAGAACGGCTGCGATGGCGATGGGAATACCCCTGGCGGCGATGGGTCTGGGCTGGCTCCTTTCACAGTGGCTCGCCCCCGCGCAGGCCAGGCCCGTGGATTCGCGCCCCGCCGCGTCTCAGCCGGCGGCGGCGGAGAAAGCCCAGCGGGCCGGGTGGAAACTCGTCTGGTCGGACGAGTTCGACTATGCGGGCCTGCCCGACCCGGCCAAGTGGACGTACGAGGTGGGCTTCGTCCGCAACCAGGAGAAGCAGTATTACACGCGTGCGAGGAAGGAAAACGCCCGCGTCGAGAACGGGGTGCTCGTCCTCGAAGGGCGGAAGGAACACTACGTCCCCCCCGCCGCCGACGCCAAAGGCAAGGCCCCCGCCGCGGAATACACCGCCGCGAGCCTCACCACCCAGGGCATGGCCGGCCTTCTGGACGCTGGGGACCAACATCCCGAAGATCGGCTGGCCACGCTGCGGCGAGATCGACGTCATGGAGTTCGTCGGACACACCCCCGACAAGGTCCACGCCACCGTACACTACGCCCAAGGCGGCAAGCACGCCAGCCAGGGCGGCAAACTCACCGTGGCCCGGCCGTGGGAGGGTTTCCACGTCTACGTCGTCGAGTGGCAGGCCGACCGGATGGACTTCTTCTTCGACGAGACGAAGTACTTCACCTTCAAGACGCCCTCGGCCGGCGACGGGGCCGGGGCGTTCGAGCAGGGGCAGTACCTGCTGGTGAACCTGGCGTTGGGGGGCAGTTGGGGCGGGCCGATCGACGACGCCGCCCTGCCCCAGCGATACCTGATCGACTACGTCCGCGTCTACCAGCGTCCCGCCGCCGCCACCAGGCCCGGTGAGCCCCAGGTGCAGCCATAGGCAAACGCGGCCACTACGGCCAGTGAGGCCTGCGAGAAACTCCCGCGTCAGGGCGGGCCTCGTCATCGGCCGGCGACGAACGTCACCTGGGCGGGCTGGATCTTGTAGCCGCGGAAGAACTGCACCAGCGTGGTCGAGCCCTCGCCCAGTTCCAGGATGAACGCGTCGGTGTCCTCGACGGGCATGGGGTCCATGGGGGCCATCGCGTACTCGGCGAGGCAGGCCTTCTGACGCGAAACCCCCTCCTGCGGCGGCTCGAAGGCGCAGTCGCAGAGCATCGCGTCGGTGGCGCGGGCGAAGGTCGCCGTCCGCCCGTCGTCCAGCGGGCCTGTGAAGTCGGCGGTGTAGTCCAGGTCCGCCGGGTCGAAGGACGCCGGATTGGCCGGCGGGCCGAAGAGCCAGCGGCAGTTGGCCTTCTCGTCGGCGATCAGCTCGGCCCGGGTGCCGGGGCGGAAGTCGCGGAACTCACCGGGGGCGGGCTGGTAGAACACTCCCACGTCCATGTTGCCGTCCACCATCAGGACCTTGAGCCACAGGTCGCTGTCGGCCCCGGCCAGCCGGACCAGGCGCCACTGGGCCAGCCCGTCCACCTGGCGAAGCCGCAGGGTCTGCTTCACGCGGAAGGCCATGCCGGGGGCCCCGGCCCGGCCGGCGGCGGCCAGAACCTGCATCGTGATCGGGTCGGTCAGCATGAGTTCGTAGTCGACCAGGTCCTGCCGCCAGAATCGCCGGTCGGCCGGGTCGGTGAGGGCGGCGGGGGCCGGTTCCATCGGTGGGTCGGCCGCCTCGCGGGACGCGGCGGACACGGGCGGCTCTTCCCGCGGCCGGAGCAGCCGAACCAGGATCACCAGCACCAGGATCGCCAGGATCGCCGTCAGAACGATCAGCCCCAGCCAGGCCAGGGCGCTCCAGCCGCTGGAGGCGTGGACGTACCCCCCACCGACGACGGCCGGGGCGGGCGCGTACGTGCGGCCGTAGGAGTAGCCGTACCCGTTTCCGTAGTATCGAGGCCCGTAGACGTACCCGTGGCGGTCCATGAGCATGTCGAGCATGACGGCGTCCCGCATGGCGTCGTAGAAGTACCAGTCCGAGCCGACGTAGTACCCGTAGCCGCCGCGGCGCTGGTCGTAGATCACGGTGTAGAAGGCACGCGTCTGCGGGTCGGCGTAGGTGGTGGGGATGTGCGGAGGCCTGACGGGCGGCTCCGTCGCGTACTGGGCGGTGTAGCTCGTCGCGTGCTTGCTCTGGAAGTCTTCCATCGCCTCGCGCCGGCTGCTGAAGGCCGTCCCCTGTGCCCGCGCCTTCTCGAACAGCGACTGCTGCGCCGCCGTCCGCGGCGGCTGGACCGGGACGCGGGAACTCGAACTGCCCCACCCGGTGCCGGACGTGCTGGACGAACCCGTGGAAACGGTCGAACCGGAAGAAACGGAAGAAACGGACGAAGAGCCCGACGCGCTCGATCCGCCGCCCGTGGAGCGGCTGGGATTGCCGCTGGAGCTGCTCCCGCTGGAACTGCCGCTCGAGCCCCACCGCCCGCCGCTCGAACCGCCGCTCGAGCCCCACGTGCTGCTGCCCGGATTGCTGACGCTGTGGCTGGCGGAACTGCTCGAACCCCAACTGCTCGAATGGCTGCTGCCGGTGGACGTGCGGCTGGAACCCCAACTGCTGGAATGGCTGGAACTGCTGGAGCCGCTGGAGCGGCTGGGACTGCTGAAGGTGCTCGAACGGCTGCCCCCGCCGCTGAGCCGGCCGGCGAGGCACTCGCCCGGCAGGGCCAGGCCCGCCGCGGCCGCCAGGGCCAAGATCGTGAGAGTCTTCATCGCTGGTATCTCCTGTTGACTCACCCGGTCCGTCACGGTGCGACGTTCGCCCCGGTCGCCGGGGCGCTGTAGGGCGGGGGCTCGAACGCCCTCGCCGCCCGCGCCTGCGCCGAGGCCACCGACGCGCTGATCGCCCCGGCCGCCAGCAGGGCGATGACCACGAAGATCGCCGCCATCACCACGCCGGCGGCGGCGTTCTTGTCCCTGACGATCTCGTGCACCTGGCGGCGACCGAAGATCAGGCGGAAGATCAGCCCCGCCGTCGACAGCAGCGCCACCCCCACCGACGCCAGCACGAGCGTGACGAGGACCTCCGCCCCCAGATTGCCGCTGGCGCCGTTGAGCGAGGCCTTGGCGATAATGCCCTGGGCGGCCAGCATCCCGCCCATCGCCACGCCGATGGCGGGGCTGTCCTGCTCGGCCAGCATCTGCTGCACCTTGTACCCGGCGACCAGGCAGAACGCCCGCCCGCCGGCGATCAGCACCGCCTGCCCGACCAGCCAGTACACCACCACGTCCCGCAGCCCGATCAGCCAGCGGGGCAGGGCGTCCGCCGAGCCCGGCGGCGTGTCGCCCGAGAACGCCCCGCTGAGGATCAGCCCGGTCGCCAGGCAGTGCCCGGCCATCACGAACGCCACCCCCTTGTGCCGGTCCTGCACGATCTCCTTCAGGTTGCTGAACCGGAACAGGATGGCCTTGTCATTGAGGATCACGCTGATTCGCATCAGGAGGGCGGCCGCGACGCCCAGGCCCAGCACGGCCTGCAGCATCTGCCAGGGATCCTCGCCCAGCCCGAACAGCGTGCCGCTCATCGCCACCCCCAGCCCCACCGCGTACCCGCCCACCAGGATGCCGAACGCGGGATTGTCCCGCCGCATCAGTTCTCGCTGGAACGCGCGGACACGCCCGGCCGACGGGTCGGTGTGGAACCGACGCACCCCGCTGGTGAACGCGAAGAACCACAGCCCGCCCAGCAACAGCAGCCCCGCCAGTACGAACGAGGGTACGTGGACCAGTAACATGGTCAATGTCGCGACGATTTCGTCCATCGGCGTCTCCTTGAACGTCCAATCCCTTCGGCCCGCGGGCCGTTACATGCGCGCTTTCAGAATCTCCATGGCCTGGGCGGCGGAGAACCCGGCCTTGCGGAGGTTCTCGAAGTCGCGGCGGAAGGCCTGGGCCCGTTTCTGGGAAAGTTCCTTGGCGCGGTCGTCGAGCCCCTTCTGCGCCCGGGCGAGCACCTTGGAGGCCCCGTCGACTACCTGCTTCATCGCCCCGCTGACCTTGGGCTTGAGGGCCTGGAAGAACCGCCGGGCGTGGACGACCGGGTCGCTCTCGCCCAGATCTTTCAGGTGCTCCTTGATCGTTTCCAGCACGTCGCTGTCGTCGTTCCGCTTGGGGGCCTTCTTCTTCGCCACGGCCGTTCTCCTTATCCACATGGCGGCTCGCGCCGCGACCCACGACCTTCGCCCCGTTCAACACTCCGTCGCCGGGGCGTCATTCACAACCCTTCAACCGCACATTATCCCCACTCCCGTTTCCGATGCAACTCTTTTGACCGGCGAGGTCACCATCCGCTCGCGATTCCCGCACCCCCTTGCGGCTCGGCGTCAGGGCAACCCCACCCCCGCCGCTTCCACCACCACCGGTTCGATCTCCCCGTTCTTCCGGTACTGCGCCCTGCACACCGACGAATCCCGATAGAACATCGTGCCCGTCTGGCTCATGTCGTTGCAGATGAAATACCACTGCCCCCGCCACTCAAAGAACGACCCGTGGCGGTCGTACGCGATCCCGTGGTCCTTGTACCGGTGCGAGACGGGCACGTTCTGCTCCAGGATGATCGACCCGCGGCAGTCGTAGGGCCCGTAGACGCTCGAGGCCATCCCGTAGAAACAGCCCCACGACAGATAGTACACCCCCCCGCGTTTGTGCAGGTACGGCTTGTCGTCCGTCTTGCCCGGCCCGTAGGGGCCCTCGGGATTCACGATCGTGATCTTCCGCGGCGTCTCCGCCAGGCTGATCATGTCCTCGTTGAGCCTCGCGATGTAATAGTCCCACACGCCGAACACGATATACGGCGTGCCGTCGTCGTCGATGAAAACCCCCGGATCGTACGCCCCCACCGGCACCACGCCGTCGCCGATCAACGCCCGCCCCAGCGGATCCCGCCACGGGCCCGTCGGCGTGTCGGCCACCACCACGCCCGTCCGGCACGAGGCCTCCGAGAAGTACCAGTAGAACCGGCCGTTCTTCTCGGCCGCGTCCGTCGCCCAGCACGAACGAAACCCCGCCCCGATGTACGTCTGCTCGGGCCGGAGCGTGCACTCGTGCTTCCAGTTCACCAGGTCCCCCGACGACCAGACCCACCAGTCCTCCATCACGAACTCGGGGCTGTCCTTGGCCTTGTCGTGGGTGGCATACAGATACGCCCTGTCGCCGAAGATACGCACATGCGGGTCACACACTCCCAGGCCCGGGAGAATCGGATTGCCGGTCGGTTTCGTATTCATCCCCCGATCCTACGGCCTGCCCGGCCGGACGGTCAAGCGCCCAACTCGCGGATGGCGTCAAAGAGTGACCAGACGTTCGCCACCGGCGTCTCGGGCATGATGCTGTTGCTGGGGCTGGCGATGTATCGGCCGTCGTGGGCGCAGAAGTTCGTCATGAGCGACCGCACTTCCTCGCGGATCGACTCGCGGTCGCCCTTGACGAGGTTGAACTGCACGTCGATGCCGCCGAAGAACGTGATGCGGCCGCGATACGCCGCCGCGACGGCCGGTAGGTCCATCGCCGCCGCCTGGAGGTGCGCGATCACGTCCAGCCCGAGGTCGATCCACTCGGGCACCAGCTCGGTGATCTGCCCGCACGAGTGCAGCCACGCGTCCATGCCGCGGGCGTGGGCGGCCTCGATCATCGCCCCGTACGCCGGGCGGAAGTGCTTCCGCCACATCGCCGGGGAGATCTGCAGCCGGTCCTGCGTGCCCCAGTCGTCGGCGAGGAACACCGCGTCGGCCCCCGCGTCGGCGATCCGCTCGATCCCGCGGATCGTGTAGTCCCGCAGGTCCGCCAGCATCCGCGTGAACAACTCGCCCCCCGTCGCGATCTCGGCCAGAAGGTCCTCGAACCCCATCAACATATACATCCGCTCGTAGAACGTCCGCCAGAACGGAGCGGCCACGTACCGGCCGGGGTTGTCCGCGACGGCCCGCCGCAGCCCCGCCGTGAACGCCGGCGAGTCGAGGTCCGGCAGGCTCCCGGCCGCGTAGCGTTCCCAATCGGCGACCGTGCGAATAATCGCCCGCGTTGGATGAGCCCCCACGCCGTCGGGGGCCGCCCGAAACAAACACCCCCACTCGTCGGCGAACTCCCCCGGCTCCAACTCCCCGTCGGCCGCCCGCTTCTCCATGTGCAGCCAGCCATGGACGAAGTCGTCCGTATGCCGCTCCTGCATCCGCGCGACCTCGGCCTGGTTCTTCTCCACGAACTTGCCATCGAACCAGAACAACCTCGCCGGCACGATGGGAGTTTTCTCCCCCGCCAAGCAGGCATTCATTTCATCCTTGGTCAACAGCCGGCCCAGTGAGAGGGAGCCGGCGGTGGTGTAGTGCATGCGGTCGTCGAGGAGGGGCAGGTCGTCGGTGTCGAAGATCGCCGTCCGCGGAGTGCAGGCGGCGACCTTCGCCTGGGCCTCGCGGACGATCGCGTGGTGCACCCACACCGGCGTCGCCGCGATCTGCCCGAGCACGAACGCCATGTCCGGCGCGCCCAGGGCCTTTCGCAGGCTCCCGATGAACAGCGTGAGGTTCCGCTCGTAGTTTTCCGCCCGGACGAGATCGAAGTGGGCGTCGGCCTCGCCCTGCATCCACAGCATGCCGGCGATCTTTCCCGTCGGCTCCTGGGCCAGGGCGAGTGTCACCATGTCCAGCAGCGCCCGGTAGTGCGGTCCCTCGGGCCCGCGCCCGGTGTCGGGGGAACGCCAGTCCTCCCACAAACTGCCCAGCCCGAAGAGCGGCTTGATCAGCAGGAAGTCCGTCCCGGGCCGGGCCTTCGCCATCGCGTGGCCGAACCCGACCTCAGGCCCGAACCCGCCCTGGCCCGGCACGAGCGGCTCCCAGGCCTGGCCCTTGTGGATCCGCACGTTCGGAGGCGACTGTTGCCACTGGGGCGAAAGCTCCGACCCGACCGGCCCGTAGCCGATCATGTTCGACTGACCCGCCAGCACCCAGACTTCCCGCGGCCGCGGGGGTGTGTTCGCACTCATAACGTCCTCACCGCTTCAGGGCCCGGTAAACACCGTCGGCGATCAGGTCGGCCAGCAGGCCCGCCCCGGCCGCGTTGGGGTGCACGCCGTCGTAGGTCAGGATGCCCGACTCGGCGATGGCCAGCGAGCCGTCGATGCCCAGGGCGGCGTTGTGGTTTTGCAGGTAGGCCACGTACGCCTTCCGCAGGTCCACGAGCGTCGTGCCGGTGTCGCGGGCGACCTTGCGGGTGATGTCGGAGAACTGCTCGATCTTCGCGTCGTCGGCGTTCTTGCCGTCGGGGCGTTCGCCGTGAACGGTCATGGTGGCCAGCACGGGCGTGGTCTTGTTCGCCCGGGCCGAGGCCACGATGTCGCGGAGCGCCTGCTCGAACGTCGCCGGCTCGGTCTTTCGCCACCAGACGTCGTTGATGCCGATGAACACGACGGCGACCTGGGCCTTGTCAGCCGCGATCACCGCCGCGAAGGCCGCCTGCTTCGAGTCCCCCGGATACGCCGCCCCGCCCGAGCCGTCCCGCACCGAGAGCACCCCCCCGCCATTGATGCCGCGGTTGACGAGCGTCACCTTCTTATCCTTGCTGCCCTCGCCGGCCTTGATGGCCGCGTTCATGTCCTCGATGTAACTGTTGAGCCACGTGATCGAGTCGCCGAAGAAGTCGATCGTCATTCCGTCGGCCAGCGGGCTGTCCTTGCCCGTCAGGTGGGCCAGGCCGTGTACCTCGTACACCTTCGCCCGCCCGGCCCGGGCGTTTTCGGACAGGTCGAACGGCGGATTCACCGCCGTCACCGCCGCCCCCGGCGTCAGCTCGCCGTCAGGCCCGGCCGCCGCCTTGTACAGCCCCGCCGGCTTGCCCGAGGGGTTGGCGAACCCCACGCGGCCCAACTGCTCGGCCGTCAGGGCCCCCGGCCCAGCCCCCACCACCACGTGGTCCTTCCCCGCCGCCCAGTCCCGCAGCAGCAGCGTACGCTTCAGGTCCCAGGCCTGGGCGTGGCTGTCGGCGAACCGCAGCGTCGTCCCGCCACCCAGCAGCACCGTGCGGTCGTACTTCAACTCGATCGCCCCGGCCTTGCCCGCCTCGAACACCATCACCTCGTTCAGGTGCTTGCCGATGTTCGCACTGTTCTTCAGCATCGTCACCCGCACGTACCGCGCCGCCGTCGGGGCGAAGCAGTGCTCACTCCCCCCGGCCGTCGAGATCGCCGTGTTCTTGCTCATGTCCACGACCTGCTTCCACGCCTCCCCGTCGGCCGAGGCCTCCACCGTGTACTGGTAGTACCGCACGGCGTCGTAGAACGTATACACCGCCACGCGATCGATCGTGTAGCTCTTGCCCAGGTCCACCCGCAGCCGCGACGGCGTCTTGCTGCTATGCCAGCCCGACTCATTCGTCGGCACGCCATCGACCGCCTTGGCCGGCACGTTCTCCCCCTGCGAGTCGCCCTCCACCACCACCGGTTTCTTCAGCGCCAGGTTCTCCTCGGCACCCTCCCCGGCCCAGGCCCTCCCCCCGCCCATCGCCAGCACCCCCACCGCCGCCGCCACGCCCGCCGCCCGAATCATCCAGGTCTTCATCATCATTTTCCTTCTCAATCCGCCTTCGGCCATGCCAGGCTCCCCGAATCCTACGCGCCCCCTCCCGCGCCGGTCAAGCGGCGTCCCGCTGGGAGCGGGACTCACCGCCAGTACGAGTTGACTGCGATCAGAACCCACATCACGACGGCCACGAGAAGTTTCAATAGCGTCCCGGCCAGCCTGCCGGCCCCGGCGCCGGCGCCGATCTTCACCGCCTGCCGCCCCGGGCGGCCGAAGGCCGACTCCAACAATCCCGCGCCCAGCCCGGCCCCCAGGCACACCCCGATCAGCGTCCCCACGATCGGAATCGGTATCAGGAACGTCGCCCCAATCGCCCCGACAATCGCCCCCCCCCCCCCCCCCCACCCCCCCCCCCCCCCCCCCCCCCCCCCCCCCCCCCCCCCCCCCCCCCGGCGAAATCAGATTCTGCCCCCACTGCCACCACGCCGCCCCCGCCGTCACCGCCAGCATCGCCCACGTCCCGGGCAACTGAAACGCCACCATCCCCACGCACGCCAGGTTCACCACATTCAGCACCGTCGCCCAAACATAGATCATGGTTTTTTACCGCCACGTGTACTTGATGGGATTGGCAGCGCCCTGTTTTCGGAAGATATCGGGGACCGCCTTGCCAACATAGAGAGCCTGTATGTCCTTGGGGGCCTCCCGGCCGATGAAACCGAGGCGTCCGGGTTGCTCCGAGTGTCCCGGGAAACTCGCCGCCGTCGCATCAATCCATTTGTCTGCGACGAACGCCCCCACGATGAGCCCGCGAACGGTCGCAAGGATGACTTCCGCTTGCATGGCCTTGGTTTTCCGGACCTTCCAGGCGAACCGGGTCGCCTCGTACAATGAACGCTCCGCGGAATATCGGTTAACGTTGATCAGCATGGCCCGGTGGCGGAACACGGCCGGGGCCGCCGCATAACGGCGGATGATCTCCTTCGCATGCATCGTGCCGAAATCGGCGCCGCCGCCACTGGCGACGTTGGTGAGGCCAGGATAAGCGTCGATCAAAGCGGCCTCCACTTCGCGGGCCGTCTCGTCGCTCATACCGTGCCGATGGATAACGTGGGCCACCTCGAATCCCGCGAGCCGTATTTTGTGGATTCGCCCTATCTTGTTGTCGGAGTCATCCCCCTCAAGGCCCGCCGCCGCATGGATATGCGAGAACACGCGGTTCCCTTTGCCTTTTCCGACGTAGAAGGTCTCGCCGTTTCGCGGGTCGATTAGTCGGTACACATAGGTCTTCAGTTGTCGGACCACTTCTTCCGGGAATCTCTCGGTTCCTGACTTCTTCATGGCATCTTCCTTATTCCGGGGGGACCTGACCTTCTTCCCGCCTCTCGTTCGGATTCTCGCGGGTCTTTGGGTTGATCCGGCGCCTTGATCGCCAAGCCCAGTCCGGCGACCGCCGATTCCTTTCTGGAATTGAATCCCATGGTCCCCGGGGTACGGCGCCACGTGCGGGTTGTCCCCATAGGCGATCTCGTCCGGGACGCCATCCGGGAACGCATCACAGATGACGCGTTCGGACATTTCGCTTCCATCGGGCTGGTCGACCCGAGGATCGTGCTTGCATCCACGAGTGTAACACCTGGGTTCGACCATCATCTGATCTTACTCCTGCAGGCGATTCAGTCCTCGCCAAAGGTAATCGTCGAATTCCACGGGCACGATCGCACACCACAATGTAAATGCTCGCCGATCCTGAATTGCCCACGACGTTTCCAGGTGCCGATCCTACGGCCCGATGGCGAAAGGATCAAGCACCATCGCGATCGAAACATCGGCGACGACCGGCTTCCCGTAGGTCCGAAGGGCTCCGCCGCAGGGGGATTAGTAGCCGTGGGTGGAAGCCCACGGAACTGGAGCCAATGCCGCCTCTTCTTCTCTTCGATCCCCGCCGGGGCGGCCATAGTGCCAATAGCGCTGGCATGTCGCGATTACGAGCGCCCCGTCGGGGCGAGAAGAAGAAGAAGAAGAAGAAGGAGAAGAAGAAAAGAGGGGAAAGGGGAGTGGGTGTTGGGGGCCGCTGTCCGGGGGCTTCCGCCACCCGGCTACTAATCCGCCTTCGGCGGACCTTTCAATTACCCACATCTTTCACTCCGGGCCCGGGGTGCACAGTACTTCCCTCGAGAACGGAGATACCGGTCGATCCTCCCGGCCTCACCCGAACGCGACAGCGGCGGGGGAACCGGCGGCTGTGCAGACCGGGGACATGGGTGGCGGTTCCCCCGAACCCCCATCCCCGGCCCACACACGCCCAAACAACGGCACGCCCGATCCGTCCACGACGTCCCCTTCCGGTTCCGTGGGGGGCGTGTGGGCCGGCCAGAGGGGTTTGGGGAGAGCGTCCGCACGCTCTCCCCATATCCTCGGTTGGTTGGGTAGGTGCTGGGCTTCTCATGGTTGCACGGTTGCCCCGGCGGGGAAGACGTACCGCTGGCCTTTCTTTTGCGGGGGGAAGACGTATTGGCCGACTTCGAGGGTCCCCCACGTCCGGAAGAGCAGGATGTATTGCAGGCCGATGTCGTCGGTGCGGCCGGGGCTGGTGTCGTCGTAGAACACGGCGTAATACTGGCCCCCACCCTTGGCCGGGAAGCAGAGGGCGGGCAGGGACAAGGCCATGGGTTGGCCGCCAAGCCTTTGGGCGACCTCTTGAAGGCTCATGCCGACCTGCAGGCCGTCGATCCGGTCGGGCTCGACCGCGTCAGAACCGGCGAGCGGGAACTCCGCCGCTGGCGGCTGGGGATTCGCCTCCGGCTGGGCGCACGAGGGGCAGAGGCAGGCCAGGCAGGTGAGGGTTGCCGCCCCGACGAGCTTTGTCCACATGGTCATGATGGTTCTCGGCTCCGCCAGGCACCCCGGCCGCGGGGTGCGCGGTCGGCAGGTCATTCACTTTGGATAATCACATCCGGCAGGGCCTTGCGCAGGTCGTTCAGACCGACGCTCGTGACCTGGGTAGACTGAAGATTGACCCATTCCAGGGCCTTGAGGTCTTTCACGTGGACCAGGCCGGCGTCGGTAATTCTTGTTTTGGAGAGATCCAGGTGGTGCAGCCGTTTGAAGTTCTTGAGGTGCACCAGCCCGGCGTCGGAGATGTCGGTGTCCCCAATGTCCAGGCTCACCAGGGCCTTCAAATCGGCCAGGCGGGCCAGTCCGGCGTCGGTGATCGAGGTTCTGTCCAGGTTCAGTTCGCGGAGCGACGTCAGCCCTGCCAGGTGGGCCAGGCCCGCGTCGGAGACTTTCGTTTTGGGAAGGCTCAGCCGTCGCAGGGCCTTGAGCCCCTCGAGATTCGCCAGCCCGGCGTCGGTAATCTCGTTCTCGTCGAGGTCGAGGGTGTGCAACGCGTCCAGTCCCTTCAGGTGGGCCAGCCCCGCGTCGGTGACCTTGGGGCCTATGGGGGAAAGAACCAGTTTCCGCAATCCCTTGATGCCCTTCAGGTGGGCCAGCCCGGCGTCGGTGATCGCGCCATCGCCGAGGGCCAGTTCCCGCAGGTCCTTGAGGCCTTTGAGCCGCCTCACGCCCTCGTCGGTGATCGAACAATACTCGAGATCGAGCCGCCACAACCCCTTCACATCCTTGAGATGGGCCAGCCCGGCCTCGTTAACAGGGAAGTTGCTGACACTGAGAGCTACCTTCTCCACCTGGGTCAGTTCGCCGAGGGCGGCAAACCCGGCCTCCGTGATGATCTCGGTATCCTCCAGATTAAGCTCCCGCAACGCTTTCAAGTTCTTGAGTCGGGCAATCCCCGCGTCGATTACCCTGACTTTCCGGAGGTCCAGCCGCTGCAGGTTCTTCAGTTCCGTGAGGGACACCAGCCCAACCTGGGCAATGTTGACCTCGGAAAGGGTCAGGTGCCGCAACCGCGTCAACTTCCTGAGGTGGACCAGCCCGGCGTCGGTGACGCTGGAGGAGTGGATCTCGAAAAACCGAAGCGACGCCGGCCAGACCGTTACGGCCGCCAGGTCGGTGTCGGATACACCTGTCAGCAGGACGCCACCGATCGCTTGGGCGTTCGCCTCGGCCAAGACGTCCGCCGCGCTTGCGCCCTTGAGGGGCTCAACCGCCCATTCCCGGCCCGCGGGGATGGCCAAGGGCATGGGGGCGGGCGTTGTCCCGATGGAATCGAATAATTCGTCCTCGTCGCGGACGTACACCGTGAGGGCGAGTTTGGAGTTGAAGGCGAGCGGGTTGGTCGAATCCACGCCGGCGCGGGCGGCGTTCGGGGCGCACAAGGCCGCCGACAGAACCACGGCCGACAGGGGAAACCACCCGATGGGGTTCGCCCGTTTCATACGCGCTGTCCTTTCGCGATGTCTCCTGGCCACACGTTCATGACGGTTCTCTCGTCCGGCCTGCGCCCGCCTGCGGGGCGGACGGCGGGTCATTTGTTTTCGGAGATCGACGCGTTGGGCAAGGCTTTGCGAAGGTCGTTGAGCCCGGTGGCGGTGACCTGGGTGGACTCAAGACTAACCCGTTCCAGGGCCTTGAGGTCTTTCACGTGGGCCAGGCCGGCGTCGGTGATTCTTGTATGGGAGAGGCCCAGGTAGTGCAGCCGCTTGAAGTTCTTGAGGTGCACCAGCCCGGCGTCGGAGATCACGGTGTTCTGGAGTTCCAGAGACTCCAGGCCCTTCAGTTGGGCCAGGTGGGCCAGGCCCGCGTCGGTAATCGGCGTGTCGGCCAGGTTTAGTTCGCGGAGGGACTTCAACCCCGCCAGATGGGCCAGGCCCGCGTCGGAGACCATCATTTTAGGAATGACCAGTTGCCGCAGGGCCTTGAGCCCCTCGAGATTGGCCAGGCCGTCGTCGGTAATCGCGGCCTGGTGGAACTCGAGCGTATCCAGCGCGTCCAGGCCCTTCAGGTGGGCGAGCCCGGCGTCGGTGATCTTGGGGCCTGTGAGGTCGAGGGTGAGCTTCTGCACCTTTATCCCCTTCAGGTGGGCCAGGCCGACGTCGGTGATTTCGCCCCCGCCGAGGCGGAGTTCCCGCAGGCCCGTCAGCACCTGGAGGCGCCCCACGTCCTCGTCGGTAATCGGGTAGGACTGGAAGTCAATCCTCCACAGCCCCTTCACATCCTTGAGATGGGCAAGGTTGACCGTGGAACTGAAGTCGTACGTGCTAAAGGAAATCTTCTGCACCTCGTTGAGCTCGCCGAGGGCGGCGAACCCGGCCTTCGTGATGTGCCTGATACTCTCCAGGTTCAGCTCCCGCAGCGACGTCAGGTCCTTGAGCCGGGCGATCCCGGCGCCGACGTCCTTGACGCCGTGGAGGTCCAGCCGCTGGAGGTCCTTGAGCACCATGAAGTAGGCAAACCCCTCGTCGCTGACGTCGGCGTCATAGAGCGACAGGTCCCGCAATGACGACAGGTCGGCCAGGGGAATGTCAGCGGCCTTGACTCCGGTGAGCTCCAGCGACCGGAGTTCCTTCAGCTCCTTCAGGTACGCCAGCCCGGTCGGTCCTGGCTTGTAAAGGCACAGAGACCGCAGCCGTTTCAGCTTCTTGAGGTGGACCATCCAGGCGTCGGATTCACAGCAATCCACCTCGAAGGTTCGCAACGACGCCGGCCAGACTGTGATGGCAGCCAGGTCCGCGTCGGAGACCTCTCTCAGCAGGACGCCGGCGATCCGCTGGGCGTTCGCTTCGGCCATGACGTCGGCGGCACTGACGCCCTCAATGGGCGCAACGGCCCAGTCGCGGCCGGCGGGGATGACCAACGGCATGGGGGCGGGGGTGATACCGATGGATTCGAAGAACCCCTCGTCGTCGCGGACGAGCACGTCGAGGGCCAGTTTGGAATTGAAGGCGAGCAGGTTGGTCGAATCCCTCTCGGCCCGGCCGGCGTTGGGGGCGCACAGGACCGCCGAGAGAACCACTGCCGACAGAGGAAACCATCCGGTGGAGCTCGCCCGTTTCATGCGCGATGTCCTTTCGCGTCGCGTCGCCCGTGAAACTCGACGACGGGATTATACACCCGGGAGGACGGGAAGGGGAAAAGAAGACGGTGGAGGAACGGTGGGAGTCCGTGGGATCGCGGGAAGGTGGTACGAGGAGGGATCGGAGGACGGTGGTATGAAAGTGGATCGGTCATCGGGGGATTCACCCCGACGCCGTCGGGGTGCTTTTGCAGGAAAGGTGAGAGAGAATGAAGAAGGATGTATTCCGTTCACGATTCACGATTCGCGTCTCCCTATTCACGATTCACCGATTACTGATTACTGGTTACTGGTTACTGATTACTCCCCCTCCCCCCCCCAATTTCCCCACAGGTTCCACCCCGACTCATCCGTACTATAAGGAGTGGAATGACACTGACAAAAGGAGCGATGACCATGATCGGGATGAAGAATACGTTGAGGTTCGCGGTGGCGTGTGCGGTTGTTGTCGCCGGCGCGGGAGTGTTTCGGGTGGCCGGCGGGGCGCAGGACGGGCCGCCGACGGTGAAGGGGACGATCACAGCCGTGGGGGAAGGGACGGTGACGTTCCAGGCCTCGCCGGATAAGACCGTGACGGTGGCGGTCAATGAAGCGACGGTGGTCAAGGTCGGCGGGAAGGAAGCGAAGCTGGCGGACCTGCAGGTTGGGATGCACGCGTATGCGGTCGTGAAGGAGGGCCAGCCGGCCAGTGAGATTCGGGCGTATATGCCCAAGCCCACCGCGCCGGCGGCGGGTCCGACGCCGAACGTCGGCGGGGCGATTACGGCGATCGGGGCGGATTCGATCACGTTGCAGCCCAAGGACGGCCAGGCCGTCACCGTGAGCGTGAACGCCGCGACGGTGTATAAGGTTAACGGCAAGGCCGCGACGCTGGGCGACGTGAAGGCAGGGATGGACCTGAAGGTGGGGATGCGGGCGTACGCGTTCGTGAAGGAGGGCCAGCCGGCGAGCGAGATTCGTGCGTACACGCCCAAGCCCCCGGCACCGCCGGGGGATAGGACGCCGGTGCACAAGGGCGTCAGCGGGCTGGTGACGGCCGTCGGGGCCGACTCGATCACGTTGCAGCCCAAGGAAGGGCAGGCGGTGACGGTGAGCGTGAACGCCGCGACGGTGTATAAGGTTAACGGCAAGGCCGCGACGCTGGGCGACGTGAAGGCAGGGATGCGGTGCGGCGCGCTGGGCGATCCGGGCCAGCCGGCCAGGGAAGTCCACGCGTACCTGCCCGTGCCCAAGTAACCCACTCGTCCGGGCGAGGTCGGACAAGGAGCGATGACGATGAGAACGCCGGCGGCGGTGGTGTGGGCGGTGTGGGCGGTGCTGGCACTGACGGGCCTGGCCGCGGGGGAGACGCTGAAGGTAGGCCCGGGCCAGCGGTTCGCCAGGCCCTCGGCGGCGATCGCGGCGGCCGGGCGCGGGGATGTGATCGAGATCGCACCCGGTGAGTACGCCAACGACTACGCCGTGATACGCGCCGACGGCCTGACGCTGCGGGGTGTGGGCGGGGCTGGCAAAGGCGCAAGGCCCGTGCTTTCGAGCAAGGGCCTGATCCCCAACGGCAAGGCGATCTGGGTGATCGCCGGGCGGGACACGGTGGTGGAGAACGTGGAATTCACGGGCGCCCGGGTGGCCGACCGCAACGGGGCGGGCATCCGCCAGGAGGGGCGGAACCTGACGCTCCGCGGGTGCAAGTTCGCCGACTGCGAGGACGGCCTGCTCACCGGGGCCGACCCCCAGAGCGATATCCTCATCGAGGGTTGCGAGTTCGCCCACGACAGCCTGGATGGGCAGAGCCACAACCTCTACGTCGGGGCGATACGCAAGCTGACGTTCCAGTTCAACTACACCCACCACGCCCACGTGGCCCATCTGCTCAAGAGCCGGGCGCGGGAGAATCACATCCTGTACAACCGGATCTCCGACGAGGCCGACGGCTCGTCGAGCTACCAGATCGACCTGCCCAACGGGGGCAAGGCGTACGCGGTCGGCAACGTGATCCACCAGGGCCCGCGGGCGAGCAATTCGGGCATGCTCTCGTACGGGGCCGAGGGCATGAAGTACGACGCCAACGAGTTGTACGTGATCAACAACACGTTCATCAACGACTTGGGCAAGGGCACGTTTCTCCAGGTTTCCCCGCGGGGCAAGGCGGACGTGCCGGTCGTGGCGGCGAACAACATCTTCCTGGGCGCGGGGGTTGTTTGCAGTTATCCGCAGGCGGCGATGAAGAACAACGTGACGGCCGATCCGAAGTTCGTCAACCGCGCCACGTGGGACCTCCGCGTCGCGGCCGGTTCGCCCTGCCTGAACGCGGGGACTCTCCCGGGCCGGAGCGCCGCCGGCGTGGACCTCGCGCCGGTGTTCCAGTACGCCCACCCGTGCTCGAGCCGGAAACGCACCGACATGGGCAAGACGGTCGGGGCGTACGAGCCGGCGGCGGCGAAGTAGTCTTCCAGGGGCCGGGGCAGCAATCTCTTGCCGGTGGGCCGGAATGCGGGTAGTCTTTTCGAAACGTCCGGGCGACTCGCCCGGCGCGGTGCGGGTTCGAGATAAGGAAGAACTACAGACATGGCACAAGAGAGCATACTGAATCGCTCGGTGGTGGAGTTTGTCGAGGCGACGGCGGCCAAGAGCCCCACGCCCGGCGGGGGCAGCGTGGCCGGGGTGGTGGCGGCCTTGGCGGCGGCGCTGGGGGAGATGACGCTGAATTTCTCCAAGGGCAAGAAGAAGCTCGCCGAGCACGCGGCGTACCACGAACATCTGGGGCACCGGCTGGCCAGGGCGCGGGCGATGGCGCAGGCATTGGTGGCCGACGACATGGCGGCGTACGAGGTGTTCCAGACGGCGTACAAACTGCCCGACGGGCCCGAGAAGCTCCGTCAGGTGCAGTTGGCGACCGCGGCGGCCATCGCCGTGCCGCGGGAGGTGACCAAGCTGGCCCTGGCCCTGCTGGCGGACATGAAGGAACTGGCCGGCAAGTGCACGGCCGGGCTGATCACCGACCTGCTGGCCTCGGCGGCACTGGCGGAGGCGGCGGCGAGACTGAGCGACTACAATGTACGGATCAACCTTCCCTCGGTCGCCGACAAGGCCCAGGCCGACCAGATCAAGGCTGCCAGTGCCGCCGACCTGGCCCGAGCGGTGGCGGCTCGGCAGGAACTCGAGGCCGCCACAACGGATATGCTGCCCTAGAATCATGGCCAAGGAATTCAACATAGCCCGGCTGAGCTCCCGCTGCGGGACGTGCGACGTGGAACTGCCCGCCGGCAGCGACGTAATGGCGACTCTGACGGAAACCAAGGACGACTTCGTCCGGACGGACTACTGCCAGGCCTGCTGGTCGCAAAAGCCCGCCGGCGAGGGCGAGAGCGAGTTCTTCTGCACGTGGCAGACCCGTGTGCCCGAGCCGAAGGCCCGCAAGAAGCTCTTCGTCGACAACGACTTGCTGATCAACTTCTTCGAGCGGCTGGCCGGTGCGGTGGAACCCGCGAAGGTGAACTTCCGCTTCGTGCTAGCCCTGGTGCTGATGCGAAAACGCCTGCTGGTGTACGGGCGATCCGATCGCCGCGAAGACGGCAGCGAGGTCTGGCACATGGTGATGAAACACACCCAGGCCCCGCACGAGGTCGTCGACCCCAAGATGGACGAGGCGATGATCGACCAGGTCAGCGGGCAACTGGGGCAGATACTGGAAGGTGAACTATGAAGCCAGGCCCGTGGGTTTGGGTCGTTCTGTGCGTCGCCGTCGCCCTGCCGGTCGGTTGCTGCCAACCCCCTGCCCAGCGGGTCTCGCTGGAGACGCTGGTGGCCGCCCACAACGCCAACGCCGACGCCGTGCCGAAGCTCTGGGCGCGGGCAAAGATCGCCGTGACGATGGAAGAGCCCGCCAGCGGACTGCCCTTCACCTGGGGCTCGACCAGCCCGCTGGTTACGCCCAACGGGCTGCTCGTGATGGTCAAGGGGGACAAGCCTGAGAGCCGCCTGGGCGTGCAGGACTTCACGCTGATCGGGCAGGAGGCCAACGTCGACCTCTTCCGCCTCGGCGCCAGCACCGAGGACAACAAATATTACTTCTGGCTCCGCGCCGGCGGCAAGGGCCACGCCTGGTGGGGCCGGCTCGACCGCGCGG
>JAPLNA010000317.1:23259-28631 GCA_026693065.1 Planctomycetota bacterium
ATATCCCCATCGACCCGACGCAACTCCTGGCGGCCCTGAACGTCTGCGCCCTGCCGGACAAGGCCACCGACGTTCCCGCCGCCGGCATGGTCGTGACGACCGAACACCTGAGCTACCTGTACGATTCGGCGTGGGAAAAAACCTTCGCCCCGTGCAAGCACGCGTACGTGGTGACGTCGATCGAGCGGCAGCCGGTCTCGGGGCGGATCGCCTTCACCCGCGAGACGTATTTTCTCTGGTCGGACACGAAACCCCGCCGCCCATTCCTGATCCGCTACCTGGACGAGGGCGGGTATCCGGTGATGACGGCCCGGCTGGGCGAGTACGAGCCCGTGCCGGGGGCCAAGGGAACCGACCTGCCCGTGATGCCGACGGACATCCGGCTGGAATGGCCGGCGAAGAAGACCAGCGTGCATATCGTTCTCTCCAAGATGACCACCGCCAAGGGCGTGCGGGATGCCTGCCGATTCCAGGACTTCCTGCCCGAGGGCATCCCCGTCGAGCAGGTGGACAAGGCCCTGGACGCCCCCGCGCCCAAGGCCCCCGCCCCCGTCGTCGAGCAAGGAGCCGACCAGTGAGACGTTCGCTCGGGTGTATGGCGGCCGTTCTGGCAAGCCTGGCAAGCGGCGCCTGGTTGCCCTCCCGGGCGGCCGGCGAAGCCCCCGCCCCCGCCAAGCTCCTGCCCGCCGGCGACGCCAGCGCCGCCTGGGTCCTCCGCCTGACCACCCGCCCGGACGCCTACGACCTCGTCGCCAAACCCGCCGGGGGGGAATGGCAGTGGGTCGCCCACGCCCTGCAGGGCAGGCCCGTCACGGCGGCGGCCCTGGGCGACCAGCTCCACGTCCTGCTGGCCGACCGGGAGTACGTGATCTTCGACCTGGACTCGGGCCGATCCGCCCCCGGCATCAGACCCAATCACCCCCGCTGGCCCGACACGGCGACCGTGCTGGCCGCCTGCCCCAGCGGGCCCATCGCCGGCGTGACGGGCGCCCGCACGATCATCGTCGTCCTGAGCACGCCGGTGCCGGCCAGTCGCCCGGCGGCGAGCCGCCCGGCCACAACCTCGGGCCCCGCCACGACCTCCGCCTCCGCCCCGGCCAGGGCGGGTGAGTCGCTGGCCATATTCTGCCTCCAGGGCGGGCGATGGACCTTCCTCGACGACGTCCCCGCCCCCGCCGGCAAGGTACTGGCGGCCAGCCTGGACGGGCAACTCTACCTTCTTCTCTGCCCCCCGGGCGCCGCCCAGATCCTCGTCCGCGACCGCACCGGCGCCTGGCTGCCCCCACGGGCCCTGCCCGACCTCCTGCCCGCCGGCTACGAGCCCCTGGCCTTCGCGGCCGTCAAGGACTCCCTGCTCCTGGCCCGGCGTCACAAGGACCCCGCCGCCACTCGCCCGGCCGCCGACGAGGTCTCGCTGCTGACCATCGAGAAGGACCTCCGCGTTTCCGTCGCATCGCCGGTTTCACTGCCGCCCGGGCAACCGATGGGCGAGGGCGTCCAGGCCCTGCCGTTCGCCGAGGGCCTGGCCCTGATCTGGCCACACGCCCCGGCCCCGGTCTTCGTTCGCTGTGCCCCCACCGCCGCCGTCACCGGAGTCGAGACCATCGGCCTGTTCGCCAAGGCCCCCAACGACGGACGCGGCGAACAGGCACTCGCCTACGCCGTCTACGTCCTCTTCGCCCTCTTCATCGGGTGTACGTTCCTCCGCATCCGGCGTGGGCGGGTGATCTTCACGCTGCCGATGGGCGTCCGCCCGGCCCGGCTGGGGCGGCGGGTGGTGGCGGCCATCATCGACCTGCTCCCCTTCCTCTTCCTGGGCTATGCCCTCTTCCCCTTCCCCCTGCCCGAATCCGGCGCCACCCCCACCGAGATCCGCGAGTTCCTCTTGAAGCAGCCCGCCGACCTCAACGCCGCCCTGTTCGTTATCGCCACCTGGCTGGTCCACGGGATCTACTGCGTCGGCATGGAGTCGCAATTCGGGGCCACCTTGGGCAAGCGGATCTTCGGCCTGCGGGTCGTCGGCGCCGGCGGGCGACAGGCCCTGTTCTTTGAGATCCTCTATCGCGCCATCCTCCGAGTCGTCGAATTGGCCCTGCCGGGCCTGGTCCTGGGCCTGGCCTGCGTCCTGCTGACACGTTACCACCAGAGATTCGGCGACCTCCTCGCCCAAACCGCCGTCGTGGAAGGAACCCCCACGCCCACCTTCCCCCAAGGCCAGCAACAGCCGCCCCCGCTCCCGCCGAACAACCAAGACCCCCCGCCGCCCCCGCCGACGTAACTCCCCCGCCGCTGCTTATAGCCGCTCGGGCGTCTGGTCATCGATCGCCCCGGATTCCTCCGGCCGCGATATCTCTTCCATCAGCCACCGCCGACTGGGCAGTTCCACCTGATACCCCGACAGCGGGTTGAGGCTCTGGTTCTTCCGGTCGTCCTTGGACACCAGCCGTCCTTCGATCACCCACGGAGCGCTCTCGAACCACTCCATCAGACCAGTGGAGATCCCCAACTCCTCCCGGTCGGTCGCGTTGTCGTCTTTGTCTTCCCTGTGTTGGTTCATCCCGTCACATCCTTTCCTCACTACTCCATTAAACGCAGGATGTGCCCCATTGCTTCGGAAAATCTTCAGAAATTCCCCCCCCCCGGGGGGGGGGCGTAACCGGTAATCCGTAGTCCGTAACCAGTGATCCGTAATCCGTAACCGGTAATCGGTGAATCGTGAGTCGTGGATCGCGGACGGACCCGATCTGTTGGACTGCTCGCTTCAGCGAGGCAGTTCTCGGTTCTTTCCTCCTCAGGTGTCCTTCAAACCGCATCGTCTTCCCATCCCGATCCGTAACACACTCCCGGGCCTGAAGTTCCAGATTCCCCATCCCTCCGCCGCTCCTGATGTCGGACACCTGGCGGACACCTCAAGGACACCTGAAGGACACCTCAAGGGCACCTCCGGGACACCTCAAGGACACCTCCCGGGCACTTGTCCCCGTTTTTGGCTCTCCTGCTCCACGTTCACCTTCTCTACCCTCTCGTCCCGGCGCAGTCGGGACGCCGGGCACTTGGCCCTGGGCCGGTAGCCGGTCGCCCGTAGCCGGTAGCCGGTCCCGATACATCGAGGGTCGCCGGTAGTCCGGCCGTGATTCGTGAGTCGTGAATCGTGAATCGTTCCCAAAGTAGTCCCACCTCTGCGTTGCTCCGCGGCCTCTGCGGTAAGTCTCTCCATAATTAACGGCCACGTTTCCGGAGAAAACCCCCACTTACGCCACGTCCGCCTTCGGCAACTCCCGCGTCCTCCGACCCTAACAAACCCCCGCGCCGACGCAGCCCCCAACGGCCGTTTTTTTCCGTAATTCTGGGGATTTTTCCGGAAAACGACAGATTTTTTTCGGCCTGCTCAACCGTGAATAGTGAGTCGTGAACGCCCGCCGTAGGCGGGTCGCCATTCGGATCGATCGCCGCCTCTCCGTCTGGGGCCCCAAGGCCCCCTACCATCCTGATTTCCCGCCTTGCCCGCCGTCCCAACACACTCCCGGGCCGGGGCGGGGGTTCCAGAAGACATCCTTGGCGTTCACCCATTGGATATTCTCCGTTCCATCGGTGGAGGACTTGCCATATACCCTATTCACAGGATGCCCGGTGGTTGTGCTCGCGACATGCATGGGCTATGGTATGCGGAGTTCAAACCCCCTGCGGAAGGACTGACCGTGGCCAAGAAAGCCAGCCGGAACGGCGGCAGCAAAGACGCACCAGTGGACGCAGGAGGCCTTCCAAGGAAACACAAACAATGACATCGCTATTTGACCCACAGGCCGGCGCGTGGAAGATCGACTGGCCGGGGCGCGTGGCCCGGCACGATTTGGTGTTCTTGACGCCGCCCGAGGATCCGGTTCAGGGGCTGCCGATCGGGAACGGGGAGATCGGCGTTCTGGGGTGGTTCGAGAAATCGAAGATTGTTTTCGCGGTCAACAAATCGGATTTGTGGGACGATGCGGCATTCGGGCGGTTTCGCAACTGGCATCCGACGGAAGAGGAATACAGCACCGCCCTGCGGCATGGGTGTCGGATCGTTCTGGATTTCCAGTTGCCGATTTTCGATACGTTCTATCTGAAGGAGTTCCAGGCCCGGATTTCTTTGGCGGAAGCCGCGATCGCGTGTTCGGCGTCGGGGCCCTTCGGGTCGGTGGCATTCACGGGATTTGTCGATCACGCGAGCGGGGTGTTTTGCGGCGAGGTGGAAAGCCGGCTCAAAGAGACGGTGCCGCTGGTGATCAAGATCCAGCGGTACGGTTCCCGGACGTTCTCCCACTGGTACGCCAGGGTCAACGGCAATCCGGTGCTTGGGTTGAAAGGAACCAGGGCCCAGGCGGACCGCGAGGGGGCCTATGTCACTCACACACTGACGAGTGGGACCTTTGCGGTCGGAGGCCGGGTGGTTGATACGAATGGATTGAAGACCAGGTACACGGTCGAGGATTCCCATACCGCCGCGATGACGATCACGGGCTCCCGCCATAGGAAGTTTTTGTTTGTGGCCGCTGTGACGTCGCCTGTGCCGGGCAACCCGGTTCCGGCGGTGAAGAAAGAACTGGAGGCCGCCCGCGCGTCCGGCCGGACCGCGATGTTCCGAGAGCACAAGAAAGCGTGGAAGGCATTCTGGCTACGGTCTCTGATGGAATGCGGCGACGACTATCTCGACAGTCTCTGGCATATCACGATGTTCTATGCCGCGTGCTCGCAGTGGGGAAAGTATCCCGGTCGCTTCATCAACGGGCTCTGGAGCTGGAATCGCGACGTTCAGCCGCTGAATGCGGCGGGGCATCACGATTTAATTGAGTCCTATCTAACGTACCGGTTTGGCGGTCTGTCCTATGCCAAGGAGGACGCGAGAACCGTGTTCCAGACCGATGGGGCGGTCGTCTCCGACGTCTGCGAGCGTCGCGGGTACAATTCGGCCAGCGAATTTCATAACCACACCCCGGTCGCCCAGATCGCGATGGACTTCTGGCGGCAGTATGCATACACGGGGGATCGGGAGTTCCTGAAAACGAAGGCGCTGCCGTTTATCCGGGAGGCGGCGTGCTTCTTTGAACACCTGTTCGAGAAGGGCAAGGATGGCCGGTATCACGCCAAGCAAGGCACCGGGTACGAAGGCTGGATTCTGCTTCATGATGGCGTGTCGGAACTGGTGTATGGGAACGTTCTATTCACCACCGCCCTGGCCGCGTTGAAGGAGGCGGGCCAGGCCGATCCGCGGGCCGCGACGTGGCGAGATATCCGGGATCACCTGGCGCCCCTTCCGACGGTCAAGGCGGACACGCGATTCATCCGGCGGGGCCAATTCCGTCGCGGTTGGTTCAAGGGGGACCCGGCGGTTTCGG
>JAPLNA010000317.1:28637-40461 GCA_026693065.1 Planctomycetota bacterium
TGGCCGCGGGGTTCGGGGTGAAGGAAAAGAAGTGGCTGACCTCGTTCCTGCCGGAGACCCCCTCCGGGCCGGCCAGCGAGGAGTTGTTTGAGCTGATCTGCCTGAATGAAGGCAAACCGCCGCTGCCGGACAAGTACCGGGACGATATACGGTGTAACGACGGGATCTTCCCGTGGGTGGAACAGGCGGCCGTGTTTCCTTCCGGGTTGGTCGGCCTGGGGCAAAGGGGGTCGGCTCTATACAACACCGTTGTCAATACGGTCAAACTGTATGCCTGTCCGGGCATGGGGTGGAGCCCGCTGGGGATCACGCTGGCGCGGCTGGGACTGGGGCGGGAGGCGAGGAAGGTCATCGAGAGTTGGCCGATGTACTGGCAGTATTACTCCAACGGCTGGGGGCATTACGGACCGTTGGCGGGCATGAAAGCGGAATCCGCGTTGCCGAATCGCGTCTCGCACATTGAAGTGCAGAATACATCGTTGCCAGAGGAACAGGGGGCGAAGAAGGCGTTTCCCTTCCAGATGTATCCGTTCCGGCATATGGGGATGGAGGCGATGTCAGTGTTCGCCGGGGCGGTCAATGAGTCGCTGCTCCAAAGCCATGGGGGGCTTATCCGGGTCGCGCCGGCCGTCACGGAGGATCTGACCGCCCGGTTCACCCTGCATGCGCAGGGTGGGTTTGTCGTCTCCGCGGAAATCGAAAAGGGCAAGCCGCGGTGGATTGCGATCGAGAGCCGGCAGGGCAACTCCTGCCGGGTGGCCAACCCGTGGCCGGCCGTCGTGCTCTACGAGAATGGCCGGAAGATCGGCCGCCAGGACGGGACGATCATCGAGTTCAGCACGGCGGTCCGCGGGCGGTACATGCTCGTGCCGGATGCCAAAACCATGCGGACGTGGAAGACGGCGTCGGTCCGCTATGCCCGAAACGAGCTGGCCAAAACCCATGCTTCCGGCTATGCCACGCTGGGCCTGCCGAGAATGTTCTAGCCGCACGAGAAAGGAAGATCCGTGGCGCCAGGAATTGACAAGGCCTTCATCTCCTTCCGCATCGGCACGCCGATCTGGATACCCGAGGCCCGGTTCAATGAACAGATGGCGATGTTCGCCAAGTACCCGGGCGTCACAGACGAGGTGACGTTCTTCACCTCGGAAACCCATCCGTGCCTGCCCCTGAACGTGATCCAGGAACGGGCGAAGCGGCTCGCGCTGCGGATGGACCAGGTTCGCCAATTGGGATACCGGGCCGGGATCAATCTGCTGTCCACCATCGGCCACCACAACGAAAACCTGCCCAACTCCCTGACCGGCGATTACACTCCGATGACGGATATCGAAGGCAAGACCTGTGAGGGCTCTCGGTGTCCCAACGACGAGAGGATGCGGGAGTACATCCAAGCGGTCTACCGGGCGCTCGCCGCGGCCCGGCCGGATTATATCTGGATCGACGACGATGTCCGATTCGGCCATATGCCGATCGGCGCGGCCTGTTTCTGCGAGACCTGCCTGGCGATTTACGAAAAGGAATCCGGGACGCGACATACGCGGGAGAGCCTGAACGTCGCGTTCAATACGGGGACGATGGAGGAGAAGCTCCGGATCCGCAGATCCTGGCTGGAGCACAACCGCAAGACGATCGCCCGGCTCTTTGAACTGATCGAGAACGCCGTTCACGCCGTCGCGCCGGCGATGCCGTTGGGCTTCATGACCGGGGACCGGTTCTTTGAGGGCTACGATTTTGACACTTGGGCGAACATCCTGGCCGGGCCCAACCGATGCGAAGTCATGTGGCGGCCGGGTGGCGGTTTCTACAGTGATGAAACTCTCTGTCAGTTGGTCGGCAAGTCCCACGATATCGGCCGTCAAGTATCTATGCTTCCCGATACGGTGACGTCCATTCAATCGGAGATCGAGAACTTTCCCTACCAACGACTCAAGAAGGCGGCGCACACAACCGCCTTGGAGTCGGCGGCGCATATCGCCGCGGGCTGTACGGGGACGGCGTTCAACGTGCTCCAGATGTCCGACGAGCCGCTCGTCGAATATGAGCCGCTGGTGGCCGTGCTGCATAAGGCCCGGCCGTTCTACGATCTGATGGCCAAAACCCTGGGTCGCGCCAAGCCGCAAGGTCTCTATGCCGCGTGGAATAAGGACTCGTATGCGGTCACCAGCCTGAGCGATTCCGCCAACTGGCTTAGCCCCGACGACGGGGCGGTCATGGTCGGCAAGACCTCCGAAATCCACGAGATCGGAATTCCCGCCGCGTACAGCTTGAAGAATGCCCAGCTCACGGCCGTGACGGCCGATGCGGCGTTGGCCTTGTCGGATGCGGACGTGAAGACCATTCTGTCCCGGGGTGCGTACCTCGATGGGCCGGCCTTGACGCGGCTCAACGAGATGGGGTATGGGGAGTATACGGGCTTTACCGTCGCCACGTATCACGACAGGGACTGTATCGAGGAACTGCTCCCGCACGAACTGAACCGCCCGTTCACCGGCCGGCGCCGCGATAACCGGCAATCGTTCCTCGGGTGGAACGTTCCTGCCGCGGAAATGGTCCCTGCTGCAACGGGCGCCCAGCCTTTATCCCGGCTCATGGATTATGGGGGAAGACAGGTTGCCGCCTGTGCCTCGGGCATCTTCGAGAACAAGCTCGGTGGACGGGTCTACGCCAGCGGCTATTTCCCCTGGACCTATCTCCAGAATCTCTCCAAGGCATCGCAGCTCAAATCGGTCTTCCGCTGGTTGGCCAGGGATTCCCTGCTCGCCTATATCGCCTCGTACCACAAGATCAATCTGTGGGTGCGCGAGGTGGGGCAGGGCCACCTGGCGGTGGCCCTGATCAACACAACCCTCGATGCCGGTCAGAATGTGGAGCTGATGCTCCGCACCGCCGGCACGGAAATCAGCGTCTACACCATGGCCTGTGAGAGAACCACCGTCCGGGCCGCGGGGTCCGACGGACCGTATCGGAAGTTTGTCCTTACGACGGTCCCCTGCTGGCATATGCTCTTCATCGTCGCCAAACGCGGCCAATGATTGTCATCGGTTCCTGTTGGGAGGACATGAGAGTCGAGCAGGTGAACAGGCGAGCAGGAGACCGGAGGGGCCGGGCATCCCGGCACGCCGGGCCGTGAGCAGTAGAACACACGAACAGGCAAGAGGAAAAGGGGACAGGCTACTTTTTAGAAAAGTAGCCTGTCCCCTTTTTCCTCTCGTCTTCTCGCCCCGGCGGGGCAGGGAGGAGCGGAGGGCGCGAGGGCTGGGGGTGTCAGGGGCGGGTGGAGCGTTGGGCGAGGCGGAGGTCGGACAAGCGGGCGTGGCCTTGTTGAACGAAGGGGCCCCAGTGGCCGGCGGGCAGGTCGTAGAGGCGGGCGGTCATGGCCGTTTCGTCGTTGACGTAGACGACGCAGATCGTGTCTTCAACGAGCACCGTGAGGCGTATGGGCGTGTCCGGTTCCAGGGGGAGTGGGCGTTCCAGGCCGATCATGAAGGGCTGGTCGTTCGGGCGGGGCCAGGCGTCCAGGACGAGCCGCTGCTGGGCGGGTTCGAGGCGGATGTAGTAGCCCGACTCGAAATCGTCGCTGGTCCGCAGCGCCAACCCGCAGCCATGCGTGCCGGGCTGATAGACGATCGTGGCCTCGATCCTGCAGGAGGCCGGCAGCGGCCCGGCGTCGGCGCAGGCCAGCGAGCCGGCCGCGTCGAGGGCGACGGCCTGGGGGGAGATCTGGGAGCGGCCCAGGCCGGGGCGGATCGTGCAGGGCCGCTCGGCGTCGAAGGCCCGCACGACCGGCCCGGGCGCCCGGAACGCCAGTGTGCCGTCGGGCCTCTGCCCGAGTTCATGAATCACCATGGTTCCGCCGAATTCCCATGGCTGGTAGTCCTTCGAGGCCTGGCGAGTGGAGAGCCAGCCGAACAGATATCGGGTGTCGCCGTCGCCGGCGGTTTTGGCGGCGTACAGCCCGCGCCCGTCGCACGTGTCGACAGCGGGGGTGAGCCACGGGCCGGCCGGAGAGCGGGCCATTCGATACCGGGTGGTGACTCGCTCGGAATACTCGCTGAAGAGGAAATACCACCAATCCCCCATGCGGAACAGGTCGCCGCAGTCGTGGTCGTTGAACAGGCCTGGGGCGTAGAAAGGCTCGGGCCGTGCCTGCCAATGCGTCAGGTCGCTGGAGGTGCACAGGGCGGTGCACCCCCGCCGGCGCGCGGGCCCGGTCTTCAGGCGGGCGCATACGAGCATCCAGAACTCGCCGGCCTGGTCGTTCCAGAAGAAGAACGGATCCTTCCAGTCCTGGGGGTCGAACAGGCCGCCCGGGGAAGTGAAGGTGTCAGTGGGAACTTTCTCCCAGCGGAGGAGATCGTCGGATACCGCGTGCAGGACGGACATGGCCTGTTTGCCTTCGGCCGCACGCCGGGGACTGTACCCGGTGTAGAACATGTGATACCGGCCGAGGGCCTGGGCCACCGTGCCCGTGCCCAGATACGTGTCGGCCTGGTCCTGGCCGCCGCAGGGGACCATTTCGCCGTGCTCGGTGAAGTGGAGGAGGTCTTCGGTGGTAATGAGATACATCCTCGCGGTCCGGCCGTCGCTGGGGACGCTCTGGCCGTCGGGGCCTTTCTGGCGCCAATCGAGCATGTAGTAGATGTAATACGTTCCGTCCTTGAAGAATGGGAACGGGTCGCACGCCCAGGCGTTCTCGGGCTTATAGAAGATCGGATTCATGCGTCGCCGCGACGTTACGGGCGGATTCCTATAGCGTGACCTTTCCGGTCGCGGCGAACTCGCACGCGCGGAGGGTCACGCGGCGGAAGCCGTCGCTCTCAAAGGCGATCAGGTTGGGGTTGCCCGGCCCGACGTGGCCGAGCACCTGGTGGAAGATGCGTCCCTTGCCGTACTGCGTGAGGACGTGAACGGGTTCGGGCCGGCCCGTGCCGCCGGTCTCGAGGGCGCTGTAGCCCGTCGCCAGGACGTGACAGGCCACGCCGTGCATGTGGGCGAGATTGTGGTAGAGTTCGTCGCTCTGGCGGTAGTCGCTCAGGCCCCGGGTGATCGGGTGCTCGCGGTCGACGAAGGTGACGGGGAACTCGTGGAACCGCCCGTGGCTGGCGCCCTCGCGCCACATCAGGCCGACCATCTTCTCGAACTCGACCCAGCCGGGGAAGGCGTTGTCGGCGGCGTGCATGACGACCAGGCCGGTCCCGCCTCTCACGGCGGCCTCGAAGTTGGCCTTGGCGGCCGGGGACCACTCGGGGCCGTTGTAGTCCATGAAGATCAGCGAGTAGCTCGCCAGGGCCTGGGCCTCTTCGAGAGTCTTGGAAGGATCCTCGGTGACGGTGACCTCGAAACGCCCGCTGGCCTCCAATTGGGCGCGGATGACAGGGGTGGAGTACGTCCAGTCGTGGTTGTTAGCGCCCGAGAGGAGGAGAGTTTTGATCTTGTCCATGATCGGAGTCCTTCTATGGTGGTTTCGATTGAACCTACGCCTCCAGATTCAGGTACTTCATTTCCTTGGCCGTCAGCGGGACGTCCAGGGCGGCCAGGCTTGAACGCGTTTCGGAGACGGTTCGCGGGCCGATGAGCGGGAACGTCGGGAACGGCTGGCGGAGAACCCACGCCAGGGCGATGGCGACCGGATCGACGTGGTACTTGGCCGCCAGTTCCACGGCGCGGGCCTGGCGGGTGAAGTTGGCGTCGGAGTACCAGCTCTGGACCAGGGACTCGTCGTCCCGCTTGTCCGGCCGCGCGCGACCCGGCACGAAGAAGCCACGCGCCTGGCTGGACCAGGGCAGCAGGGCCATTTGCGTGCGTTTGAGCCAGGCGCGGTCCGCCGCGTCGTGGCAGTGAATGCAGCCGCCCCAGACGGGATTCACCATCTCCGCCAACGCCAGGTTATTGGACACGACGGAGAACCCCTGCTGGCCGGTGCGATGGGCGTACGAGTTGGCCTGCTTGACGCGTTTGAGGCTCCAGTTGCTCCCGCCGAAGGCCTTGATCCGGCCGGCACGGACATGCTCGTTCAGCACGTCGATGAACTTGCGGACGGGGATGTCGAGGTTATCGCGGTGCATCATATAAATGTCGGCGTAGCCGGTTCCGAGCCACTCGAGTTGCTGGATGAGCTGGGCCGTAAGCGCGTCAGGATTGCAGAGCGGGGTGTGCGCGCCCTTGGCGATGATCACCACCTGCTCCCGTATGCCGCGCGAGGCGATCCACTGCCCCAGCAGGCGCGAACGCGTCTCGCCGTAGCAGTGGGCGGTGTCGAAGGCGTTGCCGCCTCGCTCGAAGTAGTCGTCGAAGACGGTGGCCGCGTGCGGCATGCTGTCCTGGTTGTCCACGCCCATGACCAGGCGGGAGACGGGCTTGTCCAGGTGCCCGATCGTGCCCTTGGGCATGGGCTTGCCCGCCCGCACCGCCAGAGGCCTCTTGGCGATGGTGACCGGCTTGAGGTTGGCGGCCTTCTCGGCCTCGTAGGTGAGTCCGACGGCGGCACGCCAGGCGTCCTGGGCGCGGATATTGCCGATCGTATCGGCCCATGTCATGGCCGGCGACTCGGCCTGCAGTCGCCCCGCGCGGATGGCGCGCCCGCAGACGTCGGCCTCGTGGGCGAAGCTGGTCACGGGCGAGTCGATCGAGATCTCCTCCGGCGGCTGGCCGTTGCGGTTGACGATGATCTTGCCCGGCATGGCGCCGTCGCGCCAGCAGACGTAGGGGTCCGGAACAAGGATGTGGCCGGTGCTGCCGAAGAGGCGGACCACGTTTTCCTGGTTCACGCCGACGCCGGTAGCCAGGTTGGCCACGATGTCGTGCGGGAACTTCAGGGTGGCCAGCGCCCACTCGTCCACTCCGGTTTCCGGATGCAGGTGGGCGGCGCCCGTGACCGAGATCGGGTCGGCAAAGGGCAAACCCACGGCCGCGCCGGCTATCAGACGGGCGATCGAGGTCGTGTAGCCCCCGACGTCCATGATGCCGCCTCCGGCAAGGGCATTGCTCCAGAGACGGCTGTTCGGGTCGAAGCCGGCGTGGAATGAGAACGTGGCCTGAATGACGCGGACGTCGCCGATGGCCTTTTCGCGCAGCAGCTCCACGAGCCTGGCCGTCTGCGGATGGCAGCGGTACATGTAGGCTTCCATGAGGAAGACCTTGTTCGCCGCCGCGGCTTCCATCATGACCTGGGTTTCGTAGACGTTCAGGGCGATGGGCTTCTCGACCAGGATATGCTTGCCGGCCTCGGCGGCCTTGATGGTCCACTCGGCGTGCTGGGGATGCGGCGTGGAGACGTAGACCGCCTCGACGCCCGGATCGGCCAGGAGGGCCTCATACGTGCCGTGGCAGCGGGGAATGCCGAACTTGGCCCCGAAGGCGTCGGCCTTGGCCCGAGCCCTCGACCCGACGGCCACAAGCTCACCGGTCTGCGACACCTTCACCGCCCGCGCGAACGCCTCCGCAATGGCCCCCGTGGCCAGCAGCCCCCAACGAATCCTTTCGCTCATTGTGTTCTCCAGAAAGGTTGTTCACTTGCCCGGGTTCTCCCGGATGACCTCCCGCTGACGATCGCCGTCAGCGGTTTCCACGATCTTATCTCGTTGTCGGGCCTTGGCAACTACGGATTTCGGGAATACGTGCCGACCTGGCGGATCAGGTCGATGGCATACCGGTAGTTCTCGTAGCTGACGGTGGGGGCCACCGAGTGGTCGGTGCAGTAGATGTAGCCCCCGCCTTTCATCACGACGGGGATCTTGGTGCGGATCTCGCGGTCGATGTCGGCCTTCGTTCCGGAGAGGGCGCGCACGTCGATGCCGCCGAAGAGAACCAGTCGCCCGGCGTACTGGGCCTTGAGGGCCACGATGTCCATCCCCGCCTTGACCTCGCAGGGCTGGATGGCCCGCACGCCGGCGGCGATCAGGTCGTCCAGGACCGCCCGGCAGTCGCCGTCGCCGTGGTACATCGTGGGCAGGCCGCGGCTGTTGAAGTAGGAGAAGATCCGCTTGTGGTGGGGCATGAGCAGGTCGCTATACATCCGCGGCGAGAAGAGGGGCCCGTTGCGATAGGCGATGTCTCCGCCGGCCCAGTTGCCATCGTAGGCGAGCCCCAGGGAAACGGCGATCTCGTACATGCCGATCACCTGGTCGGCGCAGGCCTGGAACATTTCGTCGGCCCAGGCCGGGTCGGTCGCCATCAGTTCGAGCGTTTCCTTGAAGCCGAAGAACCGCCACGTCAGCTCGAACGGTTCAAGATACCAGTACACCCGGTAGAGGCCGGCGGCGTCCAGGCCCGCGAGGAACTCCGCCACGTTGTACTTGAAGCGGTCCTTGCCGGGGGCAAGCCGGTGTTTGTGCTCCTGCCAGTCCTCGCGGGTTTTGATGAGCCGATCGATCTGGTGCGGGACGCCCAGCTTGGCGCCCTTCCAGGTCCGCTGCGTCATGCCGAAGCTGTCCCGCGCCACGCGCGTCTGCTCATCCTCCTCGAGCGTCACCTCCTCGAAGCCCAGCCCCTGGTCGAACCCGGCAGGGCACAGGTCGTGGCCGAACTGGCGCCCGACGTCCAGGTCGGCGGGCATGCCCTCGCCCTTCCATCGCTCCAGGGTGTCGGTCCAGTACCCGTCGAACATCCCGATCCGGTCGGGCGTCTGGAAGCTCATGATCCTCGTGATTCGCTCGCGGGCGTTCATCGGCGGTCTCCTGCCCCGGGATTCCCCAGACAGGCCCATGCCCGGGGCCGCCTCGGGCCATGTCGATGAGAATACCACGTTCCCATTAACGGCCAAGCACTTTCGCCGCTCCGACGAAGGGCATTGGCCCCGTCATGGGGCCATGATTGTGCCGAATACGAAGGGAGTGTTTCCGGGTTGAAGGCCCGGGGCACGATTGACCGACAGAGAGACAGAGGTATAATCGGAAACGGCCGGAGTGCCAGAGAGGCAGGATGCCGAGATGATGAGATGGATGGCGTATGGGGTGGTGGGAGTGGCGGCGGCCGTTGCGCTGGGCGGGTGCGGGTATGAGGGGCCGGGGCTGGAGATCAGAAACCCGGCGGATCTGGAGAGGGTGGCGATCCGGAACCCCAAGCCGACGGTGGTGGTGTTTCACAAGGACGGGTGCTCGGCGTGCGCGAAACTCACGCCGGTGATCCAGGCGCTGGCGAAGGAATACGAGGGGCGGGTGACGTTCGCCAAGTGCATGATCCTGGATATGTTCTTCAACGTGACGTCCTATGCGTTGAAGACGCGGTACGAGGTGGAGGCCATGCCGACGGTGTCGTACAACCTGGCGGATTACCGTCGGGTGATCAACCGTGCGTTGGGTGAGACGGGGCCGGCCAGCCGCCCGGCGAGCGAACCGGCGGGCGAGCCGGCGACGCAGCCGGCCAATGAGCCGGCGGCCACCCAGCCGGACCAGATCCCGCCCGGGGATGGGTGAGCGTGAGAGGCCCCCGAGGGGCGGCGTTATCGCGGGGGGGCTTGCGAGAGGTGAGCATGGCAGGACAGAAAGCCGCCGCGGCCAAGGGCCTCGAACGTCCGGGTCGGCCTTCGTCGGCCCGGTGGGGGTGGGCGTGCGTTGTTCTGATCGTGCTGGCCGGCGCGGGGGCGTACGGCAACAGTTTCGGAGGGCCCTTCCTGTTCGACGACGAAGCCGCCATCGTGGACAACGCGACGATCCGGCGGCTCTGGCCGGTGGGGGGGGTGCTGAATCCGCCGGCGGAGGGCCAGGCGGTGCAGCGCAGGCCGGTGGTGAACCTGTCGCTGGCGATCAACTATGCGATGGGCGGGCTGACCGTGTGTGGGTATCACGCGACGAACGTGGGGCTGCACATTCTGGCGGCGTTGGCGTTGCTGGGGGTGGTGCGGCGGACGCTCGAGTCGCCGCGGATGCAGTCGAGATTCGGGGGCCAGGCGCTGGGGTTGGCCACGGCGGTGGCGGCGATCTGGGCGCTTCACCCGCTGCCGACAGAGGCCGTCACGTATATCATCCAGCGGACGGAGGTGCTGGCCGGACTGTTCTATCTGCTGACGCTGTACGCGGTGATCCGGTCGGCGGATTCGCCGGCGCGGTACGGCTGGTACGCGGCGGCGACGGGGGCGTGCCTGCTGGCGATGGGGAGCAAGGAGTCGGCCGTGTCGGCCCCGCTGGTGGTGCTGGTGTACGACCGGATCTTCCTGAGCGGTTCGTGGCGGACGGCGTTTCGCAAGCGGTGGATGTTGTACGTGGGCCTGGCGGGCACGTGGGCGGTGGTGCTCGTGATGATCCCGCGGGGGAATGAGGGCTCGCGGATTTTCGGCGAGCCGCAGGGGCAGGTGCAATACGCCCTGGCCCAGGGGGAGGCGATCGTGCGGTATCTCGGGCTGAGCGTCTGGCCGGCGAGGCTGGTGGTGGACCACGGGTACTGCCCGCCGCAGGAGTGGGGGCGGGCGTGGCCGTACCTGGCGGGCGTCGCGGCGCTGCTGGGGGCGACGGTGTGGGCGTTCTGGCGGCGGGCGGAGGCGGCGTTCCTGGGCGTGTGGTTCTTCGCGATTCTGGCCCCGAGTTCGAGCCTCGTGCCGCTGCCCCAGCAGGTGGCGGCGGAGAAGCGGATGTACCTGCCCCTGGCGGCCGTCGTGACGCTGGCCGTCCTGGGCGGGTGGGCGTTGTGGCGGAGGCTGGCGCCGCGGCGGTCGGCGTGGGCGCCGGTCGCGGTGGCCGTCGCGGTGGCCGCGGGGCTGGGGGCCAGGACGGTGGCGAGGAACGCGGATTACCGCTCGGCCGAGTCGATCTGGCGGAACGCGGTGGAGGGTTGGCCCGGGAACTATCGGGCCCAGAACAACCTGGGGGACGCCCTGCGGGATCTGGGGCGGTTGGACGAGGCGATCGAGCATTTCCGGGAGGCGTTGCGGATCAAGCCGGATTGCGCCCAGTCCCACACCAACTGGGGGAGCGTGCTGCGGGCGAAGAATCGCCCGGAAGAGGCGGTGGAGCATTACGCCCAGGCCGTGCGGATCGACCCTCGGTGCGGCGACGCCCAGTACAACTGGGGGAATGCGTTGGGCGACATGGGCAGGCCCGGGGAGGCGGCGGAGCATTACCGGGCGGCGTTGCGGATCGACCCGGACAACGCGGAGGCGTGCAACAATCTGGCGTGGGTGCTGGCGACGGGGACCGAGCCCGGGGGGGCGGCCGAGGCGGTGGCATTGGCCCAGCGGGCCTGCCGGTTGAGCGAGCGGCGGGATCCGAGCCATTTGGACACGCTGTCGGTGGCGTACGCGGCGGCGGGGCGATTCGAGGAGGCCGTCGCGACGGCGAGGGCGGCGTTGGAGTTGGCGGCGGCGGGGAAGAACGCCGCCCTGGCCGCGGAGATCACCGGGCGGCTGGAACTCTTCCGCGCCGGGCGGGCGTATCGCCCGGAAACCCCCGCGACGAGGCCCTGACGAGCGGGCGGCGGGGTCCTTAGAGCCAGCCGCGGAGTTTGTAGAGCCCCCAGCCGACCAGCTCCCGCCCCCAGCCGGGGAGGCACCGGTATCGCCAGGCCCAGTTGGAGCCCAGTTCGTCGCGTTGATACATCTGGACGGCGGGCGCCCGCATGACGAGGCGTTTGTACCCGGCGTGGACAAAACAGGCCCTCGCGCGGGCGGTGTGGTAGAGGCTCGTCACGAGGATCAGCCGCGTCGTCTCGGGGTCGACGCCCGGCAGGGCCGCGACGCCGGCGGGGTGGTCGGCCGTCCGGGCGGCCGAGCGGTCGCGGATGATCGCGGCCTCCGGCACGCCGAACAGGGCCATGATCCGGGCGTAGTGCTCGACGTCGGGCCCGCGGGAGGAGACGATGATCTTGGGGGCGTAGTGGTCGTTGTAGAGTC
>JAPLNA010000318.1 GCA_026693065.1 Planctomycetota bacterium
GGCCCCGACGATCTCGTCGACGCTCTCGCCCTTGCCCGCCAGGGCCGTCAGCATCGCGGCGATCTGGGCCTCGCTCCATTGCCCTCGCATGATCTGCCCGAACGCCTCGGCCGCCTGCACGCGGGTCAGGCTCCGTCCGGCCAGCACGGTCTGGAGCATCTGCGTATATGTCGGTTCACTCATGGCGTCTCCTGGGGCCCGGCCGGGCCTGGCCCGCACTCAATGATACACCGACGAGAGTATCGCCCCCTCGCCGGCGTTTCAAGCGCCGGCCGCCCTGACTCATCATCCGTTTCAGCGGAGGCCTTGCCGCCGTGGCTTGCGATGCGACAGCGACCGCGTCGGTGTTCGTGGCAAAGAGACGGGGATTCAGGGATTATCGGATTGGGGGATCGGATCGAAGGCGGAAGAAAGATCAAGGTCGGCCCAGGCGCCTTGGCTGGCCCGAGGCCACGGGCCCGCTCGCCCGCCTGTTTCCGTATCCTCCGTTTCAATCCCCCAATCCGATAATCCCATAATCCCCGTCTCTTTGCCTCGATCGCCGTAGACGCTTCAACGCGACCACGGGGGTGCCATAGACCACCCCGCCCCGGATAGACAGACTGCGATGGCGCTCGAAACACGAACTGGGGGCGAGTCAGTCGGCAGCCTCTCAGGGTTTGCCCGGCGGGCCTCCGAGGCCTACAATGCCCAGGCAATGGCGATGGTCCGTTACATCCTGCTGTATACCGGCGACGTGCAGGGCGTCGGGTTTCGCTACACCGCCTGCCGGGCGGCGGCGGGGCTGGCTGTCACGGGCTATGCCCGCAACCTGCCCGACGGACGCGTCCAGTGCGTCGTCGAGGGCGAGACCGAACAGGCCGACGAGTTCTGCCGCCTTCTGGCCGAACGGATGCGCCCGCACATTCGCGGACAGACCCGCCAGGACGCCCCGCCCACGGGGGAATTCGCCTCCTTCGGCATCCGGCACTGAGGGCCGCGGCGTTTTGTTTGCCCATCCGGGGCCGGGGGTGGTATCCTGTCGCCAACGGCGCGGCCGCGCCGACACGGGAGCGTCCGATGCGATACGGTGTGCTCGCGGGAATACTGGCCGCGGCGGCAGGGCTTTGCCTGGCCCCCGCCCGGGCGTCTGCACAAGGGTTCGACGACGGCAAGGTCGCCAAGGCCATCGATAACGCCAAGAAGTTCCTCCTCGACGGCCAACTGGCCGACGGTTCGTGGAGCAAGGACAAGACCACCTGCGTGGGCGTCACGGCGATGTGCACCTACGCCCTCATCGAGTGCGGCGTCAAGCCCACCGAGGACCACGTCAAGAAGGCACTGGCCTGGCTGACGGAGCAGAAGTGCAATCACACGTACAGCCTGGGGCTTCGGTGCCAGGCGTACCTGGCCGCCGAGAAGCGGGGCGCCAAGGGCCAATACAAGGCCTTTCTGAGAAAGGACGCCGAAGTGCTGATCAAGGCCGGCTTGGCCACCGGGGGCAAGTACGGCTATACGTCCCCGGGCGCCGCCAGCGATAATTCCAACAGCCAGTACGCCGTGCGGGGGGCTTGGGCGGCCGGGTACGGGTTCGGCAAGCCCATGCCCGGCACGGCCACCCCCACCATGACCGCCGCGGGCATCGTCAGCATGCTGGTCTGCTACGAGCAGTTGACGGTGGGGAGTTTCTCCGACTGCCGCGGGCCCTCGCAGGTGCCGGCCGTCGAGAGCGGGCTGGACTGGATGGAGCGGTACTTCGTGGAGGTCGTCGGCGGGCCCGCCGCCGCCAAGGCCGCCGCCCTCCTCGAAAAGCAACGCAAGGCCCAGGAAGCCGAGGAGACCAAGAAGTTCCTCAACGAACTGTCCGCCGACGAACGCCAGCGGTTCGGGCAGGAGGAGCGAAAGCGCGAGGCCGATGAACGCCGCCGACAACGCCCCCCCGGCGAGCCGCGCGCCTTCGGAGCCATCACCGGGTGGATGTTCTACTTCCTCTACGGCGTCGAACGCGTGGGGCTCGCCAGCGGGTACAAGTATTTCGGCACGGCCGACTGGTACAAGCTCGGGGCCGAGCACCTCGTCAAGACCCAGAGCGGCAACGGCAGTTGGGGGGCCCTGCCCGACACGGCCTTCGCGATGATCTTCCTCGTCCGCGGGCGCAATCCGGTGCTGTTCAACAAGCTCGCCTACCGCGGGCGGTGGAAGAACCGCCCGCACGACCTGGTCAACCTCGCCAAGTGGATCGGAGACAACTCCGAATGGACGGTCAATTGGCAGTCGATCAACCCGAGCGCCCCGGTTCGCGACTGGCACGACGCGCCGATCCTCTACATCGCCGGCTCGACCGCCCCGTATTTCACGCCGGTCGAACTGGGCAAGCTCCGCCGCTTCGTCGACGAAGGCGGCACGATCCTCTCGGTCACCGAGTGCGGTGGGGCGGAGTTCAAGACCGGCATCCGCCAGGCCTACCAGAAGATCTTCCCCCAGTACGAACTGGCGCCCGTCAAGGGCGACCACGAGATGAACGCCGCGCTGGCCATGGTGCCCGTGCCGGCGAGCGTCCTGCCCCCGATCTTCGCCATCTCCAACGGCGTCCGCCCGTTGGTCGTTCACATCGACGCCGACCTGCCCAAGTCCTGGCAACTGCGCCGCACGCGGGCGCCCGAGTCGCCCTTCGAGGTCGGCGCCAACGTCGCCCAGTACCTCGCCGGGCTGGTGCACGACCTCCGCCCGCGCGGCTCCTCGCCCTGGCCCGAACGCACCAGCCTGCCCATGACCGGGCGGGACATCCGAATCGGCCGCCTCAAGTACGCCGGAAATTTCGACGCCGAACCCCTCGCCTACGACCGCTTCTCGCTGATGATGGCCAACCGCCAGCGCACCCCCGTGATCGTGGCCCCGCCCGTGGAGATCGCCAAGCTCTCGGGCGCCAAGGTCCACCTGGCCGTCCTGGCCGGGACGGGCAAGCTCATGTTGACCAACCAGGAGACCGACGCCCTCCGCGCGTTCGTGTACGACGGGGGCACGTTGCTGGTGGAGGCCCTGGGGGGCGACGCCGAATTCGCCCGCTCCGCCCGCGCCATCCTCGCCGACGTCTTCGGCGCCCAGCCCGTGCGGCTGGAGCCCACCCACAAGCTCTACCAGATGGCTCGCCTGGCCATCTCCGAGTTCCACTACCGCCGCAAAACCCAGCGCCGCCTCGCCCGCGCCCCCGGGCCGGTCCTCGAGTCCATCTCCTATCAGGACCGCTCCGCCGTCTTCTTCAGCCGCGAAGACCTCTCCACCGCCCTGCTGGGCTACCAGGGCCTGGCCGTCGACGGCTACCAGCCCGAGACCGCCTACCTGATCGTCCGCAACATCGCCCTGCTGGCCAGCGGGCAGGCCTCCACCTCCCAGCCGGCCTCGCTGCCAGCGGGGGTCGGCTTCGACCTCAAGGGCGAGTGCCCCAACCCCAACAAGGACATCGGCCAAGGCAAGATCGCCTTCCTGGTCGCCGACGCCTCCTTCGGCTGGATGACGGGCACCTGCGACATCGACGTGATGACCAACGGCTACGCCTTCACCATCAACAGCGGCGGGGGCAACCCGCTGTGTTACAACGGCGAGATCTCCGGCGCCGGCACCGTGACGTTCGTGATGGGCCCCTTCCACAACCAGTTCAAGGACGCCCCCCTCCGCCTGGCCGGCGACAAGCCCAACACCTGCACCGGCAAGTTCATGGTCGCCCAGGGCCGCGTCCAACTGGAAAAACCCGACGGCGTCGACGCCATCAGCTCCGACGTCGCCGTCGGCGGGCAAGGCCCCAACGACTGCCTCCACTGGATCAACAGCAACCAGATCAAGGACACCGCCACCATCACGCTTCTCGTCAGCGACAAGGGCGGGGCCTACCTGAGCCTCAACGGCTGCAGCGAAAAAGTCACCGCCCTGATCCTGACCGCCGGCGCCACCGTCAAGACCGACAGCCCCGCCGGCCAGAGCGGCGCCCTGACCGTCAAAGCCCTCACGGTGGACAACGTCCCCAAGCCCGCCGGCGCCTACACCGCCGCCACGGAAAAGTGGATCGAAGGCAAAGGCAAAGTCGTCGTCTCGCCCTGACGTAACCGGGCCGGTATAATACGTACAGAGGCAAAGGGAGACGGGAAGTGCACAACATGCCCATGGGCAGGTTCCGCCGATTGCACCCCGGGTGGATTCTCCTGTCGGCGTTGCTGCCGGCAACCTGGACGCCGGCGGCGTCGCCGGGAACCCGTCCCTCGCCTGGGCCGCCCCCGAGGCACTACGACGCGGCGAGCACCCCGCCGGCCCCGCCCAGGCAAGGCGCCGACTGGACCCCGCCGGCCAGTACCGTGCCCAAGGCCCTCCTCGACGCCACGGCCGCCGTCTTCAAGGCCGGGCTGGCCGACCCACGCGGCTGCGAGTTCCGATACCTCTTCATCCGCCAGCACGACCACACCGATCTGACCTCCGGCTGGCTCCTCCCGGGCGCCGACCGCGAGGGGCGGCGATACGGCATCGGGTGGGACGGGCTGATCTACCCCGTCGTGCCCCACAAACCGGCGGACCTGGCCGCCGAGGTCGATCTCCGTATTCGCCTTTCCCGCTCCCAGAATCGAACGGAATGCCCGTTGGTGGAGCAGAATGAGGAACCCACCACCGGCCTGCTGCCGCAACAGTCACTGGCCGACCTGGGGTATGTGTGCTTGTTGATGCGGGTGGGCGAGGGGAAGATGGCGGGGGACATGTTCACGGCCTGGAAGGCGGAGGCGGGGATGAAAGAGGACTGGCCCGCGGAGAAGCTGCGGGATCACCTGGCGGCCTGTTGGGACCACCGCCTGCAATGCCAGGTTCGCCAGGGGTTCCTCCGCGACGACTTCTGGACGGTCTTGAGGCGGGCGGCGGAGCGGGACGCTCTGACGTCGGCTCTCCCGCCGCGCGACGCCCCACGCGAGAACATCCCCTACTATCAGCAGATCGTCTCCCAGGTGCGGGCGGCGACGAAGAACGGCCCGGTGCAACGGGTGATGGAGGTCGGGCCGGCCCGGTTCCCCGACCCACACAACCGGATCGCCGCGATGGTGCGGGACCTGGAGACGGTGCGATCCTTCCGGAACTGGGACATGAAGGCGCCCGTAAGCGACCACGAGCCGCTGCTCGATGCCTTGCTCGCCGAGGGCAGGCCGGCGATCGGACCTCTGCTGGAGTGCATCGAGAAAGACACCAGGCTCTCCCGCGGCGGGAGCTACGGGATGGGCCAGATATACATTCCGGGAGTTTCCCTGGCGGCCCGGGCGGTGCTCGAGGAGTTGCTTGGCCCGGGCTTCCACGCCGACGCCGACCTGGACAGGCCCGCCGATTGCAGCCGCTACGTCGCGATGGCCCGCGAGTACCTGAAGGCCCATCCGGAGATCCCCGCGACCAGCCGGCCGGCCAAGGCGCAGACCCCTGACACCGCCCCGGGCCCGAAGGAGGCCCCCGAACCGAGCGACTACGAACTCCTGGCCAACGAGGAGGACTGGGGAGATGGCTGGACCCGTGCGGCCTCGAATCTCTGCGGGGCCTCCGCGGCGGGGGTGGAGGAGTATTGGACTCCGCGGTGGCCCAAAGCGGCCCCGCCGGACAATCCCCTGTGGAGGACCCGCCGACAGGCCGTCTCCGACCTGATGACCAAGCGAATCCGCCAACTGCTGCACCCGAAATACCCGGCGACGGCCCCGGGTGAGCCCGTGGTCGAGTTGAAACTCCCGGAGGACATCGCGCGGTCCTTCGATCCGCCGCTGAATGCCTGCAAGATCGCCCACTGCCTGAACGTCTGGTCGCCCGGCGAGGCGTCGCGAAATCTGCTGGGCGAGGTGGCGCGGGAATTGATGGCCCTGCATTCGCACCGCACCAACGGCCAACTCAATTACATGGAGGCCATCGCCGCCGCGACCGACCAACGCGTCGCCCTGGGCGACCCGGCCGCCCTGACGGACTACGTCGCCTGGCTCAGGGGCCTGCCGCAGAAAGTGCTCCTCGCCGACGTCGCGTGGTATCTCGAGCCGCTGATCTCCCACAACAAGGCGAAGCCCGTCACCGAGGCCGCCGACTGGTTCTTCCGCGATCCGCGTTCCCCCTTGCTGGCCAAGGACAAGGACGGGCGCCTCCAGTTAAATGGAGCCCTCTTGTGGCAGCCGCGCCTGCTCACGCTCGAGGCCTACCGCCGCTACGTACTGGCCGCCCTGGCCGACGAGAGACCCACCGAAGACCTGCTGGACGGGCAGGGGAGCGTCCCCCGCATGTCCGCTCCGCGCGTCTGCGACTGGTACGCGCAACAACTGGCGGAGGTGGTCGCCATGCCGGAGTTCGACCCGGCCGCCAATGAAACTGACAGGCAGAAGACCATTGCCGCCTGTATCGACCGGCTGAAACGCTATGGGCCCTACCTCACCGCGCCGACGTTCGGTATCGCCATGGTGTTCGAAGATATCGTGAACCTGGAGTTACCGCCCCTTGGCCGGCCCGCGACGCCAGAGGACGTCCGCCAGGGACGGGCGATCTTCGCTCTCGCCGGACCCGAACCCAAACGCGTCGTCGACGTGGAGGCATTGCCTCGCCGATTCACCTGGGCGCCCAAGCCCGCCGAGCCGCAGGGCTCGTCCGATCCCGCACCGGACCCCCATGCCTTCCGCCTTCTGCGGGAAGTCCATACCAACCCGAATTCGGTTCCCGCCCTGGGCGGCGGCCTCGTTCTCCAAAAGAATACCCAGCGCGTCTACCAGGTCGAGGAGGTCTTCCGCGACGGCCGATGGCAACGCTTCTGCGGCGTCGCCGGCCCGGGCCTGCTCGATTGCGTTCCGGCCGAGAGGGTTACCTTCCCGATGCCCGGCGCCCGGGATCTCACCGGGGGATTCCAAACTGCCCTGACCGTTTCGCGACCGCCCCACGACACGCCGGATCAGGAATCGTCGGCCGACTCCGACGCCGTCCTGCGCCCGGGCCAGGCGGCGGCCCTGACGTTGTGGTTGCACAATCAGACGGCATGCGACCAATCGCTGCCTCGCGAACTGCGGCGAGACGACAAGGCCGGATCGGTCGCCCTCGCGCCCGGGTTGGCACTTCGCGCCTGGTATCTGCCCCCCGGCGTCGCCGGCCTCCTCCGCGAATGCCCCTGGTGGGCGTGGGAAGAGGAGGCTCACTGGTTCGAAACGCCCACGGAGCCCCTGGGAGTCCTCAAGCCCGACCCGGCCTCCACCCAGACGCTGCGTCCCGGGCAAACCATCAAGGCCTTCTCCATCGACCTGCAAAACCTTGTCGATCTGAGCCGCCCCGGCGTCTATCGCCTCCGCGTCCTCTTCCACGACAAGCCCCTCGGTTTCGCCCGCGGACACACCCACGCCGTCACCATCCGCATAACCAACAAGTAATCCCCTGCCCCCCAGCGCCCCTCCCCCCAAAGCACGGCCACGGCGTGGCCGTGACCTTTCACTACTTGCGTCCTCCGGACACCAGATCCCGGAAGAAATCCAGCACCGACTCTTCCTTGAAGTCCGTGAACTCTCCCGCGTCGAAGAACAGGCCGTAGCACACCGGGCAGTTTTCGTACCAGATGTGAGGCTGCCTCGCGTCCACCATCCGCAGCATCTTCACGTGACAGGCGGGACAGTCGATGCGGTCGACCTTGTTGTAGTCGGCGTCGTGAGCTTTCCCTTTGCCCGTGTCGATCGCCTGCGAGCCCTTCATGGTCTTGAGATGTTCGGCCTCCAGCATGTCGAACCAGATGCCCTGGCAGTGGGTGCAGCGGTCCACTTCGATCGTCTTGTACGTCACCGCTTCCATCGGATGGCTGCACTTGGGACAGTTCATGTGTCGCTCCTTCCCGCACGACGCCCGATCGCGTCGAAGGGCACATCCTATCGGCCCGGGCAGTCGAACAACAGCAAAAACGTCCTCACGTCCGCCACGCCGACGCCAGTTCGTGCACCGTCAGCTCCACGAGTTTCGCCTCGCCGTCGGCGTAGAACTCCAGCGGCACGTCGCAGGCCTCAGGCAGGAAGCAGAAACTCGCGCTGACCGCTCCGTCGGGGGTGAACAACTCCAGCGACGTGCGGTCCACCAGCAGTTGGAAGCGGAGGAGGGCGCCTTCGCGGGCGACGGGGATGTCGCGGCCGAGGTAGGTGAACTTGCCGGCCGCCACGTCGTACCGCAGGTCGTTGCCTCGGACGATCACGCCGAGGAACTTCGCCGACCCGACGTCGAGGGTCGCGTGAATGTCGAAGAGATCGTGCCTTGAATCGGGGACGAGGTTTCGCCCGGGGGCCAGCGCGGAGTCGCGCCAGACGTCGGCGCGGCCGTGGAGCAGGGCCAGTTCCCCCACGGGGCGGCGGCAGAGGCGCAGGCCCTCGGGCAGGCGGCGGAGTGTCAGTTCCACGGGGAAGGACATCTGCTGATTGAACGGCATGGCGGGGTATCGCCCGCCGGCCATCCACGAGATCTGGATCCGCCGCCCGTCGGAGGCGGGAATGTCGCTGTAGGTCTGGGCGGCGTAGCCGTTGGCGCCGCTCTCGGCCCGGAGGCTTTCGGTCTCGGGCGTGAACGTCACGCCGTCGAACCGCCCGATCTGGTAGGCGCTGGCGGCGCCCCAGAAGACCCATCGCGTGTCGGCGGGGTCGCCATCGACGGGCAGCTCGAAGAAGTCCGGACACTCCCCCGTGCCGGGTATCTGCACGTCCGAAAGCTTCTGCCAGCTCTTGAGGTCCTTCGAGCCCAGCAGGACGTAGTCGTTGGCGTCGAGGTAGAGGGCCATCACCCACCGGCCCGTGGGTTCGTGCCAGAAGACCTTCGGGTCGCGGTTCTCCGCGCGGATGTGTCCGAGGACGGGGTTGCCCGCGTACTTCTGCCACGTCTGCCCGCGGTCGGTGCTGTACGCGATCGACTGCGTGAACGGCCGCGCGGGCTTCACGCACGAGCCGGCCGACGTGTAGATGGCGACGATCGCCTTCTCCGCGCCCGTGGCGAACCCGGCGGTGTTGTTCTGGTCCACGACGGCGGAGCCGGAGAAGATCGTGCCCAGCTCGTCCGGATGAATCGCGTCTTCCACTTCCTGCCAGTGGACCAGGTCGCCGCTGACGGCGTGGCCCCAGGTCATGTTGCCCCACTTGACGCTGACGGGGTTGTGCTGGAAGAACAGGTGGTACTGGCCCTGGTAGAAGACCAGCCCGTTCGGGTCGTTCGTCCAGCCCGTGCGCGGGGTGAAGTGGAACTGGGGGCGGTGCAGTTCGCCGTAGTATTCGCAGGCCATGTCGCCTCTCCGGGAGGGTTACTCGATCCGGGCCAGGGAGTATTTGCCCGTGCCCATGCCGATCTTCGTGCATTCTTCAATCTGGATGAACGGATCCTTGCCGTGGATCTGCTGGAAGAGGTGGCCGGTGCCGGCGCGTTTGAGCGGGGCCGGCAGAGAGCCCTCGATGAAATCCTCGGCCTTGACGAGGTCCAGGCTCGCCGTCTCGACGGCGCAGATGTTGTCGCCGGCGACGATGCCGATGTCCGGCACGATCGACGGGGTGGTGAACCCCCAGCAGTCGCAGAAGGGCGTCATCTGCATGAGCACGGTCACGAACAGCACCGAGTCGGGCGAGAAGGTGTCCAGGCAGGCCTTCGTCGCCACGGCCATGCCGTGCTGGAAGTAGCGGTAGCCCTTCTGGTCGATGTCGATGGCCTTCGTCGGGCAGGCGAGCTGGCAGTGCATGCAGTACTTGCAGGCGTGGTCGAAGATGGCGATCTTGCCGTCCTTGAAGCTGATGGCGTTATTGGGGCAGTTGTCGCGGCAGAGCAGACAGCCGGTGCACTTGTCCTTGTCCCACGTGAAGGCCGCGCTCATCAGCCGGTGAATGTCGCCTCGCGTGTGCCCGTCGACGCACCCCATGGCGATGTTCTTGATCGCCCCGCCGAACCCGCTGTGCCCGTGCCCCTTGCCGTGCGAGAGCACGATCATCGCGTCGGAGTCCACGATGTTACCCGCGAGGTTCACCGTCTTGAGCCCGCGATAGCCGACCTTCTTGGGGTAGATGAACTTGTCGGCCACCCCCGCCACCGGCAGCAACTGGCAGCCCAGCACCTCGGCGGTGTAGCCGCGACTGGCGGCCGTCTCCACCGCGCCGGGGCTGTCCGTGACGAACGGCTTGCCGCCGGCGGCCTTGACGGCCTCCACCACCCGGCGGACGAACACCGGATGGATCGTCGAGAACCCCACGTGCCCGCCCAGGTGCATCTTGATCGCCACCCGCTTGCCGGCAAACCGCTTCTTGAAGTCCCACTTGCCCAGCATCCGCTCCAGCAGCACCGGCAGCGTGGCGTCCGCGCGAAGTTCCTTGGGCCTGGCCGATGCGAATGTCACCTTGTCCGTCATGGGTACGACTCCTTCCGGGGTTCAACGCTCCTCAAACTCACGGGCCGGTAGTATACCACCATCGGCCCCGGCGGCAATCCCCGTTGCTGCCTGGCAGTGAACCAACAGCGTGGGGCTCTGCCCCACACCCCGGAGTTTATCGCGTTGGTGCTTCCGGCAGAGCGGAAGATCGCGTCGGGGCCCGTGCCCGTCTGCCGGTAGCCATAATGCGCTAAACTTCGGGGTCTGGGGCAGAGCCCCAGTTCGTCCCATGATCTATCGTTATCCTCTTTGTCACCATGCATCCCAGTTCCTGGTTCCTTGTTCCCAGTTCCTCCCCCCCGCTTCCTCACCGCATCTTGGGGATCATCTCCCCGTGCGCGGCGAACAGGTCGTCGCACAGGGCGACCGTCTCGTCGATGGACAGCTCCGCCGACGTGTGCGGGTCCAGCAGGGCGGCCTGGTAGACGTAGTCCTTCCGCCCGCTCAGCACCGCCTCCACCGTCAGGATCTGCACGTTCACGTTCGTGCGGTTCAGGGCTGCACATTGCTCCGGCAGGTCGCCCACGTACGTCGGGCGAACGCCCTCGCGGTCGGCCACGCACAACACCTCCACGCACGCCTTGGCCGGCAGGTTCGTGACCAGCCCGGTGTTCATCACGTTGCCCCCAAACGTGAAGGCCTTGTTGCTCTCGATGGCCTCCATGATGTACGAGGCGTACTCGCCCGTGCGGGCGTGGGTGAGGCTCTTGTTGCCCACCAGGTCGTTCCGCATGGCCTTCCAGCCCTCGATCTGGCTGACGCACCGAGGCTCTTGTTGCCCACCAGGTCGTTCCGCATGGCCTTCCAGCCCTCGATCTGGCTGACGCACCGGCGCGGGTATTCGTCCAGCGGGATGCCGTACCGCTCGATCAGCTCCGGGTGCGTCCGCTTGATGAACCAGGGCATGTACTCGCTGCTGTGCTCGCTGGACTCGGTGAGGTAGTAGCCGAAGCGGTCCATCACCTCCAGCCGCACCGCGTCGCCGGCCATCCGGGCGGCGAGGTCCTTGGTCCACCAGTGGTCGCCGTACTTCTTCTGGGCCTCCTCACGGAGGGCCTTCACGCCGTGCTTTCGGACCAGCGGGCCCACCTGGGCCCAGCGACGCTTGACCTCGGGGTACAGGTCCTTGGCCCCGTCGGCGATCTCCAGCAGCCAGCCCTGGTGGTTGATCCCCGCGACCTTCCACCGGAACTTCGGGAACGTCTTCTCGATGGCCCCCCAGTCGTCGACCAGGCCCGACCCGACCACCAGCCCCGGCGCGCAGCCCTGCACGCTGTGGCAAAGCCCCACCCCCCGCAGCCCCGTGCCGCGGAGGAAACCCATCATCAGCATCGCCATCGGATTGGAGTAATTGATGAACCACGCGTTCGGGCACACTTCCTGCATGTCGCGCCCGAAGTCCAGCACCACCGGCAGCGTCCGCAGCGTGCGGAAAATCCCGCCGATGCCCAGCGTGTCCGCGATCGTCTGACGCAGGCCGTACTTCTTGGGCGCCTCGAAGTCGATCACCGTCGAGGGCTCGTACCCGCCGACCTGCACGGCGTTGACGACGTAGTCCGCCCCTCGCAGGGCGGCCTTGCGCTGGGCCACCCCCAGGTGCGACTCGATCTTCATCCCCGCCTTGAGCACCTCGTTGAGGTGCCCCAGCATCGCCGCCGAATCCGCCAGCCGCCCGGCGTCGATGTCGTACAAGGCGATCGTCGAGTGGCTCATCACCGGCGAGCACATGCAGTCGCCCAGCACGTTCTTGGCAAACACCGTGCTCCCGGCGCCCATAAACGCGATCTTAGCCATGCCAAATCCTTTCAAGCCGCCGACGGCCTCATTCCCGGTCCGTTGCTAACGCATCTTTCGTGTCATTCGCTCTCATTCGTGACACCTGCCTGCCGGCAGGCAGGTTCGTGGTGTTCCCGCCGTCCGGCTACCCTCTGGGCTGCGACCGCGGCGTGCTGCGCCTCGGGCGCGGGGCGATCCGCGTCGCCCGCCCCTCGACGTGCACCCGCCCCTCGGCCAGCAACTGAAGGGCCTCGGGCATCGCCTCGCATTCCTGCTCGAACACCCGGGCCGCCAACGAATCCGCCGTGTCCCCCTCCAGTACGGGCACGGCCTTCTGGACGATGATCGGCCCGACGTCGTATTCGTTGGTCACGAAGTGCACCGTGCACCCGCTGACCTTGACTCCCGCGGCCAGGGCGGCCTCGTGCACGTGATGCCCGAACATCCCGTGCCCGCCGAAACTCGGCAGCAGGGCCGGGTGAATGTTCACCACCCGACCGGCATATTGCTCCGGAATCCGCCAGAACGACAGGAACCCGGCCATCACCACCAGGTCGACCCCGGCGGCGTCGAAAATCGCCGTGATCGGGGCGGAGTAGCTTTCCACGTCGGGGAAGTCCTTCTTGACCACCAGGTGCGCCGGCACGCCGGCCTGGCGGGCCAGGTCCAGCCCGCGGCAAACCCGCGAGGCCACCACGACGACCGGCTTGACGTCCAGCCGCCCCGAGGCGGCACGGTCCAGAATGTTCTGGAATGTCCGCCCGCCGCCGCTCAGCAGCACGCCCAGTCGCAGTTTCTTCCTGGCCATCGGCTCACCCATCGCCACGCGGCCCAATCGCCGCGGGGCCGTATTCTCGCCGCCTCCGGGCCGAAAAGGAACAAGAAATCAGGGCCTCCGCCACCCACGGCCCCCTCTGGGTGCCATGCTGCCGCGCGTAGCGGGGAAGC
>JAPLNA010000319.1 GCA_026693065.1 Planctomycetota bacterium
CTGCTGGTGGAGCAGAACGTCAAGGCTGCGCTGGCGCTGGCCGACCATGCGGCGGTGCTGGTCGAGGGCCGCGAACGCCTGTTCGCGCCGGCGGCGGAACTGCTGGCCGAGGGGAAGATCCTCGCGATCAAGGGCCTGGGCGGGTTCCACCTGGCCTGCCGCGCCGACGACGACCACGTCGTCCGTCGCCGGCACGGCCGCCGACGAGGCCTGGCATCCGCACAGAAACGCCAGCAGGCAAGGCGACGCTCGCCAAACCCCGCGCCAACGCCGCCGGGCCTGGGCCGGTCGCCGTGCCATGGAATGCGCCGCCGGAGATCGTCCCCCGGCGGCCAAGGCCTTGCCCAGTTCATTCATAGATATGCGTGCTCTCGCTCTTCTCGACCGGGCTGGTCATCATGTCGCTGGTCAGGAACACCTTGAACCGCACGTCGCCGGGCTTGAGGCCCTTGACCACGATCTTGTAGACGCTCGACTCCTTGGGCGCCAGCGACTTGACCGCCGCGAACGTCACCTTCTGGGCGTCCACCGTCGACTCGGTCGGGCCCTGGCCCGATACGAGCTGCTCTTCCGCCGGCAGCAGGCACACGACCACGATGTTCTTGTCCTCGGCCGAGCCCTGGTTGGTGATCTTCACCGTGTACGTCGTCTGCGCACCGACCTCGATCGGGTCGGGCTCGTCCCAGTTCTCCAGCAGGATGGCGGCGATGCCCTCGATCTCCGTCTGGGCGTCGGCGGAGGCCTCGGCGCACCGGGCGGCGGCCTTGGCGGTGTTCACGATCGCCCCGCGAGCCTGCGCCCGCAGCACCATCGTGACGGTCTTGGACGTGCCGGCCGCCAGGTCGCCCAGCGACCAGACGACCTTGCCCCCGCCGGCCTTGCCCTCGTCGCCGGCGCTGACGAACACCGTGCCCGAGGGCATCAGATCCGTTACCACCACGTTCTGCGCGGGCCCGTCGCCTTGGTTGGCCACCGTGATCACATACGAAATGTCCCGATTGGCGTACCGCCGGGCCGGGGCCTTCTGCGTCACCGTCAGCACCGGCTGGCGAACGACGGTCTTGGCCTCGCCGTCGGCCTTCAGCCCGCCGTCGGCGACGGCGCCGATCCTGGCGGCATAGGCCCCGGGCTTGGCGGGCTTGGCGCGGAAGGTGACTTCCTTGCTCGCCCCCGGCGCCAACGTGCCTAGGTCGCCCTTGATAGCCGCCGCGTCCTCCACCGCCAGCCCCTCGGGCAGGTCTACCGCCACCCGCACGTTCCGGGCCGCCGCGTCGCCGGGGTTGCTCACCACCGCCTTGTATAGGATGGAGTCGCACATGAGCACCTCTTCCGGGGCGGCGGCCTGGAGCGTCAACATCGACTGCGACGCCACCGTGAGGGCCTTGGCCTGGGCGGCCAGATCCTTGTCCGCCACCACGTCCGCCGTATTCCAGAACTTGCCCGACCGCGTCGCCTGCACCTTCACCGTGACGGTCTTGATGTCCTTGGCGTCCTTGCCCGCCAGGTCGCCCAGCTTCCAGCGGAGGGTCTGGCCCTCCACGGCGGCCTCGGGCGTGCTGGAGACGTACTTGATGCCCTCAGGCAGCACGTCGGTCAGGACGATGTGCCTCGTCGCCCCGTCGCCAGGATTGGTCACCAGAATCGTGTACACAAACTCCTGACCCACCGCGACTTGGGCTGGGGCGTCCTTGGCCAGGGCGATCTTCGCCACCGGTATGGGCATCAAGAGCGGACTGGGGCAGCACCCAGTCGTCGCCAACCCCCCCGTCAGCGCCAAAACAGCCGCCATCGCCACGGTGCGATTCATCGTGCGTCTCCTTTTCCTTTGCCAAAAAGACTTGTTCGCCGGCGTCAAGACATGCTTCGTCATCTGGCAAGGATCCCCCGGCCTCTTGTGCCGTGCCCCGGCAGCGGCCGCAGTATCCTTCCATCCGACATCGGATTATAGGCATGCCTCTCCGTTCGTGGCACGCTTTTTCCGGGACAATTTCGGTTGACTATGCCTTGCGTTCCATTGGCCCGAGGGGTATCGTACCGGTTCGTTCCCTATCTCCGTATATCTCGAAAGGAACACCATGAACGGCAAACATCTCCTCGGAGTGGCGTTGGCGGCGGCGTTGGTTCTGGGCCTGGGTGTTCAGGCCGGCGCGGGCGGGTTCTTCTTCAAGGACGGCGACACCGTCGTCGTCATGGGCGACAGCATCACCGAGCAGCACCTCTACAGCAACTACCTGGAGGCCTGGACGCTGATGCGATTCCCCGCGTGGAAGATCACCTTCCATAACGTGGGCATCGGCGGAGACACCTCCGGCGGCGGGAACGGGCGGTTCGCCCGGGACGTCACCGAATACAAGCCCACCGTCCTGACCGTCGACTTCGGCATGAACGACGGCGGCTACGGCGGGTTCGACAAGGGGCGATTCGACGCCTACATGGCCGGGCTGACCGGCATCGCCAAACAGGCCAAGGCCAACAAACTCCGCGTCGCCTGGATCACCCCCAGCCCCGTCGAGAAGAACGAGAACGGCAAGGCCATCGAGGGCTACAACCAGACCCTCGAACGCTTCTGCCAGGGCATGAAGCAGATCGCCCACGCCAGCGGCGGGCTGTTCGTCGACCAGTTCCACCCGTGCCTGGCCGTCCAGGACAAGGCCCGGGCGACTGACCCGGCCAAGCGGGTCGGCGGGGGCGACGCGGTGCACTTCGGCCCGCCCGGACAGGCCGTCATGGCCGCCGCTATTCTCAAGGGCCTGGGCTTCCCCACCCTCGTCGCCGCCGTCGAGCTCGACGCCAAGGGCAAGGTCCTCAAGAGCGACAACTGCAAGATCACCGACGCCTCCGCCGCCGGCGGCGGGCTCAAGTTCACCCAGCTCGACCAGGCCCTGCCCTTCTTCCCCGCCGAGGCCGAGTCCATCCTCGCCTTCGCCCCCATCCGGGATGAACTCAACCTCTACACCCTGAAAGTCAGCGGCCTGGCCGCGGGCAAGTACGACGTGAAACTCGGCGACGCCGTCGTCGCCCAGTACACCAACGTGCAACTGGCCGCGGGAGTGAACCTCGCCGAACCGGCCCTGAAGGCCGGGCCCGTCGCCGACCAGGTCCAGGCCGTCTGGGCCGCCATCAAGGGAAAAAACCAGTTCAACCACGACCAGATCTACCGCGGGCTGATTCTCAACAACAGCACCGACAAGGCCAAGATCGAATCGCTCCGCGACGAGGTCGCCAAGAAGGATGCCGAGATCCAGAAGTTGCGTGTGATCGCGCCGCACACCGTTGAAATCCTTCCCGCC
>JAPLNA010000320.1 GCA_026693065.1 Planctomycetota bacterium
TTCCTCTTCTTCTCCAGAGCCCTCGCAGAGGGCGATTGACGCCCGCCGCCCGGACGCTTCAGTCGCCTCCCTGCGGGGGCTCCAAGAAAGGGGAGGAGAGGGAAGAAGGGAGGCCACCTTGAATCCCTACCCTCCCTTCGGTCGGGTAGGGCTACGCGCAGTCGCCCGCTGCGCGGGCTGAGAAAAAGCTGCCAGACCGGAATGATGATGCATCCCCGGAAATACCGGATGACCCACTTTTTCACGGGCTTAGAGAAAAGCGTCTTTCATGGCTTCTTCAAGGATTTCCTTGGCTACCAATGCTGCCGGGGCTGTCCAGCGGTACAACCCCACATCTTGTCAGGTTTTCAACCAGCCTTGTCAACATCCCACACTCGGGGCACCGGGCAAACTCAATTTCGGACTTCTCTATCCATGCGTTGGAGCAGTTCCCACACTGCCGCCAGCACTCGTCGATCTTCGCGGCGTTAGTGGCGTCTTCACGTGGAGCCTCATGCCCGAGTCGCAATAACGGCCCCAGATACTCTTTCCCCAAAAAGACAACCTGTACTTCCTTGGCAATAACCCAGCAGGAGCCTCCGTCGCTCGCCGCGCTGCAGAAGTCGAGTCTTACCGAGTCTCTTTCAAGAGTGCAGTCAAAGCTCAATTCAACAAGCCGTTGCAGAGAGAACGCCTCCACGCTAAGACACAGGAACTCAATGCCAAAGATTGATGGGTTACCCGCTGCCGCAACCACCATACGCAGATTCAGGGCGTGCCCTGCACCGCCAATGGTAGTCCCACCGGCTGGCGTCTTGATCTCTGATAAGCAACGCTCGCTCGTGAAATACATTTCCCGAATAAACGAGTCAAACCATTTGAAGGCATTCGTCAATTGGGGTACAGCTTCTCTTATCGAAACGTAGCTCTTCATTTTACGGGTTCTCCCGGAAGCGAGCCTTGGGGCATCTGACCTCTGATTATCTCTTGCCGCTGGACCGCTTCAAGCGTTTTCTGGATGCCCAAACCGCTGCCATAGCCGATGGCTGCAACCTTAGCATGTTGTGATGCCCCGCCGCCCCGCTTACCCCTTGACCGGGGCTTGGGCCAGGCAGGTGTAGCGCTCGCTGCCGCCGTAGTAGAGCCACCAGGTGTCGGCGTGGCGGGTAAGGCCGGTGAAAAAGACGGTGTCGCGGAAGTAGGAGACGGATTTGGGCCGTCTTCAAAGGGGATTGAGGGGTCGGCGGTGAGGACCGGGCGAGGGAGCCATTCGATGGGCTGGGTGAGGTCCTTCTTGGAGAACCGGGCCTCACCGATGGCGTAGAAGTGGCCGGAGTGATTCCCGCCGGTGAAGAGGAGCACGGCGTCGGGGTCGGTGCGGCGGTAGTCGGCCAGGGCGAAGCAGCCCTCCCCGCCAGGCCAGTGACGCTCAGGCGGGATCGGCCGCGATTGCCAGTGGATCAGGTCGTCGGAGTAGGCGATCATGTGAAAGTTCAGGAACATCACGAACTTTCCGTTCACCCGGACGGCCTGGTTGCGGGGGTTCTGAAGCACGCAGGCGTTGCGGTGCATCGTCGTGGCGCCGGGGAACACGAGGCCGACCTTGTCCCAATGCAGCAGATCGGTGGAGGTGGCCAGGTACACGCCGTTCCAGGCTGGGTCCTTGAATCGCTCCCACTCCCACCGGTTGCAGAACAGGTAGTACACCCCCTCGTGCTCGACGAGGTTGACGTCCTCGAAGCTGAACCGCTTGTCATCCCCGGTCCGGAAGAACGGGCTGTGAGCGCGGTCCTTCACGAAGTGCACGCCGTCGTCGCTGGTCGCCAGGCCGATGTCGCACACCCAGTCGAAGTACCCGCAGAGCCATTCGTCGTAGACGGTGGGCGGATGCGGCATCCAGCCGCGATAGACGTAGTGGAATTTCCCATTCCGATGGAGGATCGAGCCGTTGTGCACGCCGCCGCGGGCGCCGACGTCCCAGCCGTCCGGGGAAGGGGCCAGCACGGGGTTGCCCGGGTGCTTGGTGAACGGGCCAATCGCCCAGTCCGGCAGCGCCTGGGCCCCCTCCGCCTCGCCCGGCACGGCCTCGGGGAACCCGCCCCAGTACCGCTCCGGGTCATACCGGAATCGCTCGTGCTGCGCCTCGCTGCCGGCCAGTTCTTCGCCCATCGTCCACTCGCTCCTTCCCGGCCCGGGCCGGTTCGACGCTCTGGTCGCCCCGCCGCAGCCGCCGTGTACTCATGAAATGCCGTTTCCGCACCGCATGCTACCGCCATCGCCCTCGCCCGACAAGGACCTGCCCGCCGGTCAGACTTCGCCGGTTTCTTCGCCGAAGACGGCGGCGGGGGAGGGAGCGGGGGCGGGGTAGCGGCGGACGACGGGGCGACGCCAGCGGCCCGAGAGGTAGTAGCCCAGGCTGACAAACATCGAGGCGGCGAAACTCATCGCCACGGCGTACCAGACGCCCCGCACGCTGTTCATCCAGGCCGAGAGGAGGTAGGCCATGGGCACGCGGACGGCCCATTGGCTCACGAGGGAGACGATCGTGGTCACGAGGGTGTGCCCCGCGCCGTTGATGACGCCGTTGGAGGCGAACATGATGCCGAAGAAGAGGTAGCACGGGGCGACGATACGGAGGTAGTCGGCCCCGATATCCACCAGGGCCGGCTCGGGGGTGAAGATCCGCATCATCGCGCGGGGCAGGCCGGCCACCAGGAGCGAGACGACCGCCGTGACGCCGCCGCTGAGGAGGCAGCCCCAGCGGAAGATGCTCGGCACGCGATCGAGACGGTTGGCGCCGATGTTCTGCCCGGTGAGGGTGGCGACGGCGAGGCTGAAGGTGATGGCGGGCATGAAGGCCAGTTGGTCCACGCCCGAGGAGGCCGCCCCGAAGGCCGACACGGCGTTTTCGCCGTAATGGTTCACGCGGGTGATGACGAAGGCGATGCCCAGCGAGACCATCGACTGCTGGACAGAGGAGGGTAGCCCGATCTTCAGGGTGGTCCAGGCGGTGGGCCAGTGGAAACTCCGCCACCCCCACCGCGGGGCGACGAGGTTCTTGCCCCTGCGCAGCCAGAGGACCATCGCCCAGACCGCCAGCAACTGGGCAACGCCGGACGCCCAGGCCGTGCCGTTGAGCCCCAGGCGGGGCATGCCCAGCCAGCCGAACATGAGCACGGGGTCCAACCCGGCCGTCAGGAGCACGGAGGCGCCCAGGAAGTACAGGGGGGAGCGGGAGTCGCCGATGCCCTGGAGCATGCTTCGGACGGCGAAGGCCCCGAAGCTCAGGGGGACCGAGAGCAGGTAGATTCGCAGGTAGCCCACCGCGAGGTCCAGGGCGGCCGGGGGAGTGTTCATCGCGCGGAGGATGGCCGGGGCGAGGGCCTCCCCCACCACCAGGAGCAGGAGGCTCAGGACGGTGAAGAGGATCGTCGAGTTGCTCACCACCCGGCGGAGGGCGCCGGTGTCCCGCGCGCCGTAGTGCTGCGAGATCAGGATGCTGGTGGCCATCGTCATCCCGCTGGCCAAGGCGGCCAGCACGAACACGACGGGGACGCTCACCGTAATGGCCGTCAGGGCCGACTTGCCCAGGTACTGCCCCACCCAGATGCGGTTAACGAACGTGTAGGCCGTCTGGAGGAACGTGCCGGCCAGCATCGGCAAGGAGAAGAGGATGAGGTGGCGGGGGATGCTGCCCGTGGTCAGGTCGCGGCCGAAGGATCGGCCCGTGGGAATCGGTTTGTCCTCTACGGCTTCGTCGGTCATGTCCGCCAACTCACGGGCGCAAAACACGGGGCCGCCCGGATCGACGGGAGGCCCCGGTCGCTAACGAGTTGACAGAGTATACCTCCCCGGGCCCGTCGCTGGAAGGGGCCGTCGGCCCGGCCGCCGGCGAGGGAGGCGATGCCGCCTACTCGTTACGCTCGATGGCGACGGCCGTGGGGGTGGACATCATTTCGGCCAATGCCAGGTCCGCGTCGGTAACAGGCTGCTCGCCCTTGCGGTACAGGAGGATTACGCCCATTGGATCGTCGGGCAGGAGCGGGATGGATAGGATCGTCAGCCCGGGCAGGAAGCGGTGGATGGAGCGGTCGAACAGGCCCGCCTCCTGCCCGGCGTCCAGCAGGAGGCACCGGCCCTGGCGGAGGGTCCACTCGACGACGGGGGCCGAGAGAGCGCGGCAAAAACAGGCACTGTCCGGCTGGGGGATGCCGAAACGGCCGACGAGGGGCATGCGGCATCGGTCGTCGAGCAGGAAGGCGGCCCCGAAGAGCGGCCCGGTGCAGCGGGCGAAGGTCTGGAACAAGGCGTCGAGGACGTCGTGGACACTCCGGGCGGCCAGCAGTTTCTGCTGGTAGCCCAGGAGAAGGACGATGCTCTTGGAGTCAGTGATCATGGGAGTGAACTCCATGGGGGCCGGTTGCCTCGTTACGACCTTACCAACGCCAGGATCCGTTCCTTCACGAACTCGACGTTGAAGGGTTTCCGGATGAACTCGTCGGCGCCGGCCCGCTTGAGAAGCCCGACCTCCGCCGGGTTGACCGTGCCGGAGACGAGCAGGATCCGCGTCCGGGCCAGGCCCGGATTGCCGCGGATCCGCTGGCAGACGAGATGGCCGTCAATGTCCGGCAGCTTATAGTCCATGACGAGCACGTCGGGACGCAGGTTCTCGGTCATCAGTCCGGCGTCGAAACCCGTGCCGGCGGTGTGGACCTCGAACCGCCCGTCCGTCCCAAGAGCCTCGGCGAACAGTTCCACGATGGGCGGGTCGTCGTCGACGACCAGGACCCGGATGGCCTCGCCCATCAGGCCGTCCTTCGGGATTCCGTTGGCGTCCATGAACGTCGCCAGAGCGTCGTGTGGAATCCGCCGGAACTTGCTGCCCGGGATACGGAAGCCGGTCAGTGTGCCGTTTTCGAAACACCGGATAATGGTCTGTTGGGAGAAATGGCATATCTTCGCGGCCTCGCCTGTGGTGTAAACCGGTTTTCGCTTCATGGTCATGTCCTTTCTCTTCGTTGCGATCGGATTTTGTGCATCCAGCGTCACTATCGTGCGGCCCGAGTCGCGAGATTAGCGACAAGCAGTCAGACCCCCAAATGCCACATTCCCACCGACGGGCCGTGCCTCGATAACACTCACAGGTCCTTTAGGCGGTTTCTTACAGCATCAGTAGGTCCGGCCAGCTTTGACCTGAACGGGCCAATTGGCTCGCCTTCCTCGCGGGCATCCGGGGGACAGGAAAACCGGGAATCGGCGCCTATACCTCAGGTGTATACCCCACAGCGCATGACAGAGAAACCGCGCGATCCCCGCAACGAACCCCCGAGTGCGGCAATTGTTCCTGTCCGTGCGGGCTCACCACGCCCCATGGGCCCAACTCGCCTTGACCGGGCGGCCGGAGGGCATCTTGGCGTACAGCCCCGTCTCATGCCAGGCGATGGCGAACTCCCGAAGCGCCTCGGCCGAAGCAAGCCCCAGCTTACGTTTGATGCGTTCGCAGTGGCTGGCGATCGTCTTGACGCTCACATGCAGTTCCCGGTATGGGTATGAGACAGGCCGTGACCGATCATGTCGAACACCTGAAGCTCGCGATCGCTCAAGTCATCGACCGTGTTCATGGTCGCCTTCCTCCGTCCCACGCTCCGGGCGAGAAGCCGAGTCGACACGCGCTCGCTGACATAGACCTGTCCCCGCAACACCCGACTGAACGCCTCGCGAAGGGCCTCCAGGGGCTCGTTCTTGCAGACGTACCCGTGGGCCCCGGCCCGAATGGCGTGCTCGGCGAAGGTGTCGTTAGCCTGCTGGGAGACTACCAGAACCCGGAGGAGCGGGTTCCGCTCGCAGATGTCTTTGACGAATTCTATTCCCGGGCGATCCGGCAGGCAGAGATCCACGACCACGAGATCCGGTTGAAGGGTCTCGACCAGCCCAACGGCCTCGAAGGCGTCCCCGGCCTCTCCGCATACCTCGAGGCAATCCGTCCCCCGGATCACCGCGGCCAGACCCGCCCGCATGACAGGGTGGCCGTCGACGATAAGCACGCGGTTGTTCTCTCTCATGTCCATGGACGCTCCCATATCCACATAGATTCCGGCACCACGTTGTTTGCCACACGCCAGCTACCGCTCACCCCGGACGGCCAACGGCCTCGCTGCCGTCGAGGCCTCCCGCCTCTTCCGCATACAGAGATATCCATGCTGAATACTATGCACGTATCCTGCGCCCGCCCACAGAATCTTCAGATTCTTCATCGCAAACTCGTTGGTAGATCACGGTTAAGGTGAATCCCTGAGTCCGTCGCCTCCCACCTGCCCGGGTGCTGGCGAGCCTTCGCCGGTTCACAAACGTGTCGGGGGCTGAGGCATCCGCCGCTAACCCGGGGAATCCGTAATCGATTGCCTCGGGAACGCACATGACAAGAAATCGCGGCACCGCGCGGCCCTCAGCGGGCGCTCAGGAGGGGGACGACGCCGCTGAGCCGCCCGTCGACCTGGCAGGCCCCCAGAACTCTTCCCATGTCGCCAGGCCGAGCTGGAGGCCCTTCCCGGGTGAATCCCTGAACTACCCCCCCCGGCGCCGGCGTAGAATGGGTAGAACACATGGGAGTGAGCAACCGATAATGTCACAGCGTGACCACAGACAAACCGAACGTGCGGCGATAAGCGTCCAGGAGGTCTCCATGTTTACGCGCCCGGCCAGGAAGGCCACCCGTAGTACCCGACCCGAGGACTCGATCTGGGAGGAAGCCGCCTCGGCGTGGCTGATGGAAACCCTCGAACCTCGCGTGCTCCTGTCGGCGGCGCCGGTGGCCACGCACGATTTTCTCCTGTTCCACCAGGCCGGCTCGGCGCGGCCGTCGGCGTCCGCCGCCGCGGTGGGCCTCTCGCCGGCGACCATTCGCCAGGCCTACGGAATCAACAGCGTTTCCTTCGGCGGCATCGTCGGCGACGGGACGGGACAGACCATCGCCATCGTCGACGCCTACGACGCCCCCACCATCGCCGCAGACCTGCACGCCTTCGACCTGCGGTTCGGGCTGGCCGATCCGCCCAGCTTCACGAAGATCGGGCAGACCGGCACGAGCACGCTGC
>JAPLNA010000321.1:0-2057 GCA_026693065.1 Planctomycetota bacterium
CCCGGTCGAATGCAACGGACGCCCTGAACGGACAGGGAGCGGGGCGCAGGACGGGAGCGGGAGACAGGGATCATGGGATTCAAGGGACGGGATAGAAAAGGGATTGGGAGGGAGGTGACTACACCGGGCTGAGTTGAACCACCTGACACACATCCCGAACCGGGGCGCCCAGACTCTCCATCGCGGATCGGGCGGACGTTTCGTCGTCGAAGAGGATGAACATGGCCGCTCCGCTGCCGGAGAGGCAGACGGGCAGACGCAATCGGGCGAGCTGGTCGCGCCAGGCGTCCAGGGCCGGGCAGACGGCGTGGGCGGCGGGGGTGAGTTGGTTGACCAGCCGCCCGCGCCAGGCCGAGGGAGGCCCGGCCAGGATCGCGCCGTCCAACTGTGTCAGGGCGACGGCGGGCAGGGCGTCGAACTGGCGGTAGACGGCCGGCGTGGGGACGTGGAGGGCGGGCAGGCACAGGATCGACCAGAAGTCGAAGACCTCGGCTGGCTGGACGATCTCGCCCCGCCCGGTCATGCGGACGGCGGGGGGGCCCAGGAAGAGTGGCACGTCGCTGCCCAGCCCGGCCGCGACGGACGCCAGGGCCGCGGGGGACAGGTCCAGGCCCCACAGCCGGTTCAGGCCCATCAAGACGGTGGCGGCGTCGGAGGAGCCCCCGCCCAGCCCCGCCCCGGGCGGGATTCGCTTGGTCAGCCGGATGTCCACGCCGGGTGCCTTCTTACCCGGCAGCCCCGCCAGGGCCGCAGCGGCGCGATAGGCCAGGTTGGACGGGCCCGGGCCGCAGTCGGCCCCGAGGCATTCGATCGTGACGCGGGCGTCGTCTCGGGCGGCCAGTTCCACCGTGTCGCAAAGCGTGATCCGGGCGACGTAGGAGTCGATAGGGTGGTAGCCGTCGCTTCGCGGGGGGCCCACGAGAAGGTTGAGGTTGATCTTGGCCGGGGCGTTCAGCGTCAACGTTTCACCGCCGGGCCCGTGGGCCTGGGGAGACGCCGAGCCGGAGCTGTCGTGGGGAACCTTCACTGGCCCGGAAGTGTACCGCCCGAAGGGGGCGGTTGCCAGCGGTTCCCGCCGGGAAACGAACGTCCCGACGGCAGCGGCCGTTGCCTCCGATACGACTTGACCCGGGCTGATGACGCGAAAAAGCCGCATCACCGGAAGGGGTACATCCCGGAACGTCCTCCGCCGGGCCGCCTACGCGACGCGGCCCGGTACTACGGAACAACCGGACGTCTAGAACGACATGCCAGGGGCGCCGGAGCCTACGTCTTTACCGCGAAAGCTGCCTTCGAAGAGCGGCAAACCTGTCCGGACTCGTTCGATGTAGCGTTCGAGGTTGCTCTGCTTTGCCCGCTGGGCGTCTTCGCTGTCCTCTTGAGAGGACATCCTTCCAGGTCGAGACGTGCGAATATATCGACCTCCATCGACCATGCCTGTACGGTCCTCCTTACAGACCGACAAACGAAACGTGAACTGCCTGCTGCTCTGTCTCCGTTCATGCCGGTATCCAACCGGCACTACTGATGTGTCACTAGTATTATTGCCCGATGACCACGAAACGAACAAGGGAAAAAATGAAAAATTTTCGGTCAAGGCGAACCGATCCCCTCGTGGATTCGTACAGCGACCCGGCCCGGGGGGTTTTCCCCCGTGAAGGGTTGCATTCCGGGCGAGTTTCGGCGACGATCAGGGGATGGCAGGAGTTGACCGAGTAGACGAGTCTTTCATGCGAATGGCGTTAGACTGCGCCCGCCGCGGGCGAGGGCTCGTCGAGCCCAACCCCATGGTCGGGGCGGTGCTCGCCAAGGAAGGCCGCCTGCTCGCCATGGGCCACCACGCCCGGTTCGGCGGGCCTCACGCCGAGGTCGAGGCCCTCCGCGCCGCCACCGCGGCCGGCGCCGACGTCCGCGGCGCCACCCTGTACGTCACCCTCGAGCCCTGCTGCCACGTGGGCAAGACCCCCCCGTGCACCGACGCGATCCTCGCCTCGGGCGTCTCTCGCGTCGTCGCCGCCGTCGAGGACGTCGACTCCCGCGTCACCGGCAAGGGCTTC
>JAPLNA010000321.1:2152-12151 GCA_026693065.1 Planctomycetota bacterium
GCCTACGTCAAACTCAAAAGCGCCCGCCGCCCGTGGGTGATATGCAAGTGGGCGCAGACGGCCGACGGATTCCTCATCCCCGCCGGCGGACAGCAGTGGATCACCGGCCAGTCCGCCCGGACCCACGTCCACGAAATCCGCCGGTGGTGCAGCGGCGTGCTGGTGGGCGTCGGCACGCTGCTGGCCGACGACCCGCTGCTGACCTGCCGCCTGGGCGTCAGCGACGTGCCCATTCGCCAGCCGGCCCGGCTCGTGCTGGACTCGCAACTCCGCACCCCGCCGGAGTGCCAGCTCGTCCGCACCGCCGCCACCTCGCCCGTCCTCATCGCCACCGTCGCCGAATCCGCCGCCCTCAAGGCCGGGCGGGCGCAGAAACTCGTCCACGCCGGCGTGGAGGTTCTGGAACTCCCCCGCGGCCGCGAGGGGGTGAACCTCGAGGCCCTGCTCGACGAACTGGGCCGGCGAGAGTGGACCTACCTCCTCGTCGAGGGCGGGGCCAGGGTTCTCAGCTCCTTCGTGTACGGGCAACTGGCCGACGAACTGCTGGTCTTCATCAACCCGCAGATGAGCGGCGGCGAGCCCGGGCGCCGTCCCCGCTTCGACCTGGCCGCCGTCCGCGATCGCATGACCCTCGGGGCCGAGTACGTCACCGAGTTCGGCCCCGACCGGCTGTATCGGTTACTCGTTCCGCATGGGTAGGACGGCGGTTTTTCCGTCACAGGGGTTGGGGAACCACGAAGGCCACAAAGCACACAAAGACCACAAAGAACAACCAGGGAAGGTCCGGATGAAATCCATTTCTTGCCGTTCTTTGTGACCTTTGTGTGCTTTGTGGCCTTCGTGGTTCCCCAAGCCCCCTGGCCCACGTGCTTGACGCCGGGCCCGGACGCCCATAGCATGCCCTCGTGGCCAAGACGCTCTACATCCTCGACGGGCATTCGCAGATCTACCGGGCGTACTACGCCCCGTTCCGCGACCTGAGCAGCCCCACCGGCGAGCCGACCAAGGCCGTCCACGTCTTCTTCGGCATGCTCTTCAAGATGATCGCCGCGAAAAAGCCCGACTACCTCGCGATGGCCGTCGACGGGCCCGCCGAAAAACTCGAGCGGCGGAAGCTCTTCCCCGACTACAAGATCACCCGCAAACCCGCCCCCGACGACTTCCGCCCCCAGGCCGCCAGAATCATCCAGATCGTCCAGGCCATGGGCATCCCCATCCTCGCCGTCGAGGGCCACGAGGCCGACGACATCATCGCCACCGCCGCCACCTGCTTCGCCGGGCCCGACATGGACGTCGTCCTCGTCAGCCGCGACAAGGATCTCGACCAGCTCATCGGCCCGCACGTGAGCCTCTACGACCCGATGAAGGACCAGACCCTCGACGCCGCCGCCATCGAGGCCGAGAAGGGCTACCGCCCCGACCAGGCCGTCGAGGTCCAGACTCTCTGCGGCGACAGCACGGACAACATCCCCGGCATCCCGGGGGTTGGCGAGAAGACGGCCGCCAAACTCATCGCCAAGTACGGGACGGCCGACGCCGTTCTCGCCGCCGCCAACGAGCAAACTCCCAAGCTGAAAGAGAACCTCCTGGCCGGGGCCGCGACGATCGCTATGTCGCGAAAGCTCGTCACGCTCAAGCGGGATGTGCCCCTGCCCGCCGACCTGGCGGCGATGGAATTCACGGGCCTCTCGCCCGCGGCCCGGCCCTTGCTGGTCGAGCTGGGCCTCAACGCCCTGCTGGACAAGCTGGCCACACTCGGCGTCGGGGGCGCCCCGAAGGAAACCCACGCGGTCGTGCCGCCGCCGGCCGCCACCGACAAACCGACCACCGCCGAGGACTTCGACTACCGCTGCGTGAACACCCCCGAGGCCCTGGCCGACATGGCCCGTCAGCTTAAGAAGGTCAAGCGGCTCTCGGTGGACACCGAGACCACCGGTTCGCAGCCGATGGCCGCCCAGCTCGTGGGAATTTCCCTCGCCTGGCAGAGCGGCAAGGCGTTCTACATCCCGGTCAAGGGCCCGCTGGGGGCTACCGTGTTGGACGTCGCCGACGTGCGAGCGGCCCTGGGCCCCGTCCTGGCCGACCCCGCCGTCGAAAAGGTCGGGCAGAACCTCAAGTTCGATATGCTCGTCCTCGCCAACGCCGGCATGCCCCTGGCCCGGGAGGGCAGGATGTTCGACACCATGATCGCCGCCTACGTCCTCGACGCCACGCGGCTGACGTACAAGATGGACGCCCTGGCCGCCGAGTTCCTCAACCACCGCGGCATTCCCATCGAGCAGCTCATCGGCAAGGGCAAGAGCCAGACGACCATGGACACCGTCCAACTCGACGTCGTCACCCGCTACGCCGGCGAAGACGCCGACGTCGCACTCCGCCTGGCCGACGTGCTCGCCGCCAGGCTCGAGGAACAGAACCTCACCGACCTGTTCGCCAACCTCGAAATGCCCCTCATGCCCGTGCTGGCCGACATGGAAGGCGCCGGCATCATCGTCGACCGGGCCATCCTGAAAAAACTCGAACTCCTCCTGTCCAAGCAGGCCGACGAACTCCAGGGGAAAATCGTCCAGCTCGTCGGCCACCCGTTCAACGTCGACTCGCCCAAGCAACTGGCCGTCGTGCTGTTCGAGGAACTCAAGCTGCCCGTCCTGAAGAAGACGACCACCGGCCCGAGCACCGACGCCGACGTGTTGGCCCAACTGGCCGTCCAGCACGACCTGCCCGCCCTCGTGCTCGAGTACCGCCGACTTACGAAGCTCCTGGGCACCTATCTAAAAGCCCTGGCCGAGTGCATCAACCCGCGGACCGGGCGGATCCACACCAGCTTCCACCAGACCGGCACCGCCACCGGGCGGCTCTCCAGCAGCGACCCGAACCTCCAGAACATCCCTGTCCGCAGCGAAGACGGCCGTCAGATCCGCGCCGCCTTCGTCGCCCCGCCCGGGCACCTGCTGCTGTCGGCCGACTATTCCCAGGTCGAGATCCGCATGCTCGCCCACCTGTGCGGGGACGAAACCCTGATCGCCGGTTTCCAGGCCGACGAGGACATCCACCGCATCGTCGCCGGCGAAGTCTTCGGCTGCAAACCCGAAGACGTCACGCCCGAGCAACGCTCCCGCGCCAAGACGGTGAACTTCGGCATCATCTACGGCCAGACCGCCCACGGGCTCTCGACCACGCTGCGAATCCCCCGGGCCGAGGCCGCCAGCTTCATCATCAAATACCGCCAACGCTTCCCCAAGATCGACGAATTCCTCCAGGCCTGCGTCGCGAAGGCGAAGGCCGACGGGTACGTCGAGACGATCTTCGGCCGCCGCCGCACGATCCCCGATATTTCCAGCCGCAACGCCCAGCAGCGAGCCCTGGCCGAGCGTCTGGCCATCAACTCCGTCGTTCAGGGCTCCGCCGCCGACCTCATCAAGCAGGCGATGATCCGCATCGCCGCCCGCATCCGCTCCGAGGGCCGGCCCAGCCGCATGCTCCTCCAGATTCACGACGAACTCCTCTTCGAGATCCCTTCGTCGCACGTGGACGCGGAAAAGGAGATGGTCGTCGCCGAGATGTCCGGCGCGATCAAGTTGCAGGTCCCCCTGAAAGTCGACGCCGGCGTCGGCCCCAACTGGCTGGAAGCGAAGTGACGGACAACCCACTGCCAGACAAATAGGCCTCCCTCCTTGCCCCGGCGGGGCAAAGGGCTGTAGCTACGGGTGGAGTCCGCCAAGGGCGGACGTAACCCGTGGAAAGGAATGATCAAGACCCCCTCCGCTTCTTCTCGACCGCCCCGGCAGGGGCGGAGGAATCCTGCTGGCCCCCAGGCCTCCCTCGCCCCTCCCGGGGCGATAACAAGAAGAAGGAGAAGACAGACGCCCCCGACCTTCCACGAGTTTCGTCCACCTTCGGCGGACTACACTCGTGGCTACAACCCCCGGCCCCGCCGGGGCCGAAGACCGCGATTCCGCCAGACGCCGAATCAATGTTCGGAGCTCCCGTGAAGAAATGCAGGCACTTGCGGGGTTCTGCTATTCCGTCGCCCAGAAGCCCGGGTGAAAGGTTACCGCGCCGCGGGCCTTGCTCCCGTCGAAGGGCAGGGCGAGGACGTATTCCTGCGGGACTCCTTCGTGGGTCAGCTCCGGCAGGCTTTGGAAGCCGAACCGCACATAGTAACCCGGGTCGCCCACCAGAACGCAGCCTTTGGCGCCGCGGGCTCTCAGCCGGGAAAGACCTTCCTGCATGAGGGCCTTGCCAATGCCCTGCCTCTGGCGTTCGGGCAATACGGAAATGGGCCCGAGGCCGTACCAGTTCCCGCTGCCGTCGGAAATGGCGACCGGCGAGAACGCGATATGACCCACCACCCGCCCGTCGATTTCCGCAACGAGTGAGATCGTCAGAGCCTTGGCGGCCCGCAATGCCTTGATGATGAACTGTTCGGTGTGATGGCTGATCGGCAGAGTCGCAAAAGCCGCTTTTGTGACATCCGCAATCGCGTCGATGTCGGATGCCGTTTCATCACGAATGGTCATCTTCATCTTCATCTCCAAGGCGAGCCGGCGTCAGTCGTGATCGGGGGGCGTGGCAGCACGCGGAGAGGGCCCACGATGTCTTGCGGCCGGGACAGTATCCCGCCGCCGACGGGCGGTCAAGCAATTCCGCCCGGGCCCGAAGGTCGGGCATTGGCTTGTCAAACCGCCAAACCCCAGTATACTGATGAGCATTGCCGGCGAGGGTCGTCGGTGGAAGGTTGTCCGGACCATACCGGGCTCAGGGAGTGCGTCATGTCCCGTCGAAAGTTCGTGTCCGAACGTCCGTGCATGGAGACCCTCGAGCCCCGGACCCTCCTGACGTCCACGACGGCCGCGATTGTCGGGGCGGACCTGGTGGTCACCGGCACCAGTGGCGCCGATACGATCACCATCACGCGGAATGCCGGCACGGGGGCCTACACAATCGCCGGCATCGCGGGCACGTTTACGGCCACGGGGAATCTGCGGATCGACGGCGGCGGGGGGAATGACACGGTCATCCTCACCAACGTCTACATCGGCGACGTGACGAAGGGCAAGCTGGCTAACCTGGTTTTCGAGGGCGGCGCCGGGGCGGACAGCCTGACCTGTCACCACGTGGAGGCCGCCTCGGCCATCCTCACCGACAGCGCCGACGGCCTCTTTGCGATCTTCGACATCGGCGCCGGCTCCGCCCGATGCGATCTGACGGGGGGAATCACGTTCACCGGCAGCGCCGCCAACGACTCGCTGCGGCTGCTGGCCGCCAGGGTGCGCAAGAACGTCGTGTGCAACATGGGCGAGGGCACAAACTTCATTCAGACGACCACGGATTCGGGCACCTTCACCGTTGTGGAAGGGTCCGTTTCCTACACCGGCGGAACGGGGACCGATTCCGTCCTGATTCTGAACTCCTGGGTCTATGGGGGCCTGACGGCCAATCTTGGCGACGGCACGAACGCCGTCACGTTCCAGGATGCCATGCTGGTCAACGGCATCACCAACAAGGTCGCGGCCGCCACCGTCACGGGCGGGGCGGGCAACGACACGATCACGGCCGATCACTTGATCGGCGGGGGCCTCACCGCCAAGTTGGGCGGGGGGACCAACTGGACGATCGTGGAGAAAGGCGCCGGCGCCACCGTCAGCAATCTCGACGGCTCGTTGTCGGTCACGGGCGGCGCCGGGGACGACCACGTCCGGATCGTCGGCTCGACCGTCACGGGCGTCTGCACGGCGACTCTGGGAGACGGCACGAATTCCCTGGAGACCGCCGCCGACGGCGCGTCGGTCCCCACCATCGGCGGCAAGGTGTCCTACACGGGCGGGCTGGGCAACGACACGCTGTCGCTCCTGGGCGCCCCGACCATCCGCGGCGGAATCAAGGCCGCCGTCGGGGACGGCATCAACGCCCTGACCCTTCGAGACGCCTCCCTGTACAACGCCTCCACCGCCAAGTACGCCGCCCTGCAATACACCGGCGGGGCCGGCAACGACACGGTCACGGCCGACCACCTGACCTCGGCCGCCGTTACGGTCGGCCTTGGCGGCGGCGGGGCCAACGCGGCCCATTTCCAGAAAGGCGCCGGCACGGCCGCGTGCGTCATCCACGGCAATCTCGCGGTCACCGCGGGCGAGGGCAATGACACGGTCGCGTTGACCGGAGCGAATATCCAGGGCAACGTCACGCTCTCGCTGGGCGAGGGCACGAACGTGCTGAACACCGACTCCGCCGGCGCCGTCGCCCCCAACATCGGCGGCAAGTTCGGCTACACCGGCGGGGCGGGGCCCGACACGCTCACCCTCCTGGGCGGCCTGGCCATCGCCAACGGCCTGACCGCCAAACTGGGCGACGGGACCAACGCCGTCTCGTTCCGCGATACCACCCTGGCCAACGGCAGCGGGCCGACCAACGTCGCCATCACCGGCGGGAGCGGACAGGACACCGTCAACGGCGACCACCTGTCCGCGGGGAACCTCACAGCCAAGCTGGGCGAGGGTGACAACGCGTGCTATCTCTACCGGGTTCTGGGCGCCGCCAGGACCAGCCTCGCGGGCAAGACCGCCATCACCGGCGGGGCGGGCGCCGATACCGTTGACCTTCAAGGCGCCAATCTGGGTGGCGGCCTGGCCGTCAAGGCCGGAAACGGCGCCAACCAACTGATCGTCCAATCCTACATCGGGGTCGGCTGCTCCCTGGGCGGGGCGGTCTCCTACGCCGGCGGCGACGGCGTCGACACCATCACCTGGAGCGCCGGCGGCCTCGGCACCGGCTCGGCCGCCTTCCCCGCCACCTTCACCCTGGGCGCCGGCGACGATACCTTCAGCGCCACCAGCAACGCCACCTCCGCGTTCTGGGGCCGACCACGTAACCTTCGGAACGTTCATCGGCGGCAAGGCCAAAGTCGACGGCGGCGCCGACACCGACCTCGACACCTTCACCGACGGCCACAACTACGCCCTCCCCGCCCAACCCACCATACTCCATATCCCCTGACGGGCAGGGCACCCTGACACTTAGCCGCCGGACGGAACACAAGGACAGTCACCGTTTTCCAAACACAAAATGGTTGACTGTCATTGGTTTCGGGTTGCGACGGCGTTTCTTCGGCGCGATCACAACACCAAGCGCCCTCCCGGTGGTTGTTCCTAGTCAGATGCCGGGAGGCCTCGCCGGCATGATCGGCATCGGCCCCAACTGGGTCGAAGCGAAGTGATCTGCTGGCGGAAACGCAGGGAAGAAGGTGCTGCGGGGCACAAGACAGAAACAAACGGGCTCGCCACAACCTTGCCAACCCCGGTCATGCCCTGTAGGCTTATGGAGCATCCGGAACCCTTTTCCGCTGCCGGCGGTCAAAAGCCGCATTATCCGGTGCAACTGGGAGATCGACATGGAAGGCGCAATACGGGATTACCTTCGTGCGGTAGAGAAAGCCCTGGGCATGGGCAATGCAACAGAGCACACGTACCGCCCGGCCTTCAAAACCCTACTGGAAGCCTTTGGGAAGGGAATATGCGCGACCAACGAGCCGCGACGCGTTGCGTGCGGAGCGCCAGATTTCATCGTTGCCAGGGATGAAAGCTCCATCGGTTTCATCGAGTGTAAGGATGTGGGCTATTCTCTAGACGACGCGGAAAGAACCGACCAGCTCAGGCGGTATTTTGACAGTCTGGAGAACTTGATTCTCACGAACTATCTTGAGTTCCGCTATTACGTCAGAGGCCAGCAACAGATGCACGTGGTTCTTGCGCGTTTTGACGGCAAAGGCAAGGTCAAGATCATGCAGGGAGCCGAGTGCCAACTGGCCACCCTTCTCCAGGTATTCTTGGCTGCTGAGCCGGTAACGATAAGCTCCCCGAAGGAACTAGCGGCCCGGATGGCCAACATAGCCAAGGTGATTCGGCAGGCCATCGAGAAGGCCTTTGCCATCGAAGGGGAAACCGGAACCTTGCACGGGGAATTGGCATCCTTTCGGGCAACCATCCTGGGTGATATTACACCTGAACAGTTCGCTGACATGTACGCCCAGACCGTTTGTTACGGGATGTTCTCCGCCCGGTTCAACGTGCCTGACCACAAGGCCGACGCGTTCACCCGTGAGCATGCCGCCCACGACCTGCCTAGAACAAATCCGTTCTTGCGAGAGATGTTCGAGTACATTGCGGGAACGAGGCTGGATGCCAGCATTGTCTGGGCCGTGGACCTGCTCGCGGAAGTTCTGCGTCGATGTGAAATGCAGGAGATCTTGAGGAAGTTCGGCAAGGCTACCCGGCAGGAAGATCCCGTGGTTCACTTCTACGAGACTTTCCTGGCCGCCTATGATCCGGCCCTCCGCGAGACGAGGGGTGTCTACTACACGCCCGAACCGGTGGTCGGATTCATCGTCCGAAGCATCAACCATATTCTGAAGACAGATTTTGCCTGTCCGGCCGGGCTGGCTGACAACAGGAAGTTCACTGTGGATGTGCCCGATGCCACGAAGAAGGCCGGAAAGACGAGCAAGGAATTCCACCGGGTCCAGATTCTCGACCCGGCCACTGGCACGGGGACCTTCCTTTTTGAGACCATCCGGGGCATTTACGAATCCCTTTCTGCCAATCGCGGTGTCTGGGCTGGCGAACAAGGGTACGTGGCTCAACACCTATTGCCACGGATGTACGGGTTTGAACTAATGATGGCCCCTTATGCGGTTGCACATCTGAAGTTGGCTTGGCTCTTGAAGGATACCGGATACGATTTTCCCGGGAACGAACGCCTCCGCGTTTATCTGACGAACACCCTGGAAGAAGTGGAGGTGGTTGCCGGCCCTCTTCTGGCGTTCGGCAATCAGATTGCCCGTGAAGCGAACGCCGCCAGCAAGGTGAAGACGGAATGCCCGATCATGGTGATAATGGGGAATCCGCCGTATTCCGGGCTCTCGGCGAATATGAACAAATGGGTGGATGACCTTCTTAAGAAAGCACTCCCGACGAAAGGGGGAGCTCAAGGATACTATGAGGTTGACGGTGAGGCCCTGGGCGAGAAGAAGGTCTGGCTTCAGGACGATTACGTCAAGTTCATCCGATTCGCCCAATACCGAATCGAGTTGACCGGGTACGGCGTATTGGGGTTCATCACCAACCACGGGTATCTGGACAACCCGACGTTCCGTGGCATGCGCCAAAGCCTGATGCAGACCTTTGACGAAATCCACGTTCTGGACCTGCACGGCAACAGCAACAAGAAAGAGAAGCCGCCGGGCGGCGGGAAGGAGGAGAACGTCTTCGATATTCAACAAGGGGTGGCAATCGGTATCTTCGTGAAACGGAAGAACCAGTCGGGCAAGAAACCTGCCAGGGTTTTCCACCAGGATTTGTGGGGATCGCGGGTAGCTAAGTATAAGTGGCTTTCTGGGAACGACATCCAAGACCTTAAGTGGACGCCATTGAGCCCTTGCTCCCCCCATTATTTCTTCGTCCCCAAGGATGAAAGACGGCGAGCGGAGTACGAATCATTTCCTCTGATAACGGACGTTATTACGCAGAATGTCACTGGAATCATCAGCGCACGTGATGCATTTGTGATCGACTTCGACAATGAAACGCTGCTGGGAAGGATCGTCGATTTTGCCCAATCCAAAGACAGTCGTCATGGTCTTCTTGAGCGATTCGGATTGAAGGAGAACTACGCTTGGCGCGTGCTGCAGGCGCAGGCAGAACTAAGGAACACCTTGGATTCCGCGCCGAAAGAAAAGTTTGTGAAGGAAATCCTGTACCGCCCATTCGATAAACGGGCCATATTCTACCATTCTTCCGTTGTGTGGCGCCCACGCAGTAATCTGATGCCGACGATGCTGATAGCCGACAATATGGCACTTATCACCACAAAGGGAACGAAGGATAAGTGGGATGCACACATAACACGCGGCATTTGCGCCCACAAGACATGTTCTGCCTACGATGTCAACTACGTGTTCCCGTTGTACCTCTATCCCGGAAAGGTGAAGAACTATGGGTCAGC
>JAPLNA010000322.1:0-6773 GCA_026693065.1 Planctomycetota bacterium
CTTGCTGCCGTTCCGCAGGTCATACGGATTGGCCACCGCCGGGTTGGGCGAGAACAAGACCGACTGCCACCCCATCCCCTTGAGCGAGTCCACCGTGTCGATCCGCGTCAGTTCGCTTTCGAGGCTGGAGTAGGCCGACCAACTGGCCTGGCTGACGCCCAGCCCGCTCTGGTAGGGGTTGTTGATCCGCAACGGCATGCCCTTGGTGGTGACGATTACGTCGGTCGTCGCCGTCAGCGACTGCAGTATCGGGGCGCGGACCTTGTCCAGGTATTCCTGCCCGGATATCACTTCGCCCGTCCCCGGCAGGGAGATCCCCAGCAGCCGCACGCCGGGATAGATCTCCTGGTATTCCTGGGCTATCGTCGCCCCGTCCGGGCTGGCGGTGTTGTAGACGACCAGCACGTTCGACTGGAGAATCGCATACCCGGGCGAGGCCCAGGCGAGAACGGCGACAAGAAGTATAGCGCCCCTCGGGTAGGACCACCAAGCTTTTCGGCTCATCCGGTCTCTCCCTCGATCTCGACAGGCTTCACATCCGTCACGGGGCACTACGATGGAGATCTTATCATGAAATGGGAATCTGTCAACAAGAAAACCGGCGAATTCCCTGCCTTCTCGCTATTTCGTGTGGGTAGTCTGAACGAATGTGGGTAGCTTGAAGTCGAGTTGGCCGGCGATCTGGTCGACCATTTCCTTCTTCCTCACGTTGCGCATTCTTCACCGCCCTCTTCAGCCGGGACCGTTCAAGAACATGATGCAGCGCGATAAGAGCCCGAGCCCGGCCAGGGGGCGTGCGCCTGTGCCATCGCCACCCGGGCCGCCGCCAACAGAACCGCCGCCACGATCGTCGCTCTCGTTCCCATGACTTCTCTCCTTTGCCTTTGGCTCCAAAGGAAGCGCGGGCTGAGAACCCGGCCCAACCGGCAGATGGGCCAGTTCCCGGCGCACACAGACAACACCGCCACGACATGAGCGTTGAAACCGCGTTCCCTCACGTTTGAGCAGGCCAATGCTGCGACCCTACGGATGCGGATACGATTATACCCGAGTGCCCGCAGGTGTCAAGAGCGGACACGGGAAAAGGCCCTGGGGGAGGAGGGTGTTGCGTGGCGGGGGCAGGGGGTGTATCATCATGTATGGCCCGGCGGCGCGGGGGGCTGCGACTGGACCGGGCTGAGGATGGACAAATCATGAAGAATGGCGCGATGGCGGCGGCGGTGATGGCGATGGTGATGGCGATGATAGGGATCGCCGCGAAGCCGCAAGCGGCTAGGGGGGCGCAGGCGGCGGTGAATCCGCTGGAGGGGGGGCAGGCGAAACAGATCTATGGGGCGGAATTCGACCTGGCGAAGGGCAAGGGACGCGTGGTGTTCTTTGAGTATTGGGGGATCAACTGCGGGCCTTGCCGGGCGAGTTACCCGCACCTGGTGGCGATGCAGAAGAAGTATGGCCCGACCGGCCGGTTCGTGCTGGTGACGTCCCACGCGCAGGGGTTTGACGACACGGTCGTGCCGTTCCTGAAGAAGAGCGGGGTGAACTTTCCGGTGTATCAGCAGTTGATGCCGACGGCGGCGGTGATCCAGGGGTACATTCCGATGGCGTTCCTGTTCGATCACACGGGCAAGCTGGTGGGCTCGGGCGCGCCGGGGACGCTGTACGGGAAGGTGGAGGCCCTGGTGAAGGCGGCCCCGATGCCGCTGCCGGACTCGCCGATGATCGAGGGGGTGGACGTGCAGGCCTGCCGCGCGCAGGCGATGGCGATGGTGCCGGGCAGGGCGGTGGCGGAGGTGCTCAAGGCGTTGGAGGCCCGCGTCAAGGGCGCCAAGGCCGACGCCGCCGAGGCCCAGGCCCTGCTGGACAAGGCCCGGGCGTGGATCACCGCCGAGACCGAACGGCTCGAGCCGCTGGTGACGGAAAAGCCCGCCGAGGTTCTCGAGCCCGTGCGGGTGCTGGCGGCGACGACGGCGGGCATGACCGAGGGCAAGAAGCCTGCCGAGTTCCTGGCGACGCTGCAGAAGGATCCGAACGTGGCCGTGCTGGCGCGGATCGTGCAGGGGCAGGCGATGCTGGCGAAGGTGGCCACGGAGGACCAGAACCCCGAGTACCGCCGTCGTGTGGCGATGCTGAAGGGGCAGTTGGAAGCGTTCCGGAAGCGGACGGATGTTTCTCCCGCGTTGACGGCGGAGGCCGCCGCCCTGCCCGACGCCCCCGGCCCAGCGGCGCAGGCCGGCCGGCCCTGACCGCGGCGCGACGGGGCGTCGGGCCGGGTTTCAGTTGCCAAAGGGATCCTCGACACGGACGGCGCCGTAAACTCGGCCCGGAAGGATCAACTCCGTTGGTGAGCCCCCTGGCGGTCGAACCGGAAGCCCTTGGGGCTGCGACCGGGGCGGTGGAGGGCCAGCTCGGCGAATTGCCGGGCGGATTCCTCGGGGTTCTGCTGCCCGACCAGAGTCTCCATGTAGTCCCGGATCAGTTGATTGAGCGTCGTCTGATGCGACCGCGCGTACGCCCGGGCCTTGGCCACCAACTCCGGATCGGCCGAAAGCGTCAGATTCATCCGTCGACTCCTACCAACCTTGACTGCCCATAGCCCTGCACACACATTATACCTCGTGTTTCGTCGTTGGCAGCGTTTGCATTTTTCTAGAAATGCCGTATGATGAGGATAGAGCATTGAGGAGTTCGGCATGACAGAAATGGTATTCCAGGTCGAAGACGACCCTGACGGCGGGTTGACGGCACGGGCGGTGGGGGAGTCGATCTTCGTGGAGGCCGACAGCGTCGAGGAACTCCACCGGCAGATTCGGGATGCGGTCATTTGTCACTTTGGGACGCCCGGCGACCGCCCGAAGGTAATCCGGCTGCACTTCGTCCGGGACGAGGTTATCACCTTGTGACTCGCCTTCCGCGGGATGTCACTGGAGCGGCCCTGGCCCGGGCGTTGGGCAAACTGGGGTATGTTGTAGTACGGCAAACGGGAAGCCACATTCGCCTGACGCGGGAATCGCCTTCGGAGCACCACCTGACGATCCCCAACCATGATCCCATTAAGATCGGAACGCTCAGCGCGATCCTTCGGGACGTGGCGGGGCAGGTTGGTATCTCCCGTGAGCAGTTGATCGAGACCCTCTCGCTATGAAGATCCAGGATAAGCCGCCGTTGCATTTGACGTACTGCCTGAACGTTCATCGGGGCGAGGCGTGGGAGGACTGCCTGGGGGCGATCCGGGACTATGCGTTGAAGGTGCGGGACCGGGTCGGGCAGGAGGGGCCTTTCGGGCTGGGGCTGAGACTGGGGGATGTAGCGGCGAAGGAACTGGCCAAGGCCCGGGTGAGAAAGGCGTTCAAGGAGTTTCTTCAGAGGGAGAACCTGTACGTCTTCACGGTGAACGCGTTCCCGTTTGGGCAGTTTCACCAGAGCCCTGTCAAGGAGAACGTCTACTCGCCCGACTGGCGGACGGGAGAGCGGCGGGAGTACACCAACCGCGTGGCGGACATCCTGGCCGACCTGCTGCCCGAGGGGGTAGACGGGAGCATCTCGACCGTCTTCCTGGAGACCACCGACGAGGCCATCGAGTTCATTAAAGAGATGATGCCCGCCAACGTGGGCGGCGATCTGTTGAGTTACCTGGGGGTGTGCTTCGACACCAGCCATCAGGCCGTCGAGTTCGAGGACCTGGCCGGCTCGTTGGGGCGGCTGATCGAGGCGCAGGTGCCGGTGGGGAAGATTCACCTGAGCTCGGCCTTGCAGGTCAGGCCCACGGCGAAGGCCCTGGAGCGGCTGGAGGCGTTCTGCGACGGGGTGTACCTGCACCAGGTAAAGGCGATGGTGGGGGGGCAGGTGGTTTCGTACGCGGACCTTCCGGCGGCGCTGGCGGCGGCGGCCGGCGAGCCGGACATGAAAGAGATGCGGGTGCATTTCCACGTGCCGTTGTATTTTCAGTCGCACGCGGGATTGTTCTCCACCAGCGGGCAGCTCACGGGGAAATTCGCCGAGCGGGTGCGGGCGGGGGCCTCGAGCCACCTGGAGATCGAGACGTACACCTTCGACGTACTCCCGGGCGAGGTAAAAACCGCCGATATAACCGAGAGCATCGCCCGGGAATACGAATGGGTGCGTGCGAACGTGACGTCGCGGGCGGGGCGGTAACCCCCGCGACCGCGCGAGGCGGCGGATAAACCCGGCGTGCTATTTTGTTGACTCGGGTCTTGGCGCACTTATAATCCGCCGGTATCGTCAAGCCCTGAATGCTGTTGGCTCGTCGGAAGGCGGTTGTTCGGCCTTGTGTCCGGTTTCCTGATGCTGGGAGATGACATGTTGACCACAAGCAGAAAGAAAGCGTTGGTAGGGATCCTGGTGGCGTTGGCGGCCGTTTGGGCCGGGACGCTGGTCGCTCGAGCCCAGGAGGGCGGCGAAGGCGCCGGTGAGGCCGCCACGCAACCGGCGGCCAAGGCCGATGCGCCCGCGACCGAGGCGGCGACCCAGCCGGCGGCGCCCGAGGAACCCAAGGCCGAGGCGGCGACCCAGCCGGGGGCGCCCGAGGAACCCAAGGGCGAAACGGCGACCCAGCCGGCCGCCGGCGGCACGGAAGAACCCGCCACCGCGACCAGCAGGCCCGAAGGCGGCGCCGAGGAGCCCAAGGCCGACGAACGCAAGAAGGGCCCGGCCGCCCAGTGGGACGACCTGCTGGATTACATCAAGGTCGCGCAGACGAACCTGGCGTTGGACAACGCCAAGGCCCTGCTGGGTTCCGGGGCGAGCCCGAAGGAGATTTACGTCCTGGCCAAGAACCGCCCCGACTCGATGGAGACTCTCTCCCGCGGCAAGGGGCAGAGCAAGGAGTTGGCCGAGGCGATCGTGCGGCTGCAGCGGGTCATCAGCGACGGCTTCTACAGCATGAGGCAGGACCCCGACGAGATCGCCGAGTCGATCCGGATGCTGGGCGGGAGCATGAGGCAGTACACCCTGGGGGCCGGCAGGCTCAAGCTCAGCGGCGAGTTCTGCCTGCCGCAGTTGATCCAGAAGTTGGCCGACGAGTCGACGCCGGCGGCCCTGCGGGATCGCATCGTGACCGTCCTGCCCGAGTTGGGCGGCCCCGCGGTCAACGGGCTTTCGGCGGCGTTGGACTGCCCCAACCCGGTGGTGCAGCAGGCCGCCGCGGCGGCTCTGGGCAAGATCCAATACCGCCACGCGGCCGCGGCCCTGCACGCTCTGATCGACCTGAATGCCAAGCGGGACCCCGACAATGCCGGCAAGAGGTTCATCCTCCCGACGACGCTGGCGACGGCGAAGGCCGCCTTTTTGGCCTGCATGGGCAACGACCCGGCGGCCCTGAAGAAGACCACCAGCGAGCTCTATTACGATCAGGCCGAGCGGTACTACGCCGGCAACGAGAGCATGAAGCCCGACCGCCAGTACGAGACGGCCAACGTGTGGCATTGGGATCCGGCGCTCGGGCTGCTGTCGTTCACGCCCGTGCCGACCGAGATCTTCTGCGACGTGTACGCGATGCGGATGGCGAGGCTGGCGTTGCAGCACGATCCGAAGAATTCGCCGGCGGTTTCGCTGTGGCTGGCGGCGTACCTGAAGAAAGAGGCCGACCTGGGCGCCGGCAAGAAGGACCCGACCCAGAAGGACGGGGCCCCGACGGCGAAGTTCTACACTCTCGCCAGCAGTCCCAGTTACGTGAAGGAAGTCGTCGTCCGCGGGCTCAGGGACAAGAACACCCCGGTGATCATCGGGGCGTTGAAGGCCCTGACCGAGACGAACGGCTCGCAGTCGATTCTCAAGCCCCTGGCCGGCGGCGATGAGCCGGTGGTGGCGAGCCTGACGTACGCCGACCGCCGGGTGCGGTTCCTCGCGGCGGTGGCGCTGGCCGACGCCCAGCCCCGCCAGCGGTTCAGCGGCGCCGGACAGGTGATGATGGTCCTCAACGAGGCCCTCCACCAGACGGGTATGAAGGTCGGCGTGGTGATCGCCCAGAACGGCGAACTCCGCGCCAAGCTCAAGGACGCCGTCCGGGCCGCCGGGTGGAACGTGCTGGACGAGTCCGATCCGGCCAAGGCCCTCACCGCCGCCCGTGAAACCCCCGGCGTGGACGCCGTAATCGTCGGCGAGGTCGGCATGCTTTCGCAGGTCGTGCCGATGCTCCGGAAAGACGCCGCCTTCGCGATGACCCCCGTGGTGATGGCCGGCGCGGGCCAGGAGCTTCAGCAGGCCGCCGAGGTCGACAAGCGGATCGTGGTGATCTCGCCCGAGATCACGGCCGCGGGCGTGAAGGAAGGCATGGAGAAGGCCCTGGAGATCACCGGCGGGGCGCCGCTGGCGTTGCCCGAGGCCCGCAAGTGGGCCGTCCAGGCCGCCACCAGCATTCGCGGGCTGGGCCTGTCGCACAACGCCGCCTACGACGTGCAGGTCTGCCGCCGCGGGCTTATCGACGCCCTGGACCGCACGACGCAGGGCGAAGTGCAGACGGCGGCGGCTGACGCCCTGTCCGTCATGAGCGGGGCGGAGTGCCAGCGGGCGATCGTGGACGCCGCCTGCAAGGGCGCCGTCCTGCCGACGGTCCGCATCGCCTGTTTCAACGCCGCCGCCGAGAGCGTGCGGCGGCTGGGCAACCTCGGCACCGAGGAACAGGCCGAGAAGGTCATCGCCGTCGTCAACGGCAAGGATTCGCTGGCCATCCGCGAGGCCGCCGCCAAGTTCCTGGGCGCCCTCGACCTGCCCAGCGAGAAGATCAAGGACCTCGTGCTGCAGGACCCGCGGTAAGG